>JAJZNG010000206.1 GCA_021847945.1 Actinomycetes bacterium | reverse complement strand
ACAGCGTGGCAAGACACGATCACGGCGCTCCTTCACGTTGTGTTCTCGCGGGGTGGGTCGGTTGTGGCCAATTTCGACGAAGAAACCTTCCCACTGTTGTGGGCCACGGCCCTGAGGTATGCGGAGGCTGTCCCGGCTGAGCACGGCGAACGGCGGATAGAGGCGCCGCTTCAGGTCATCGCTACCGACCGATGGTACGAGACGATGGCTGATTCCGGTGTTGAAATCTTCGAAGCGACGGGAGCAGTGCGCATCTGGCGCGAACGACCAACAGGCCCCGACGGGACGTGGCGCCCTGGCCCCGGACCACATTTTGGCGTCCTCCTGCTCGCTGGAGATCAGTTCTTGGAGTACCCGCCGCTCCTCGAGGGGCTGCAAACAGTACTAGCCGTTGACTGGGCCGATGCGCCGGCCGCGGGCGCCCTGGCAGCACACGTCTCGGACCGGCTGCCGCTCGAGCACGGATTCGAGCCCGTCGACGCCCTGTTCGAGAACTACCTTGATGTCTGGCTTGGTTCCGGAGGTGACCGATAAGGTGGTCGTTTAGGCAAGGGGACCGAAGGTTGCATTAGGACCTGTGGGGGGGGACGGCCGACACCCCTTCCCTTGCACCCTTTTCCGACGGTAGAGCGCTTGGGCGACTAGCCATTGGCGCTGGCATCGGCACGTACGTCCGCCTTGACTCCTGCTCACTCTGACGCGGGGCACCCGTGGACACACTCTGGCGCGCGCTACTCGTTTCGAATGCCCTCACGATAACGGGCGGCCGCTCGGATGGCCAGCACAAAGGGAGAGTCCTCGGCCTGCGTGGCCGGGGGTAGATCTTTGAAAGGCACCATGGAGTCATGGACGAGGCCCCTTGAGGCCATCCAGGCCACCCAGGCATTGTGGACATCCTCACCTGTAACAGCCTCGCCCTTTGCTAGCAGCAAGACCGCGTAGCTGCGAAATAGGTCGATCGCGTTGTCCTCGGGCAGCGCGTCGTCTGGGGTGCACTTCTTAATGGCGGTAGCTACGACGTCCAGATAGGTCACTGGAGAAGTACCCTCACTGCCAGCGCGACGTAGATCGCCATAAAGACAAATGGAACTGCCTGTTCAACAACAGTGGCCTCCCGGTGCTTAATCTGCCGGCGCGTACGTGATAAGCGCTTCCGCACGTGCCACCACTTAGGCTTAAGCCTAGCCTCGTCACCCAGCTGAAGATCAGGAGCATGGAGAGCATCAGCAGGATGGAGGAGTTTCCACTCGTCAGTGAATGGACTCGTCGGCAGTCGAGTCTCTAAGCGATTGATCACGTGCCACTTTGCTCTGCTCAGTCGGCGGTAGTAGCGGAGGAGCGCCCACCAGACTGCTGCAAGGATGACCCCTGCCAATGCCGTGAATACGAGGCCGAAAGCGTCGAACGCCGGAAGTGTCCCATGCGGGGGAGGCTTGCGAGCAGCGCTCACGATACCAACAACCGCTGTCACGCCAGTGTTTAGGGTTACGAAGAAGGTGTTAGCGCCCGCCCGGCGTGCAGAAGTCCGGTCGGCCATCTCCACTGCGGTCTTGTAAAGCTCAACATATGTGGCTAATTCGTCAGCGCCCAGTGGTTGCTCTGGAGCGGGGACCGCCGAACTGGGCGTTACCATATTCGCTTCCACCAAGGGGTCGTCATGTTCCGGCACATCGACTCGATCCCGGTCCAGGTCCAGGAATGCATTGGATCGAGCCAGGAGGTTCCAGCTGGTTTTCGGCAAGTGCCCTCTTTCCTCCCTTGCAGAAGCCAGAACGGGACCTTCTCCTCACGGGCGATCTCGATCTCGGCGGCCACGCCTGTAGCGTTGTCGGTGTAGTGGCCGCAGATCACTACAACGACTTGAGATCGTCGTATTCGGCGACGGGCGTCCTCCCTCCAGCCTTTGGTGTCGTGCTTGATTGACCAGTCCTCGAAACGGAAAGGAGTGGAGGCGTTCTTCGCCTGCCCGAGCAGCATCTTCCGCAAATCGTCGTCGTGGTCATAGTCGAAGCTCACGAAGACACGTGTCTTTGCAGGCAACGCCACCATCGGTTCGAGCCCCCTACTTCCTAACAGCCGCCCGCTATGAGGATCCTCAGATTCTCCCAGGTCCAGTTGTATACCTTGTCTATCGAGAGCGCCGTTCGTGGCTTCTTGTTCATGCACATATAGCTCACGATGTGCGTGCGCAAGGTGGAGTCCGGGTACTGCGAGCCTTGCCTCCGGACCTCTTCGATCAGCTCGATGGGCGAGAACAGCATCTGGCCTCTGCTCGTCAATGACCGAGCTGCGGCTTCGACGTCGGCGTGCGCGCTGGGCACCACAGACATCGTGCCACACCAGAGGCTGGACCGCCCAAGAGTCGGACGAGCTCGGCGCCCGGCAGGCAGAAGCCGAGGGCCGGCCCGGCGCTACCTCTCAGTTCTTCTCGAAGCCGTGCTGGTCGCGCGGGATTTTCAGAGTGTTGGCGTTCTCGGTCACCGTTCTGACGACGCCCTCATGGAAGCCTTCCGGGTTGGTTGCTTCTATGTCGACGGTGATACGAACCTCGGTGCCGAGCTGAGCCGCCAGGTTGGTGACGATCTCGCTGGCGATGTTCGAGAAGCCCTTTTGGTAGCGCTCGGGGTCGAGCGCCACGATGGCCCAAAAGCGGCGCAGCTTGTTGTCGACCGTCGCAGGCCCGCTCTCGGTACTGGGTCCGACGGCTGTGGTTTGTGCCTCCGGTTCGGGTGAAGCAGCGGCCAGCTCATCACGTGCTGCTTGCGCCGCCGCCAGCGCGGGCTGGACTACCAGGCTGGTGCCGGTTACGTTCGCCGCCTGGGCCCCGACTATGAGCCCGACATACCGGCTGGTCGCCGTGTCGTA
>JAJZNG010000226.1 GCA_021847945.1 Actinomycetes bacterium | reverse complement strand
AACTACCCCGGCGGAAGCGGCCACGGCCGTCGTCCACGGCTACGGCGTGGCGTTCAGCGTCAGTGCCGTCCTGCTTGGCGTCGGAGCGCTCGCTGCTCTGGTGCTCGTGCGTGCCAACCGCAATGACCTTGCGCCACCGGACTTTGCTCTAGAAGCGGCCTGATCAGGCTGAATGCTGTTGCAGCATCGGCGCCGGCGACTACACTCTGGGGCAACAGGGGAGGAGCTCGATGGCTAGGGTAAGCACCTATCTGAATTTCGAAGGTAACGCAGAGGAGGCTTTCGACTTCTACCGTCGAGTCTTCGGCACCGAGTACATCGGAGAGATCCAAAGGATGGGCGAGGTCCCCTTCGACGCGGGCGGCCCGTCGCTGTCTGAGGAGGAGAGGCAGATGGTGATGCACGTCGAGCTCCCGATCCTCGACGGGCATGTGATCATGGCAACCGACATGCTCGAGTCGTTGGGCCACGAGCTACGGATCGGCAACAACACGACGATCAACTTGGAGCCCGATACCCTTGAAGAGACGAGGCGCCTTTACGACGCCCTGTCAGAAGGCTCGACCGAGGGGGCTCCGCTGACCGAGATGTTCTGGGGTGCTACCTGGGGAACCTGCCTCGACCGTTTCGGTGTCCGCTGGATGTTCAACTTCAACCCGGTGACCGCATAGCCGTCTCGACCAGTCTGCTCAGGTTAGGGAGGTTTGATGACTGGCGTGCGGGTCCTGGTGGGAACTCAGAAGGGGGCGTTCGTGCTGAGCGCCGACGGGCGGCGAGCGAAGTGGGAGGTGACCGGTCCGCTCTTTGGGGGTTGGGAGGTCTACCACGTGGTCGCTTCGCCTGCCGAGCCGGCGAGGCTCTTCGCCTCGCAAAGTCTCGGATGGTTCGGCCAGGTAATACAACTCTCCGATGACGGTGGAAGATCGTGGAGACCGGCTGGCAACGACTTTCGCTACGCCGACGGGGTGGCTCCCACCAGGACTTCGATGGGACGCTGCAACCCTGGAAGTTCCGGCGTGTCTGGCAGCTCAGGCCCTCGGACACCGATCCAGACACTGTCTTCGCGGGTGTCGAAGACGCTGCACTTTTCAAGTCGACCGACTCTGGCGAGACCTGGGAGGAGCTCGCCGGTTTGCGGAGCCACCCCTCGGGCGCCGGGTGGCAGCCCGGAGCGGGCGGAATGTGCGTCCATACGATCCTGATCGACCCTTCGAATCCGCAAAACCTGCACGTGGCCATTTCGGCGGCGGGCGTTTTCCGCTCGGCCGACGCCGGAGTGACATGGCTCGCGGCTAACCGCGGTCTTCGCTCGGGAGGCATCCCCGACGAGGACGCCAAGGTGGGACATTGCGTGCATCGCATCGCCAGGCACCCTGCGAAACCCGACACCCTTTTCATGCAGAAGCACTGGGATGTCATGCGAAGCGACGACGCCGGCGGTTCGTGGAGAGAGATCAGCGGCGATCTCCCCACCGATTTCGGCTTTGCGATTTCCGTGCACAGTCACGAGCCTGACACCGTGTACGTGGTGCCGATAGCCAGCGACTCAGAGCATTACCCGCCGGGCGCCAGGCTTCGCGTCTACCGGACGCGCTGCGGTGGCGAGGAATGGGAGCCGCTGACACGTGGCTTGCCTCAGTCGGACTGCTATGTCAACGTGCTGCGTTCGGCTATGGCAGTGGACGCGATGGATCCTTGTGGTGTGTACTTTGGTACTACGGGAGGTCAGGTGTACGCCTCGCCCGACGGTGGGGAGTCGTGGAGCCCGATCGTCAGGGATCTACCGCGCGTGTTGTCGGTGGAGGTTCAGACCTTGCCATGATCCGAATTGCGCTTCCGTATCACCTGCAGGTGTTGGCGTCCTCCGGACGAATCGTCGATCTCGACGTCAGTGCGCCGGTAACGCTCGGACGGGCATGTGACGCTTTGGAGGAGTGTTACCCGGTGCTGCGCGGTACTTTTCGTGATCGTCGCAGCGGGGAGCGCAGGCCCTTCATCCGCTTCTACGCCTGCGACTTGGACCTCACCCACGAGCCGGCTGACACCCTCTTGCCGGCGGCGGTGTCAGAGGGTCGCGAGGCGCTCTTCTTGGTAGGAGCGATGGCGGGAGGTTGACAGGGGGCACGCCTGCAGATAGTCCGGCCTACCATCAGGGCATCTCAATGCTGGAGAGCCGTAGAAGCCAGCAACGCGGCCCGCCTTCCGGTGGCGCCACTCGACCTCACACCTTCAGACCTCGACCGGTGACGGCTCATCGCTTAGGGCGGTTCGCATCGAGCGAAGTCTGGAGCCGGCATCCCTCCCTACCACAGAGCTCTCGCAAGCGGTTCTGTCTCCGCCCCTGGCCAACCGGGTGGGCTCGGCCGGAGCGTTCCGGGGATTGGTTTCGGCCGGGGCTCCGCAAGAGGGAAGTCCTCCTGGTGTGGACGGTCAGGTCGTGGGAGTGAAGCGCCGGTGCTGGTGGGTGGGGCTCATGAGGCCGACGTCGTTGCCGTGGGGTTGCGTACAACCGCGTAGCGAGTGCCGAAGAAGGCTCTTGGCGTCCAAGATGGCCGGCGGCGCTGAGCGCCTTGTAGGTGTCGTCGACGGCCTGCCGGGAGGGTAGGAGGAAGTCCAGCACGACTGGGCGGTCTGTGACGTCAGGGTCGCGCCATGCGCCGTGGTAGATCGCCGCCGTGGCCGGGATGTCGATCTCGACGATCGGACGGTCGCCGTTGTCGAGCAGGACGTGACGGGTGTCGCTGCCCGCCGGCCACTCGCCGCCGGGCAAGCGGAGTCGCGGAGCTTGTGACACCCGCCTTAAGGTATCGACGGACCCTGACCCCTCTCTTGGACGAATGTCACGCATCGGCCGGGCCGCCCGAGACGAGTTCG
>JAJZNG010000114.1 GCA_021847945.1 Actinomycetes bacterium | reverse complement strand
CGATGCTTATGCATGGGGGACTGGTGGCATGGAACATGCACTACCTGCCCGACTCCCGTGCGTCTCGTCGGGTGAGCCCCCTCCAGCTGAACCTGACATCAATCGGCACTCCGAGACCGCTCGCCCCCTCTGTGTCAGGAGTCGACTTAGCCCGACCTCAAGGCGCTACTTTGGTTCAGGTCGTTGCTGGTGCGACGTTGAGGGTCTGATGACTAACCGCAGGTACCGCAGTCCTAGCGAGGCGCTAAACGTCGCTCGACAGAACAGGCCCGCCCGGCAGGAGTTGGGGCGCCGTGGTTGGGGCCACGCCGTAGCCGCCGAAGTGTGGAACGTCGACGGTCAGTTCGAGATCCGTTCCATCACCGTGCGGCCGGAAGTTGCGGTAATAGAACCCCACCACCAGACCATATAGTGCGCCGTTTTCAGTTTGGCGTGCTCGAGTGCCCGGCTTGCGACCGGGCCGTTACCGCGAGGGAGGAACTCGCACTTCCGGACGGAACGATCCTGCACCGAGTCTTCGGTCTTGATCCAGCCCCATTGTGGGGGATGCCACGACACCTTGCGGCACAATGGGATCAGTCCGTTCGATTTTTCGACCGACCCGCCCCGTGCCCTTCCCCGACCTACTGCGACATCGGGCCAGGGAACGGCCGATCCCTGACACCTTGCGGACGCGTGGTGCCCAGCCCATATCCAGCTGTTTCAACTCGGCGACCGCCGCCACAACCATACCGTCATGACGCTCTCGATAGGGTGCCCGTCGCCACTCGGGTGCAGGCGACCAGGCCTTTTGCAGCGAGGGCGTTCAGCGCGCCGACAGCATCGCTTCCGAGCTCAGTCGAACTTACACCGAGCCCAGCCGCAATGACGAGGCACTGCCCCTCCGCTTGAAGAGCTTCGAACCAGCCACTTGGGATGTCGAGCGTGCCGGAAAAGAGCTTGAGGTGGTCGGTCCCACACTCGATCAGTTCGCCGGTGACGTCCAGGCACCAGCCCTTGAGCAAGGCTGGTGCGGCGTCTAGGACATCGGGCGCGATAGGTGTGAAGCCCTGCTCTAGGGCGAGGTTCAACCACGGTGTAGTCGTGTCGCCGTTTTCCTCTCTCGCCAGGCTTGGGGTCTGCGCGCTGACGACGAGGACCGCATGTGGCGCTGGGTAGTCCCGGATGAGCGCGAAGGCTTGGGCGTTCGCGGACACCTCTCTTAGGTACTCTGCCATCCGCAGCGATGCACGCCGGCTCCGGCGGTCATCGAGGGTCTGGGGAGGTCCGCAACGGTAGTGCAGGAAGCCGATGCTGTCGCCCGCGCTCGTCAGGCGGGCAACCATCGACACCTGGTCCGTGGGCCGAATGGCGTCGCCACAGAGCTTGCAGTCGCCCCCTCCCATGCGGAGATGAGCGACCGCGTTGTCGATGACGTCCGGACCAACGAGCTCGATCAAATCTTCGGTCACTGCCACCGAGCCAAAGCTCCGACTGCTCACTGTTGACGGCATACCTGCCTCCATCCTGGTCACCACGGTTCGCCTCATGGTGCCGCACTAGGTAGTATAGAGGGTGATGTTGCTAGTAGTGTGGTAGGTAGTGAACAGACTGGTCCGTTGACCGAGAGGAGCACACCGATGCCGGGCACAACGAGGACGTCACCGGTCGACGCTCACCAAAAGGCCGTCGTGTTCGAGGTAAAGGACATCGCCCGCTACCTCCAAGAGACGCTCGGCCAGAAGCTGGTGGCCTTCATGACCGGGGTCGCGGACCCAAAGCGCGTAGGGCGCTGGGCCCAAGGTAGCCAAGCTCCGCGCGAAGACGCCGAACGCCGGCTGCGGGCCGCGTTCCAGATCTTCCACCTCTTGCTGGCCGAAGACAGCGCCCACGTCGTCCGGGCCTGGTTCATCGGCATGAACCCGCAGCTAGACGACGACTCGCCGGCCGAGGCAATCAGAGATGGGCGTCTGAAGGAAGCGCTGGCGGCCGCTCGCGCCTTCGTGTCTGGCGGGTAGGCGTGCCGGTTGGGCCCGCCGTCGTCCCAGCCCCACCAGGGGGGTTGTGGCGGGTGGCACGCGGCGACAACCCCCTCAGCGTGCCCGCCAACCTCCAGCGACCGGGATCCTCGGGTGGGAACCGGTTCGACCCCCTGACAATGACCTATGGGGTGCTGTACTTCGGCACTGACCTCGAAACTTGCTTCGGCGAGACACTGGCGCGCCTTCGCCCGAGCCTCGAGCTCTTGGCGCTGGTGAAGGATGAGTGGGAAGAACGCGGGTTCATGACGGTCGGGACGGTCGCGTCCGACTGGCGCCAGCGGCGAACGGCAGTGCACGTGCGGCTACCCGAGACCCTCGTGTTCCTCGACGTCGAATCTCCCGTTACGCACCAGTTCCTTCGCCGCGAGCTGGCTTTGGGGCTCTCGTCCATCGGGCTCTCCGACCTGGACGTGTCGACCGTGCGAGGTCCCGACCGTCGCGTGACGAGGATGATCTCGGAGTGGGCCTATATGGCAGCCGACGGTGACCGGCCCCGGTACGCAGGCATCCGCTACGAGTCGCGTATCCGGAGCGGGTGGGAGTGCTGGGCGCTCTTCGACGACGAGGACCTACAGGTGGACGTCATAGAGACCGTCCCGATCACCCCCGACATGCCTGCCCTGATATCGGTGGCGAGCCTGTTCGGCCTGCACATCTTTTGAGCCGGGCTGGCCGTCTGATCGTGCTGCATAATGACACTTATGCATCAAGTGTCCGGAAGTAACCTCTGGCGGGTTGCCAATGCTTGCTCGCTGGTGGCTGTGATAGCTCCCCGTCACGCCCTTCTCTGTCGCTTTGGCGCACGGCTCAGACCACCGGCTGCCCAACATCGGAGTGCCGCATAGGCAAGACTGCCTGCGATGG
>JAJZNG010000214.1 GCA_021847945.1 Actinomycetes bacterium | reverse complement strand
TCCCATGCCCGTGAGGGTCGGGCACGGGGCGGATGTGGCACCCGCGCGCAGCTGCGATCCGTTTGCCAGGAGCGGGACGATGTCGCTGGAACGCCAACTGCGTCGCCGGAACCGGTCCGGCATCGAAGTCCGACTGCCGATCTCCGAGTCGTTCTCAACCGTGGATCGTGTTCTGTCGGTTGGGCGACTGGTCCATCGTGGGATCTCCACTCTCGCCACCATGGCTGGAATGAACCCGGAGCCCATCCTTCCGGGGTCCAATGGAAATTGAAACTACCTGAGTCTAGCTGTAACGTAGACTCATAATGAGTATAGCTAAGGGACCGCAAGTGCAGCGGGCGGCTCGTCACGTAGTCGGCACCGAAGGTCGGAAGCGGCGACTCGCGCTCCGTGAGGACACCGGCGGAACCGAGAGCGAGGCCGAGTTTCTGTCGCGTTACGAGGTCCGGGAACGGAGTCGCTTCCCGCGCTCGGAACACTCAGTCGACGTCGCGCTCTTCACCGTGCGCAACGGCCAGCTCTCGATCCTCCTGGTGCGCCGGGCCGAGCACCCCGACCTGGGCCGATGGGCGTTGCCAGGAGGGTTCGTCAGGCTCGGGACCTCCGGGGCCTACGGAGAAGGCGAGGGACTCGATGCCGCCGCCGAGCGGGAACTGCTCGAGGAAACGGGCCTGGAGGTCTTCCCTGGGTACTTGGAGCAACTGCGAACGTACGGGGATCCGTTCAGGGATCGGCGAGGACGCGTCTTCTCCACCGCCTACGTCGGCATGATGCCGGACCTTCCTGTACCGACGGCGGGCGGGGATGCGTCAGCAGCGCGCTTCTTCGCAGTTGAAGACCTGGGCTCGATTGACGGCCCGGAACTCGCTTTCGACCACGATCACATCATCGCGGATGCTCTCGAACGGGTGAGGGGGAAGATCGAGTACGAGGGTCGACTCGCCGCTTCCTTCGTCACCGAGCCCTTCACCATCTCCGAGCTTCGCCGGGTCTACGAGGCCGTTTGGGGTGGACCGGTCCACCGGGGCGACTTTCGCCGGAAAGTCCTGTCGGCCAAGGGGTACCTGGAACCCATCGGTGCGGCGACGGATCGGACGGGGGGACCGCCGGCGCAGCTCTACCGCGTCGGTCCTGCCACCCTTCTCTACCCGCCGATGCAGCGGTTCGGCATGCTCCTTGGCAAGCAGGAACCCTGATGTTGAGCTGGTTGGCGCACCTCGTGGCTCCTCTGAACCACGTCGTCTTCGTCCTCGGGAACGACCACGTGAGTTGGGCCGAGATCCTCGGATTCGTCACGGGCGCCGCCTCCGTTTGGCTGACGATGAAAGCACGGATCTCAAACTTTCCTGTCGGAATCGCCAACTCTGCGTTCTTCCTGGTCCTCTTCGCAACCGCTCGGTTGTGGGCCGATTCGACCTTGCAGATCGTGTACATCACGCTCGGTTTCATCGGGTGGTGGCAGTGGCTCCGCGGTGGGCCGGAAAGGACCCGTCTCGTGGTCCAGCCTGCCCCACGCTGGTCCCTTGGGCTGGGTGTCGCGTTCGCCATCGGGGGCACGTGGGGGCTCACGCTCGTCCTTGGTGCGGCCCACGACGTCGCCCCCTTCTGGGACGCCCTCACCACCTGCATCTCACTCGTAGCGCAGGTGTTCCTCAATTGGAAGAAGCTCGAGAACTGGTACTTCTGGATCGCTGCCGACCTCGTGTACGTCCCGCTCTATGTCGTCAAGCGGCTCGATCTGACTGCCATCGTGTACGTACTCTTCCTCACGATGTGCATCGGAGGTCTGCGCGTATGGCGCCGTGCCCTTGCCGGCTCGGACGCCTATGCGCCGCTGGTTCCCGTCATCCGGGAGGCACGATGAGCCAGTTCGACGCCGGTGTCGTCTTCGGGAAGTTCTGGCCACTGCACTTGGGGCACGTCGAACTCCTCGATCGGGCCGCGAGCATCTGTCGCCACCTTCATGTCTTCGTCGACGACGGACCCGAGGATGTGGCGGTGGCAGTGAGGGTCCGATGGGTCGAGGAGGTCTGCCCGCAGGCGTCCGTGCGCTCCTGTCCGGACCTGTGCGGGCATGAATCCGAGTACTGCAGCCGGAACTGTTCGGAGGCCTACGCGGCATTCGTTCGTAGCCAGGGCCTCGTTCCGGATGCTGTCATCTCGGGAGAGCGCTATGGAGCCACCCTGGCCACGTGCCTGAAGGCCGCGAGCATCCAGATCGACAGGAGCCGCACGGAATGTCGCGGTCGTGAGATCCGTGCGGACATCACGGGCCACTGGGCGCTCCTCGCCCCTCCAGCTCGTGGTCACTACTGCCAGCGGGTCGTAGTGGTGGGGGCTGAGTCGACCGGTACCACCACCCTGTCGCATGACCTTGCTTCCCACCTTGGAGCTGCGTGGGTGCCTGAGTACGGACGGGCGTTCACCGAACAGAACGGCCTCGACCACACCTGGACCAGCGCGGACTTCGTGCACATCGCCGAGCGCCAGACACGTGACATCGAAGCGGCGGCGCGTGGTGATCATGCGATCGTCGTGTCCGACACCGACGCGCGTGCGACCGCGATCTGGCATGAGCGCTATGTGGGCTCGCCGGCCCCGTCGTACGTGGTTGACCTCGCTTCGGCGGCGCCTCCGTCCCTCTACATCCTCACGGCTGACGAGATCCCGTTCGTGCAGGACGGCTACCGGGATGGCGAGCACATCCGGGGCTGGATGACAGCACGTTTCAGGGAGATGCTCGCGGCAGGCGACGTTCCCTTCGTGGAGGTCTCCGGATCGCGGTGGGAGCGCCTGCGTACTGCCGCGGCGGCAGTCGAGCGTCACAGCCGTCTGGTAGACGGGTAGAGGTGGCAGCGAACGGACCGGTGTATGTAATGGGCCTCGACG
>JAJZNG010000224.1:920-2900 GCA_021847945.1 Actinomycetes bacterium | reverse complement strand
ATCTGCTGGTCCCAGTCGTCTCCACCGAGGTGAGTATTGCCAGAGGTGGCCTTGACCTCGAAAACGCCCTCTCCAATTTCGAGCAACGATACGTCGAAGGTGCCGCCCCCGAGGTCGAATACCAGAACCGTCTGGTCTGCTGACTCCTTGTCCAGCCCGTACGCTAGAGCAGCAGCGGTCGGCTCGTTGATGATTCTGAGCACCTCCAAGCCCGCGATCTTTCCCGCTTCGTTAGTGGCAGTGCGCTGCGCGTCGTCGAAATAGGCAGGAACGGTGATAACTGCCTGAGTCACCTGGTCTCCCAGGTAGGACTCGGCATCTCGTTTCAGCTTGCCCAGGATCCTCGCGGAGATCTCCTGGGGCGTGTAGCCCTTCCCATCGATATTGATCGTCCATGACGTGCCCATCTCGCGCTTGACTGAACGGATCGTGCGGTCAGGGTTGGTAATCGCCTGGCGCTTGGCAACCTCACCTACCAATACCTCTCCGGTCTTCGAAAATCCGACTACGGATGGGGTCGTACGTCCTCCCTCGGCGTTGGGTATGACGGTAGGCTCTCCTGCTTCGAATACACTGACTACCGAGTTCGTGGTCCCAAGGTCTATCCCTACGGCCTTTGGCATTGCTTTCTTTCCTCCTGCCTATCGTTCCCTATCTGTCTCATAGTATAGCAAACATGAGTGTATCAGTATCAAGTCCCTTGCAGCAAGGCCACTAGGACTCCTGATTCGATTGAATTGCGAATTGGCTTCAGATTCGCGATTCGTGGCCGACGGCCGAGACATGCGCGTTACACTCGCTGGTCCAAAGCAGTCTGGTAGCGCTCCTGAAGCGACCGCGCCATTTGGGACCAAACGGTGCGGTCAGGATACGTTTGTGACATGCACACACTCATCCTTGTGCGTCACGGCCAGAGCACCTGGAACCAAGAGAACCGGTTCACTGGTTGGATCGACGTTGACCTGAGCCCGCGCGGTGAGCAAGAAGCGCTAGCAGCCGGGCGGCTTCTCGCTGCCGAGCCAGACATCAAGATCGATGTTCTGCATACTTCGGTCCTCACCCGGGCTGTTCGAACTGCGAACCTGGCCCTCGACGAGATGGGACGAGCTTGGGTCCCTATCCGGAAACACTGGCGCCTGAACGAACGCCACTACGGGGCACTCCAGGGTCTCGGGAAAAAGGATGCGGCTGAGCGTTTCGGGGCTGAGCAGGTCAAGAAGTGGCGGCGAAGCTACGATGTTCCTCCGCCACCGCTTGCAGCCGATGACCCCCTGCGCCCAAGCAACGACCCCCGCTATGCTGGCCTTGCTCCCGAGGTCCTTCCAACGAGCGAATGCCTAGCCGACGTCGTTGGGCGGCTCCTTCCATACTGGCAAGACACCATTGTTTCAGACCTCCAGGCTGGACTGACGGTGTGCGTCGTTGCCCACGGCAACAGTCTTCGCGCACTCGTCAAGCACCTGGAGCACATATCGGATCCGGACGTGGTGTCACTGGACATTCCCACAGGCATCCCGAGGGTTTACAAGCTGTCGCGCACCAATCTCGAGGTTCTTGAAGTCCGCTACCTCGGCGATCCAAGTGCGGTCGCCGCTGCTACGTCAGAGGTCGCAGGCCAGGCTGGCTGACCTGGGTTCCCAGGATCGCCCCAACAACGCATCGACGTGGGCATTCTGAGCCCGAGAATACTCCCGTAGCGCGGTCTAGCCATCTGCCGGTCCACGCTCTTGTCGACCACCAGACGCGTGTAACGTTGAAATGTGAAGTAGGGACGTCGCCAAATGTGAAGACGTCCCAGCGCACCCGGCCTCCCACAATGCGAACCTCGAGCCACTGGTCGAAGGGCCGGCGATCAGCCTCGCGGCCCGGCACACCAAGGCCCGCCGTGCGGGGTACTCGGCGTGAGGGGGATCCAGCGGGTCGCCACTGTGGTCGCCAGTACCCCTGCCAGTGAGGTCGCCAGTCCTGAACGGAGCACCC
>JAJZNG010000224.1:0-910 GCA_021847945.1 Actinomycetes bacterium | reverse complement strand
TGTCGCTACTCCACCCCCGCCAGTCGCGAACCCCGACTCCTTGGGATTGTTCTCATGACTGCTTCTTCTCTCCGGCCGAGGGCCGCCGACGGGCTCGTGATGACGGTGGCGCACCGGCTGACGCAGCGGGACCGGATCATCTTGACCATGCTCTATCGCCACCGGGTGTTCACGACCGACCAGCTGGCTGAGATGTACTTCGACAACCTGAACACCGCCCAGCACCGCTTGACCACGCTCTACAAGCTCCGGCTCGTGGACCGCTTCCAGCCGATCGACCACCGCTACGCCAGCCTCCCGTACCACTACGTGCTCGACCAGTTGGGCGCCATGGTGGTCGCCGCCGAACGGGGCGAGGACCCCGACAGGTCGCGCTGGCGGGCCGACAAGGCGCTCGCCATCGGAAAGTTCCAGCGCCTCCGGCACCTGGTCGGGGTGAACGGGTTCTTCTCGGCCCTTCTCGCCGAGTCGCGGCGGCGGGAGGACTGCGACCTGTCGCTCTGGTGGTCCGAGCCTCACTGCATGGAGCAGTTCGACCGGATCGCCCAGCCCGATGGGCTGGGCGCGTGGGAGGAGGCCGGCAACCGGGTCGTCTTCTGCTTGGAGTACGACCGCTCGACCGAGACCCTGGAGCGCCTCGAGAGAAAGCTCACGAGCTACGAAGACCTCGAGGTCGCTTCCGGGCTCGCCTACTGGATCTGCTTCTGCTTCGGCCACCCGCGCCGGGAGGCCGGCGCCCGCCGGGTCCTGGCCGAAGCCACCGTCCCGGTGGCGACGACCGCCCTGGGGCCGACACAGCGGCCGCAGGACGCCATTTGGACGCCGATCGGCGGCGAGAGCGTGCGGTTGCGCCTGGCCGAACTGGCCGGCGTGCCCATTCCGCCGGAATCCGAGGAACGGATCGCAGAGA
>JAJZNG010000160.1 GCA_021847945.1 Actinomycetes bacterium | reverse complement strand
CAAGTGGAGGCTGACCGAGCCGGTGAGCAGTCCCGTGACCGTCGAGTGACCCCGGGAGCCGACCACGAGCATCGCTGCTTCGCTTGACGCGTCTTCGAGAACCTTCGACGCATGACCACGGACAGCTCTAGCGCTCCAATCAACGCCGGCCGGGGTGGCTACGGCGTCGACTTCTTTCTCCAAGCGCGTCTGGGTGTAATCCCCGAGCTCCGAGTCGCTCCCGAACTCGCCAGGACTCCACGCCTGGACCACCTCGACTGACATGCCCAACGCAACAGCGTGGCGCAGAGCCCAGTCGAGGGCCCGCTGCGAACCTGGGCTGCCGTCGAATCCGACGACTATCTTCTCGGAGTTTGCTGCATCAGCTTGATCGGCCATGACCGCTCTCCTTACCTTGCTGACATGTCACCCATGTCACGGAATGTTCAACTCCAAAACTACGACGACGAGCTGGCGGGTCGTAGAGCCGGAAGTCACTTTCAGCCGATCGTGACCTAAGGCCCTACCGGGAACGCCTCGGAAGCGACGATGATTGAGTCACAGCCCTTGAGGCGCACAGGCCAGGAGGACCCGAAAGGGTCCACTTGGGTGACAGCACCGCCTGTCACAGCAAGCTATTCCAAAGGAGCAGCAATGAACGAGCACACCAACGAACCGCAGCCCCAGGCCGATGCCGGCCAACCCAGCGCCGCCGACCTGCAGAAGGTCCTGCAACGCTACGCAGATCAGACGGGTAGCGTGTCGGCTGCTAGCGCTCACCGTCTCGCCCAGGAGAACGGATGGTCCGGCCGTCTGGTCGAAGTGCTCGAGCTGCTGGCGGAGAGCGACCAGAGGATGGGTTACGTCGCCGGGGGACGCCATCCCGACGAGATCGCCACCTGGGTGGCGCTTTGGGCTGAGTCCCCCCTGGAAATCTCGAAGATCGCGATGGTCATGCGCTCGGGCGGCTGGGATCCCGACCCGTTCGTGGCGCTCGACAAGGCGGGAATCTTGGAGGCGCTCCTCGTCGCACCCGACGGCACCACAAGGCACGTCGAAGGTGAGCTCGTGGGTGCCTGGTTGAGCGACGAGCTCGCCATGGCTGACGACGACGAGATCGTCGCCAAGGCGACAGCGCTGATAGCCAGCGACGGCGTCGAAGCCAAGGCCAAGTGAAACCGGCTGACCTCGCCGCCCTACCCGACCTGGCAGGGGAGGTCCCTATGGCAGGGCCGACCAGGTCCCGCCGCCCGTTGTACGTGGACCTGCTACCACCGTGCAACTCGGCGTGCCCGGCCGGCGAGAACATCCAGGCGTGGCTGGCTCACCTCCAAGCCGGTCACGCTAAAGCAGCGTGGGAGGCCTTGGTCGCCGACAACCCCTTCCCGGCGGTGGAAGGCAGGGTCTGCTACCACCCTTGCGAGAGTTCCTGCAACCGGGCCGACCTCGACAGTGCTGTCTCCATCCACGCGGTCGAGCGCTACCTGGGGGACTTGGCAGTCGAGCACGGGTGGGAGCTACCGCCGCCGCTACCAGACAGCACCAGGAGGGTCCTTGTCGTAGGCGCAGGGCCAAGCGGACTTTCCGCCGCCTACCACCTCGCCAGGGCGGGACATAGCGTAGAGGTCTTCGACTCCGGCGAAGCCCCTGGCGGGATGATGCGCTACGGGATCCCCGCCTACAGGCTGCCCCGTGAGACTCTCGACGCGGAGATATCCCGTTTGGCCTCCTACGGAGTGTCGATCACCACCAACCGTAAGGTGACCGACCTTGAGGCTATTAGAGCCGAAGGTGCTTTCGACGCAGTGTTCGTAGCGGTCGGCGCGCACCTTTCCAAGAAGGTGGACATACCCAACCGCGACGCGGGCCGGATCCTCGAAGCGGTCAGCTTCCTCCGTGACGTCGCGAGCGGCGAACGGCCGGTGATAGGCCGGCGCGTCGCTGTGTACGGAGGTGGTAACACCGCTATGGACGCCGCCCGAACCGCGCGCAGGCTCGGCGCGTCCGAGGCGGTCGTCGTGTACCGCAGGACCGCCGACCAGATGAGCGCGCACCCCGAAGAGGCAGCCGAGGCCCAGGCCGAAGGAGTGAAGATCAACTGGCTGCGGAGCATCAGCGCTTTCGAAGGCTCCGACCTGCTCGTAGAGGTGATGGAGCTGGACGCAGACGGGATCGCCCGCCCGACCGGGCGGGCCGAGCGCATCCCCGCTGACAGTCTGATCCTCGCCGTCGGTCAAGACACCGACACCTCGTTTCTGCGTTCCGTGCCCGGCGTCGAGTTCAACTTGGACGGCACCGTGGTCGTCTCGCAGGCGATGATGACCGGCTGCCCCGGCGTCTTCGCAGGTGGCGACATGGTCCCTGCCGAACGGACGGTTACCGTCGGGATCGGGCACGGCAGGAAAGCCGCCCGCCACATAGACGCCTGGCTACGCCACGAAGACGGTGACGCCCCCGCCAAGCACGATTTGGCCTCGTTCGACAAGCTTCACCTGTGGTATTTCGCCGACGCGGACCGCCGGGCGCAACCCCAGGTATCTCCAGACGAGCGGCTATCCGACTTCACCGAGGTCACCGGCGGTCTGAGCGACACGCAGGCGAGCTTCGAAGCCGGACGGTGCCTTTCGTGCGGTAACTGCTTCGAGTGCGACGGATGCCTTGGCGCTTGCCCGGAGGACGCGGTCATAAAGCTCGGCGTGGGCAACCGGTACCGATTCGACTACGACCGCTGCACGGGCTGCGCTGTCTGCTTCGAGCAGTGCCCGGTGCACGCGATCGTAATGGTCGAAGAGTCCGGTGTAGCGGCCGACGACTCCGGGGCCGAGAAGATGGAGGTCTGCTAGATGACGGTGACGATAGACGGCAACGAGGCGGCGGTGTCGGTCGCTTACCGTCTCAACGAGGTGTGCTCGATCTATCCGATCACGCCGGCATCGCCGATGGCCGAGCTCGCCGATCAATGGTCGGCGAGCGACAAGGCGAACGTGTACGGGACCGTCCCCCAGGTTCTCGAAATGCAAAGCGAAGCGGGCGCCGCGGGGGCGCTGCACGGAGCGCTACAGGGCGGGGCTTTGGCGACTACGTTCACAGCTTCGCAAGGCCTGCTTTTGATGATCCCCGACATGTACAAGATCGCCGGTGAGCTCACGCCGACGGTCATCCACGTGGCGGCCCGGTCGATAGCAGCCCAGGGCCTTTCGATCTTCGGTGACCACCAGGACGTGATGGCAGTACGCCAGACAGGGTTCGCGATCCTCGGCTCGACGTCGGTGCAAGAGGCTCACGACATGGCCGCGGTAGCCCAGGCGTCGACGCTTGCGTCCCGGGTGCCTTTCGTGCACTTTTTCGACGGTTTTCGCACCTCCCACGAGCTGAACTCGGTCGAGTTGCTCTCCGACGCGGACCTGTTGAAGCTCGTACCGCCCGACGCGGTCCACTCTCACCGCCAGCGGTCTTTGAGCCCGGAACGACCTGTGATACGCGGCACCTCTCAGAACCCCGACGTGTACTTCCAGGCCCGCGAGAGCGTCAACCCCTTCTACGGTGCCGTAGCCGGCATCGTCCAAGCTCAGATGGACCGTCTCGGCGCGCTAAGCGGCCGCAGGTACCGGATAGTCGAGTACTACGGCGACCCGCTCGCCGACAGGGTCGTCGTAGCGATGGGGTCAGCCACAAGGACCCTGCGACGCACGGTCGACGCCCTGGCAGGCCGCGGGGAGAAGGTGGGGGTGATCACTTTGCGCCTCTTCCGGCCGTTCCCTGGCGAGGCGCTCCTGGAGGCTCTGCCCGCCTCGGCGCGCCGGGTGGCGGTCCTAGACCGGACCAAGGAGCCGGGGTCGATCGGCGAGCCACTGTTCCTCGACGTCGCGGCGGCGCTCGAAGCCGCCGGGCCTGCGAGCGAAGCCCGCCACACCGAGGTGCTCTGCGGGGGCCGCTACGGCCTGTCGTCCAAGGAGTTCACGCCTTCGATGGCAGCCGGAGTCTTCGCCGAGCTCGCTGCAGACAACCCCAAGAAGCACTTCACCGTCGGTATCAACGACGACGTGTCAGGCACCAGCATCCAATACGGGGAACCCCTCGACGTCGAAGCCCCGGGGACGCTGCGGGCGGTCTTCTTCGGCCTCGGAGCTGACGGTACAGTCGGCGCAAGCAAGAACACGATAAAGGTCCTCGGCTCGCACGGTTTCTTCGCGCAGGGCTACTTCGTGTACGACTCCAAGAAGTCCGGCTCGTGGACGGTTTCGCACCTCCGTTTCGGCAAGGAGCCCATCGACGCCCCTTACCTGGTCGACGAGGCGTCGTTCGTGGGGTGCCACCAGTTCAGCCTCGTCTCGCGTCCCGAGGTGTTGGACAGGGCCGCCCCGGGCGCCCAGGTGCTCATAAACAGCCCCTACCCTGCCGAGCAGATGTGGGAGCACCTCGACAGCACCGTTCAGGGCAAGATTCTTGCCAAGAACCTTGAGTTGTGGACGATTGACGCTGCTCGAATAGCCCGCGAGGAAGGCATCGGAGGTCGGGTGAACACCGTCCTGCAAGCATGCTTTTTCGCGATATCGGGGATCCTCGACTACCCGAGCGCCCTGGAGAGCATCGAGTCGACGGTAACCAAGACCTACGCACGCAGGGGTGCAGCGGTCGTCGAAGCGAACCTAGCTGCGCTTCGCCGGGCGCGCGACGCCGTCGCAAAGGTGCCCACAGCTGCGTCGGTCAGCGCGGAGTTTCCCACTCCGGCGCTGGTACCGGCCGGGGCTCCCAGGTTCGTCACCGACGTCACAGCGCCGATGCTCGCCGGTTTGGGAGACGAGCTTGCGGTGAGCGCCCTACCAGTCGACGGCACGTGGCCGACCGGCACCGCCGCGTACGAGAAGCGAAACATCTCCGAGCTTGTCGCTTCTTGGGACCCAGATGCGTGCATCCAGTGCGGCAACTGCGCTTTCGTCTGCCCTCACAGCGTGATCCGTGCGAAGTTCTACGACCGGTCCCTGCTCGAAGACGCCCCTGCCGGGTTCAAGTCGGCGCCGCTTCGCGCTCGTGGTCTTCCCGATACGGCTTACACCCTGGCGGTGTACGTGGAGGATTGCACCGGCTGCGACCTGTGCGTCCAGGCCTGCCCGGTGGACGTCGACGGGACGGCCAAGGCGATCAACCTCGCCGAACGGGAGCCTCTCCTAGCCGAGGCGAGGCTGTCAACCGCTTTCTTCGAAAAGCTACCCACGCCCGAGCGGCCCCGGGTGGACTTCGCTACGGTGCGCGGAACCCAGTTCCTCACGCCGCTGTTCGAGTTCTCAGGGGCTTGCGCCGGGTGCGGCGAAACCCCCTACCTAAAGCTGGTGTCCCAGCTGTTCGGGGACAGGGCGCTGATAGCGAACGCCACCGGGTGCTCGTCGATCTACGGGGGGAACCTCCCGACCACCCCTTGGACCACCGACAGTTCCGGGCGAGGACCCGCATGGTCCAACTCCCTCTTCGAGGACAACGCAGAGTTCGGTCTCGGCATGCGCCTCGCCGCCGATCAGCACACGGCCATCGCCCGCCGGCGCCTGGCGGGGATGCGAGACCGGATCGGAGCCGACCTGGTCGATCAGATCCTCACCGCCCCCCAACGCAGCGAGTCCGAGATCGCCGCCCAACGCCGGCGCCTTGAAGTCCTGGCCGAGCGTATCTCGGGAATGGAGGATCCCGACGCTACCGACCTTCGCAGCGTCGCTGATCACCTGGTCCGCCGCAGCGTGTGGATCGTCGGGGGCGACGGCTGGGCTTACGACATCGGATCGGGCGGCCTCGACCACGTGCTCGCCGCGGGCCGGGACGTCAACGTGTTAGTTCTCGACACCGAGGTTTACTCCAACACGGGAGGACAGGCGTCCAAAGCGACGCCGCTGGGAGCTACCGCCAAGTTCGCATCGGCAGGCAAGACAGCCGAGAAGAAGGACCTGGCGCTGCAGGCGATAGCCTACGGCAGCGTCTACGTAGCACGGGTCGCCATGGGCTCCGACCCCCAGCAGTGCCTAAAAGCTTTCCGGGAGGCCGAAGCCTTCGACGGTCCTTCTCTCATAATCGCCTACAGCCACTGCATCGCTCACGGGATCGACATGAGCCAGGGCCTTGCCCAGCAGTACAGGGCGGTCGCGAGCGGCTACTGGCCGCTGCTCCGCTACGACCCTGTACTGCGCGAAAGCGACGGCAACCCGTTCCTGCTCGACTCGCCCCGTCCCCGCCTAGCGCTTCGCGATTACACCAACCGCGAGATCCGCTACACGAGTCTCGCTGCCAGCGATCCCGAGGAAGCCTCCCGGCTTGAGCTGCTCGCCCAGGACGCCGTGGACATGCGCTGGGCGGTCTACGAGGAGATGGCTACGCGCCCGGCGCATCGCTTTCCTGTCGACGCGCGGAGGAACCGGCCTGCGCCACCGCGCTAGACGCCACCGCCTGCGATGGGATGTGGCGGATCTCGCTGACAAGAGACCCGACACCGACCCCGGCGACGGACACGACCACCAGGACCAGAGGCAGCCCGAGATGAGCGAGGTTGTGCACGTGCACTCCTGTGGACACGCTGAACGACGCCAGGTTAGGAAAGGCTATTCCGAAGAGGCCGCCCAGCACGAAAGCAATCCCGCCGACTGCCAGCGTACGCCCGGCGACCACCAGGCCGAGGCGGCGGCTCACCTGGGGCGAGGCACCCTTCCTTCGCACAATCCAGCCCACCAGCCCACCTACCATGACCTGCACGGCGGTGGTCCCGAGGCCGAACAGGGCGCCGGGGAGCCATCCCCACCACGCCGAAGGCATCGACGGGGCGAGCACGGTGTAGACGATCAGGGCGAACGCCCCGAAACCCCACCCGGCTATGAAGCCGTGCAACGCCGGCATCCACGCTCGCGGGTCGACCAGGTTAGGTTCGTGGCATTCGGGGCAGCTGTCCGCGGTCCAGTGCGGGGCGGCGGGGTTCAGCGCGACCCCGCCGTGAACGTGCGCGTGCACGTGGGTGTGCTCATGGTCGTGGCCGGCGGCGGGGATCACCGTCCCCCCGCCCGACTTGACCCGCGGCTTTCCCTCGTGAAGGTGAAGGTCGAAGTGCCAGGGCAGCTTGCCGCCGTGAATGTAGCGGGCCGCCCAGAACATCGCGAATCCCACGACCACGTAGACGATGTAGTCGCCCCGTGATCCGAGTGTCAAGAAGTTCCCCAACGCCAGGAAAGCCAGTTCGCTCGCCAGGGCTCGTTGAAAGGTGAAAGCGAGGGAGAAGACGAGCGCGTTGCGCATACCCGCACGGCTCGAGTACCCGCCGACCGCGTATGAGAAGGTGATAGGCCACGTGTGTTCGTCTGGGGTGACCCCGTGGATCATGCCGAGCAGGAACGCTGTGGCCAGTACCGCCCACAGCGCCAGACCGACGTGAGGGTCCCACAAGTTCAAAGCGAGTATCGCAGACTTCGCCATCAGTCACCCCGCTCGCTTTGCATACTCCCTAGGGTACCTTCCGCGCCTTGAGGAGCGAAGCCCTTGACACGAGTTGGAGGCCCGTCAGGGTCGCGGCCGTCGAGCTCAGCAATCTCCGCGTGCGCGGACCTGGACTAGCTTGGCTTGGGATGGATCTGACCGGGCCGTGGCGTGTGGCGGAGTCGACCGAGGACCGGCGGGCGGAGTTCGTCGAGGGCGTTTACCCGGACGACGGTTGGACCGTCGCCGAGATCCCAGGGCACTGGCGCAACGTCCCGGGCCTCGAAGGCTCTGACGGGCCGATCCTCTACCGTAAGCGGTTCAACTTCGAAGGCCATGGTGACCCTCAGGACGAGGCGACGCCGTCGCGGCGCTTCGTCATCTTCGACGGAATCTTTTATCAGGCCAGCGTCTGGTTCGACGGGGAGTACCTGGGGGACGCGGAAGGGTACTTCTACCCGAGCTCGTTCGAGGTCACCGAGCTGCTCAACGCGCGACACGGCGAGCACCTGCTAGCGGTGGAGGTGAGCTGCCCCCCTCCCACTGACCGGCGGGCGAAACGCAGCCTCACCGGCGTTTTCCAGCATTCGCCGTACATCGACCCCGCGTGGAACCCGGGCGGGATCTGGTCCAAGGTGCACCTAGACGCGACCGGGCCCGTGCGCATCGTGTACCTGAAGGTACTCTGCCAGGAGGCGAACCCTGACCGGGCGGTCCTCGCGTTGGAGGTCGAGCTGGACGCGCAGAGCTCGGCGCCGGCTACTTTGCGCACCTCCGTAGCCAAGCTGGCGGTCGAAGGTCCAGTCCAACCCGAGTTGGTGAGGGAGACCGATCACAGTCTTTCGACGGGGTCGAACCGACTTCGTTGGACTGTCGCTGTCGACACCCCGGACTTGTGGTGGCCTCACAGCCTCGGCAGTCAACCCCTCTACCAGGTGACAGTCGACGTGAACTCCCCGCAGGCGTCGACTCGCAGCGACAGCCGGCAGGTAGTTACGGGGCTACGACAGGTGCGGGTTCGTAATTTCGTCGCCGTGGTGAACGGCGAGAGGATGTTCCTCAAAGGCGTCAACTGCGCTCCTACCAGGCGAGACCTTGCTCACGCTACGCCGATCGAGGTCGCCCGGGACGTCTCATTGGCGGCTGAAGCCGGGTTCGACCTGATGCGCCTGGACGGCCACGTCGCACGCCCGGAGCTCTACGCCGAGGCGGACCGCCGTGGCATGCTCATCTGGCAGGACCTTCCCCTGAAATGGGGCTACTCGGGAATCCGCCGCAAAGCCCCGGAGGAGGCAAGAAGAGCTGTGCGCCTCCTCGGCCACCACCCCTCCATCGCCTTGTGGTGCGCCCACGACGAGCCGCTTCGCGAGGACCCCTCCGAGATCGGGTACGCCAAGCGGACGGCGCCGCTGCGTTCAGCTGCCGCCGCGGCCAAGCCGGACTGGGAGGCACACCTCCTTGACCGGGCCACCCGCCGGGCGTTGCGCAGCGAAGACGCCACCCGCGCCACGGTAGGGCGATCGGGGCTGCTGCCCCACCCCGGTGGTGCCACCGACAGCCACCTGTACTTCGGCTGGTACTACGGGGAAGCGTCCGGGCTCGCCTCCTTCATCGCACACCTCCCGAACGCCGGACGGTTCGTTGGAGCTTTCGGAGCTGCCTCGGCGCCTGACAGCGCCGCTTTCATGGAGCCCGGCGCCTGGCCGGACCTCGACTGGGAGCGCCTCTCGGAGCATCACGGTCTGGACCTGGAGACTTTCGAAGCGAGAGTCCCGCCTTCGCAGTTCGCTACGTTCGAAGATTGGCGGGCGGCGACCCAGCGGCTCCAAGCAAACCTCCTCCGCTACCAGGTGGAAGCTCTGCGCCGGCTCAAATATCGTCCGACGGGAGGGTTCTGCGTGTCGATGCTGGCCGACGCGCAGCCTGCCGTCTCCTTCGCCTTGGTCGACCACGACCGTCTCCCCAAACGCGCTTACCGGGCGCTGAAAGCGGCCTGCGCCCCTGTGATCGTGACAGCGGACCATCTAAGCGCCTCGTACCGGCCCGGCGAGCGGGTCCGCTTAGCAATCCACGCTATCAGCGACCTGCGCCAACCGGTCGAGCGTGCGGCGCTGGAGTTGGTGGTGCGCTACCCGGGCGATGAGCGACGCTGGCGCTACGAGGGAAGCGTCGCTGCGGACTCGTGCGTTCTCGTAGGCAAACCGTCCTTCGAGCTGCCCCGCTCAACTTCACCTGGAACCATGGTGGTGGAGCTAGCGCTCGGATGGTCCGGCGGGCGGGCTTCCAACAGGTACGTCACGGAAATCGTGGCCTGACTGGATGTGGAGTCCACGCTCGCCGATGATTGTTTCTTGATGACCGACGAAGAAGCTCCCCGTGGCGGCGACGACTGGCAGCGGACAAGCCAGCGGCCTTTGCGGTACTTGTCGACCGGCTGGTTCGACGCGGTAAAAAGGCAAGCCCCGCAGTGGGTAGAGCGGCCCGGACGTTCCGTGGTGTTAGAGCAGGTGGTGGAGGGCACCCCCGACGGCACCGTGCGATACCGGGTCGAGGCTTCGTCAGGGACCTGCCGGATCATCTGGCCTGTAGATCCCGAGGCCGCTCAGGCCGATCTCACGGTGACCTGCGACTGGGAAACGGCCGCTGCGATCGCGTCCGGGGAGCTGAACGCGGGCGTCGCGTTGACGCAAGGCCGTCTCAAGGTGCGAGGGAACCCTCTCGCGATCGACCTTTCCGATAGCGAAGCCTGCTTCGCGGACCCGGTGCCAAGTGAAGTTCGCCGATCGACAATCTTCTCGGCAGCCGGCGGACCGGCTATGTTAGGCGAACCATGACCCAGGAGGTAGGGCAAGTGACGCTGTCGGAAGTAATCGACGACCAGTTCCTCACCCGCTACCGGGCGCTGCTCGACGCGGAGGACGCAGCCTTCGACGAACTTGAGCACGCCTTCGAAGACGGCGACAGGGACCACTTCAACAAGGACCTGTCAGCTTGGCGCCAGGCCGTCGAGCGTAAGCTCGGGTACCTTCACCGTTTGGGCGTCGTGTCGCCCCCGACGATCAGCTCCTAGGCGACCCGGAGGCCGCCTGCTCTTAGCGTCGCTCCCATCGCGATAGCGGAGGACCACAGACCCGGTTGGCCGTCAACCCCCGAGGGGGCCTATCGTCGGGGCGTGCACACACCGCCGAGTCAACGGCGCTCTCGATGGAGGCTAGAAGACAACATATGACTGCCACACCCGTACGAATTGCAGTGACCGGCGCCGCGGGCCAGATCGGCTACAGCCTGCTGTTCCGCATCGCGAGCGGCGCCGTTCTAGGACCGGACCAGCCCGTCATCCTGCAGCTTCTTGAGGTGACCCCGGCGCTTTCGGCTCTTCGGGGGGTGGTGATGGAGCTCGACGACTGTGCCTTTCCGCTGCTTTCCGGCGTGGTCGCCACCGACGACGCCAACGTCGCTTTTGCCGACGCGAACATCGCTCTGCTCGTCGGAGCCCGGCCTCGCAGCAAGGGCATGGAACGCAAGGACCTCCTTGAGGCGAACGGGGCGATCTTCACCGTCGCAGGCAAAGCCTTATCCGACAACGCCGCCAAGGACATCAGGGTGCTCGTGGTCGGCAACCCGGCTAACACGAACGCCCTAATCGCCATGCACAACGCCCCGGCTATACCTGCTGAGCGTTTTACGGCGATGACCCGCCTCGACCAGAACCGGGCGAAGGCGCAACTCGCCGCCAAGTCTGGGCGCACAGTGAGCGACGTCACCAACATGACGATTTGGGGCAACCACTCGGCGACTCAGTACCCCGACATTACCCACGCCAAGATCGACGGGATACCGGCAGCCGAAGTCATCGCAGATCAGGAATGGGTCGAGAAGGAATTCATTCCTGTCGTCCAACAGCGAGGCGCTGCCATCATCGAAGCCCGAGGAGCCTCCAGCGCTGCGTCAGCAGCCAGCGCTGCCATCGACCACGTCCACGACTGGATGGCCGGCACGTCCGAAAGCGACTGGGTGTCTATGAGCGTCCCCTCCGACGGCTCCTACGGTGTCCCCGAGGGGCTGATCTCGTCGTTCCCGGTCACGACTTCTGCTGGGTCCTACAAGATCGTGACAGGCCTCGACATCGACGAGTTCTCCCGGTCCCGCATAGATAAGACGGTGAGCGAGCTAGCCGAAGAGCGCGACGCGGTCCGCTCCCTCGGCCTTATCCCCTGATCTCCACCTCCGCTAGTTAAAGACGGAGCGGGCGCTTAGCGCTCCGGGCGTTCCAGTCAGCTGGTCGCCCGGAGCGCATGCTACTCAGATACGGTCGACTATCGCCGAGGCGAACTCGGAGGTCTTGACCTCTGTCGCCCCTTGCATCTGACGGGCAAAGTCGTAGGTGACGATCTTGTCCGCGATGGTCGCTTCCATGGCCCTGACGATGTCGGCTGCGGCTTCGGACCAGCCGAGGTGCTCGAACATCATCACACCCGAAAGCAGCACCGAACCAGGATTGACCTTGTCTAGCCCGGCGTACTTGGGAGCGGTGCCATGGGTCGCTTCGAAGATGCCGTGACCAGTCACGTAGTTGATGTTCGCCCCTGGGGCTATGCCTATACCACCGACCTGTGCCGCTAGAGCGTCGGAGAGGTAATCGCCGTTCAGGTTGGTCGTGGCGATCACGTCGAACTCGTCGGGACGGGTGAGGACCTGCTGGAGGGTTATGTCGGCTATAGCGTCTTTGACGAGGATCCTGTCACCCGGCTTGCCGTCGCAGTCGTCCCAACCGACAGCTACGTCGGCGAACTCGTCCCGAACTACTTCATACCCCCAGTTCCGGAACGCTCCTTCGGTGAACTTCTGGATGTTGCCCTTGTGGACGATCGTCACGGACTTGCGCCCGTGACTGACCGCATACTTGATCGCCGCCCTCACCAAACGCTTGGAACCCGTCTCTGACACAGGCTTTATCCCCACCCCGCTGTCAGCACGAATGTCCCAACCGAACTCGTCGTGGAGAAGCTCGATCATTCGCTTGGCCTCGGGGGTGCCCTCTTGGACCTCCAGACCTGCGTATATGTCCTCGGTGTTCTCCCTGAAGATGACCATGTCCACGAGTTCAGGGCGCTTCACGGGCGACGGCACACCTTCGAACCAGCGAACGGGTCGCAGACATACATAAAGGTCCAGCAGCTGGCGCAAAGCGACGTTCAAAGAACGGAACCCACCACCTATGGGTGTAGTGAGAGGGCCTTTGATCCCGATCAGGTATTCACGAAACACGTCTACGGTTTCCTGGGGCAGCCAATCGCCCACCTCGTTGAAGGCCTTCTCTCCTGCGAGAACTTCTTTCCAGGCTATGCGCTTGGAGTATTTTGCCGCAGCCGCGTCCAGCACCTTCTGAGCGGCAGGCCAGATATCCACCCCCGTCCCGTCACCTTCGATGAATGGGATTATCGGCTCGTCGGAAACTGCGAGGGTCCCGTCAGCCTGCATCGTGATCTTGTCAGCCATATGACCTAGATGTTACCGGCAAGCCGGCCCCGATCCGGGTGTCGGGCAAGCCGCCTTCGACAATTTGTCATCGGCATCTGCGGGCAACCCCGCTCATCGGCATCTGCGGGCAACCCCGCTCCACTGCCCGACTGCGCTGAGCACGACACGAGCGGATTTAGGTCCGGCCTACAAGTCCCGCTCTTTGTGACATCTTACTCTCACACCTGTTCAGCGGGCTCCACCAAACGTCGCCGGAGCTAGGTCGAGGTTGGTGTAGATCTCCCGGGTGGCGGCCGAGCGGTTCAGGGTATAGAAATGCAGGCCTGCGGCTCCGCCGTCGAGCAGCTCCCGGCACATGGTGGTAGCGAGTTCAATGCCGGTACGCCTCACGGACGCCGCATCGCCAGCAGCTTCGAGAGCCTCCACCATCTCTGGGGGCACCGCGGCTCCCATCTCGGCCCGCCTGGGTATGGCAGCCAAGCTCGTCACAGGCATGATCCCTGCCAGAACCGGCTTGTCGACCCCTCGGGCCAGTAAGTCGTCGACGAGACGAAAGTACTCGGCGCTACGAAAGAAGAACTGGGTTACCGCGAAGTCTGCGAGGCGCAGCTTTTCGGCGAGACGGTCCCGGTCGTAGCCAAGGTCCGGCGAGCGAGGATGCCCTGCGGGGTGAGCAGCCACCCCGATCGAGAAGCCCCCGATCGCCCGCGCGAGTTCTACCAGTTCGACAGCGTGCTTCAGTTCGCCCTGCCCGGCCGCCGGGCCCTGGGGGAGGTCACCTCCGAGTGCCATCAAGTTGTCTACGCCTGCTTTTCTCAGGTCGACGAGAATCTCGGCCAGCTCGAGACGGCTGTGCGCTGCGCACACCAGATGAGCCATCGGTGTAAGGCTGGTCGTCTGGAGCATCCCGACGACCAGCTGGTATGTCCGCTGTCTCGACTCGCGACCACCGCGGTAGGTGACCGACACGAACGACGGCCCGAGGGGCTGCAACTCCTGGAGGGTTTCGACGAGGACGCCGTGCTCCTCGTCGTCGCGCGGCGGGTAGAACTCGAAGGAGAACGTCCGGCCCTTTGCGAGCATGTCCGAGATGCGGGTCACCCCGCCAGGATAGGCTGCTGGCGCTCTCCCCGGATCTTCTCATCCGGCCAAGGCCCGACACAGAGCCCACCCAACGAGACCAATGACGGAAGCGTTCCGAGCGCCAAGGCTCCGGCGTGGAGCGAGTATCGTTGCACGGTGACCTTGCAAGCTCCCCGGCTGGCCATCCTGGCGTCGGGTACGGGAACCTTGTTGGAAGCGGTTATCGAAGCCGGTCTCGAAATAGTGGTCGTCGTGTCCGACCGGGATTGCCGGGCGCTGAGGGTAGCAGCCTCGTCGGGGTTGCAAGCTGAACTGCTGCAACGCTACAGCTTCGGGGCGGAATTCGATCGTAACGGCTACAGCGCCAGCCTTGTGGAGCTGCTCGGACGGCACAAGGTGGACGTCGTCGCTATGGCGGGTTTCGCGACGGTCCTGACGGCGCCGATGTTCGAGCGTTACGCCGGCCGGGTTCTAAACACCCACCCGTCCCTGCTTCCGGCGTTCAAAGGTTGGCATGCCGTTCGCGACGCCCTGCAAGCTGGGGTCGCGGTGACAGGGGCAACTGTGCACGTGGCTACCGAGCTCGTCGACGAAGGTCCGATCCTTGCCCAAGAGGAAGTCCCAGTCCTGGCCGCCGACAGCGAGTCGTCCCTGCACGAGCGAATAAAGCAGGTGGAGCGCCGGCTTTATCCCGAGACCATCCGGGCGTTCCTTGCGGACATAAGCGACCGCGAGCTTAACCCTGGGGTCACGCCGAAACAGACCATCGAAAACCCGCGCAGCCAAGGAGCGACACAGTGAGAGTGCTCATATCGGTCTACGACAAGACCGGCCTGGACGACCTAGCCCGCTCCCTCGTCGACCTCGGCCACGAGGTCATCGCGAGCGGCGGCAGCTCAGCCGCCCTGCGAGCCGCCGGGGTTCCCCATTCGACGGTGGAGGAAGTAACAGGCGCGCCTGAGATCCTCGGTGGCCGGGTCAAGACCCTCCACCCAGCCGTCCACGGGGGTATCCTCGCCAACCTGGACGACGGCGACCACCGAAACGACCTGGCTTCCCAGGGCATCGAGGCCATCGGAATGGTCGTGTGCAACCTGTACCCGTTCCGGGCGAACCCGTCGATCGAGCTGATAGACGTCGGCGGGCCGACCATGGTGAGGGCTGCAGCCAAGAACTGGGCGCACGTCGCGTCCGTAGTCGACCCCGGCGACTACGAGATGATCCTCGCAGAGCTGTCCGCACACGGCGAGGTCAGCCAGGGTACGCGCAGGCGTCTTGCAGCCAAAGCGTTCGCGCACACCGCCGCCTACGACGCTGCTATTGCGAACTGGTTCGCCGGCTCGGACGCTGACACGGGTGCGTTACCCGCCACGCTGCACCTGTCGCTGGAGCTGGCTTCGGGCCTGCGCTACGGGGAGAACCCGCACCAGCGCGCCGCCCGGTACCGAGCGATCGGCGAGCCGAGCTGGTGGGACCAGGTGGTCCCTCACGGTGGCTTGACCTTGTCGTACCTGAACCTCTACGACGCTGACGCTGCGTGGCGGCTCGTCCACCAGCTCGGCGACCTCGGCCCTGCCGGCGCCGTGGTCGTCAAGCACGCCAACCCGTGCGGTGCTGCCGTCGCAGACGACGTCGCTGCCGCCTACGAACGCGCTTTCGACTGCGACCCGATGTCGGCCTTCGGGGGGATAGTCGCTCTCAACGGGCCTGTAAGCGAGGAAGTCGCCGCACGGATCGTCGCGAACGCGAAAGCCGACGTGCTTATAGCCCCCGACTTCGAACCGGCCGCTTTGGAGCTCTTCGCCGCTAAGCGCAAGAACATGAGGGTCCTGTCGGCCCCCCAGCCCGACGCCAGCGGACTCCACCTCCGCCAGATCAGCAGCGGGTGGCTGGTGCAGGACTCTTACCGGTTCGTCGCTGGCCGCGCGGACTGGCGTGTCGTGACCAGGGCCCAGCCGACCGAGGAAAACTGGCGTGACATGCAGCTCGCATGGAGAGTCTGCGCGGCGGTCAAGTCGAACGCGATAGTCCTCGCCGCCGGCGGAATGGCTGTCGGCATCGGCGGGGGCCAGCAGAACAGGGTCACGCCCGGCGAGATCGCTACGGCCCGGGCAGCCGGGCGGGCCAAGGGCGGTGCCGCTGCCAGCGACGCTTTCTTCCCGTTCCGCGACGGGCTCGACGCTGCGGCCTCCGCCGGCGTGGCAGCGGTCATCCAGCCAGGCGGGTCCGTCAACGACGACCAAGTGATCGCAGCCGCCGACGAGCACGGTCTCGTGATGGTGTTCACCGGGGAAAGGCAGTTCCAACACTGATGCCAGCTCAACTTCTTGAGGGTTCCCCCGTCGCCGAGCGGGTTCTCGCCGACGTCGAAGTCCGAGTCGCCCGCCTGCGCCAACGTGGCCACCGTGTGGGCCTGGCGACGGTACTCGTCGGCGACGACCCGGCTAGCGTCGGCTACGTCGCCAAGAAGCATGCGACCTGCGAGCAGGTAGGCATCCGCTCTATAGACGTGAGAGTCCCCGCCGAGGCCACCCAGTCCGACCTGATAGCGGAGATGGTCCGCCTCGCGGGCGACGACACCGTGCACGGCTACATCCTCCAGCATCCCGTGCCCGAGCACTTCGACTTCAACCAGGCGATGCAGGCGATGAACCCGGCAAAAGACGTGGACGGCCTGCACCCCACCAACCTGGGACTCCTGGCGCTCGGTGACAGCGGCTCCCCACGGCCTTGCACGCCGCTTGGGATACAGGCGATGCTCAGCTTTTACGGGGTTCCCACCGACGGGGCGAGGATTGTGATAGTCGGCCGCGGCCCAACGCTCGGTCGTCCCCTTTCGATTCTGATGTCGCTCAAAGAGCCGGGCGCCAACGCTGCGGTAACCCTCCTGCACAGCGGCGTTGCCGACATAGCGTCAGTGACCCGCGAAGCTGACATTGTCGTGGCGGCGGCGGGAGCTCCGAACATGATCAAAGCTGACATGGTCCGGCCCGGCGCGGTGGTGATCGGCGGCGGGCTCACCTGGCAGGGTCGCCGGGCACTCTCCGACGTGGACGAGTCGTGCACTGAAGTCGCCTCCTGGGTCACTCCCCGCCTCGGCGGGGTTGGGGTGACGACCGTGGCGATGCTGCTGCGCAATACTGTCGAAGCCGCCGAGCGGGCGGTCTCTTAGCCCGCTTACGAGCGGCTTGCGGGTCACGAAAAGTGGGCGGATGAGCGACTTGCACGTCGAGCTTGCGTCAAACCAATCCGAAGACGGCGGCGGCTCGTATATGGATTGGGAGAATCGTTGAGTTTCAGCACACTCGCGCTTGTCTCCCGGCGCAGCATCGCAGATCTCACGAAAACCGCAACCACTGGAGGAGCATCTTTTGAGACAAACCCGTACCCCCCACACCGAAGCTGCCGGCCGAGAAGCCCGGCGTGAGCAAGGCGGGCGGCGGCTCGGCCGGGCAGGCACCGGAGCAGCGATCACCGCTTCCGCCGGCCTCGCAGCAGCGCTCATCGGCATACCCGGCGCCTGGGCGGCGCCTGCCGCTAGCGCTGGCACCTCACCGGCCGCGCACATGTCGTCGGCGACAGGCAACATCAACGGGCTCGTCGACACCGTCATCGCCTCGACGACCGCATCCAACGGGGACACGAACCCCTACGACCTAGCCGTCGTACCTTTCAGCTCCGGGATGCTCGTCGCCGGGGACGTGCTCGTCGCCGACTTCAACAACGCCGCCGGCGCGTCAGGAGCCGGGACGTCGATAGTCGAGATCAACCCGCACACGGGGACCTCCACCACCTTCTACCAAAGCAGCGGGATCACCGGGCCGGTCGGTATCGCCATAAACCCTGCGAACGACATCGTATGGGTCGGTTTCTACGGTGGCCCCGACAGCGCCAACTCGGGAGCCTACGACGGGGCGAACGCCGGTGTCGCTCTGATCAAACCGAACGGCACTCTCATCAAGACTCTCAGCGGCCCGGACTTCGCCGGGGTTTGGGGTCAGGCGGTGAGCGACGTGGGCGGACAGGTGCAGTTCTACTGGCCCAACGCCGGCAACGGTGCGACCGGGCTCAGCGGCACCGCCGGCACCGCCGGGATGGAAGGCCAGGTTTGGCGGGACAACCCGGCTGCTAGTTTCGCCAACACCCCGCTCGCGACCGGTCTCGCCGCCACCCCCGCCGGGACTAACAGCGCCACGGCGCTACCGGCCAGCCCGACCGGACCTCGGGGACTGGTGTTCGACCAGCGCAACGACACGCTGTACTTCACCGACGAAGCCAACAACGCGATCTACGCCATTCCCAACGCCAATTCGGCTACTGGAGCGTCGGCACCTGTCACGGTCGCTTCCGGCGGCCCGCTGTCGAGCCCGCAGCAGATCACCGTCGACCCCGCCAACGGGGACCTGCTCGTCGTCAACGGTGCGACCAACAACGACCTGATCGAGCTGACCACCACCGGCCAGGTCGTGGCGACTCGCAATCTCGCCCCGACGGAGGCTCCGGGCGGATTGTTCGGTCTGACCGCGACGGTCAACTCCGAGGGCAGCATGGTCCTCTACTACGACAACGCCAACGACAACAACCTTCACATGCTGACCGTCCCGAACAAGGGCTACTGGCTGGCAGCCAAGGACGGCGGGGTGTTCAGCTTCGGAGACGCTCCCTTCTTCGGCTCGGCGGCCGGCATGCACCTAAGCGCACCGATAGTCGGGATGGCGCAAACTTCCGACCGGCTCGGCTACTGGCTCGTCGGCGCTGACGGAAGCGTCTTCGCCTACGGAGATGCCGGCATGTACGGTTCCTTGGCTGGGATGCACCTAAACGCCCCGATCGTGGCCATAGTCCCCACCCCTGACAACATGGGTTACTGGCTTGTCGGCGCGGACGGCGGCGTGTTCAGCTTCGGCGACGCCACGTTCTACGGGTCCACCGGCGGAATGCACCTTAACGCCCCGATAGTCGGCGCCCGCGTCGCTCCCGGAGGTACCGGCTACTGGCTCGTAGCCGCTGACGGCGGCGTGTTCAGCTTCGGCAGCGCCACGTTCTACGGGTCCAC
>JAJZNG010000123.1 GCA_021847945.1 Actinomycetes bacterium | reverse complement strand
GTCGTCGAGGTCGGCGGCTCCGGCCGCTTGAATTACTGCCGGAAGGGCGGCTACTAGTTCCAAACATCCTCGTCCGCCACAAAAGCACGATGGTCCGTTGATGTCGAGGGAGATGTGCCCCATCTCGCCGGCGGCATCCCAGGATCCGGACTGCAGTTCGCCGCCCGATACGATGCCGCCGCCGATACCCTCGTCGACACGCAAATAGATCAAGGTGTCGACGCTCAAGCCAGCAGCGTGTCGACGTCTGATCTCTGCCAGCGCGGTGTATCGAGTATTGTTGCCGACCGACACCGGAGCTAGCAGCGAGCTTGTTAGAACCTTCGCGACGAGGGTACGCTCGCGAGAGAGACGGGCGAGTGAAACGTCGATAGTTTTGTGGCTATCCGAGTTGTGATACCGCGGTCCTGGCGTACCGACGACTACATTGCGGAGCTTGGTTAGGTCGATGCCCGCTTCCCGGGCCTGCGTACCGATAAATGAGAGTGCATCACGCGCTCTGTCTACCAAGGACAAAGCTGCGCTCGTATCACGGGTCGCAGACAGCACTACTCGCCCGGATACGTCGGCAGCAGCGAACGCTATGTGCCTTCGGCCTAGCTCGATGCCGACAGTGTCTGCACGGCGAGAGTTGATCGCGACTAGATGGACCGGCCGGCCTCGGCCTACGTGGTTGGGATCCTTGACCTGCTCGACCGTGCCGTTGCTCAAAAGGGCCGCGAGTGTCCGGGAGACCGTCGGCCGGCTCAGCCCCGTATCGGTAGCGATCTCAGCGCGAGTGCTGACACCGCGTATAAGAAGCGACTGCATGACCGCAGCCATGGTTGTCTCGGTAACCTCGCTGGCGTCTCGGGAGCTAGCCATTAATTAGTACCTGGTATGTGCCGGCGTCTTGGGAGTTGCATAGCCGTCTGTCTGGGTCAACGAGACGTCACCTCGCACTTGGTTTCGTTATGGTTTGCGTCACGAACGAGCGTGGCTGGTTTCGCCGGGTGCGCGACTTGGATTGAGGGCCGTTCGTGACCCGATCGGGTCGGTCGACGTCATCCAGTGGTAGAAGTTATCGCCTCGCTGCTGGAGAAGCTCGTAGAGGCGTTGAACAAGGCGGTCACGGACGTCAACCATGGTGGGGTCATAGTAGCGATTACGCAGCTCATCTGGGTCATTGCTCAGGTCGTAGAGCTCGTTGACCGATTCAGGGTTCACGACGAGCTTATAGCAACCTGTTCGCAGCATTCGCTGTGCGTAAGGGAAGTGATGGCCGTGAAACTCACAAACCACCACGTCCGCCCAGTCGACTTTAGCTCCGCAGACCAGTGGTAGCAGCGAACGTGAGTCAACCGCTGGGCTGGCGTCGAGTTCCGCAAGGTCGAGAATAGTTGCTGTGAAGTCCGTCAGTAGCACCATCTCGTCTCGTGTGGTGTGGACCTGGTCAGGCACCCGAATGATAGCGGGAATCCGGTAAATGTCCTCGTACATCGCCGGGCCTTTGTCGTGGAGCCGGTGCGATCCCGTGAACTCGCCATGATCAGCGGTGAAGAACACCGCCGTGTCGTCTGAGAGGCCAAGGTCGTCCAGCGCGTCAAGGACCCGACCTATCTGGGAGTCGATCATAGCCACATACCCCCAGTAGACGGCTATGAGCTTGCGCGACTGATCGTGGCTGAACGTATCGTAGCCCCAGTGGCCGCTGTACTTGCGTTGTACGGGGGGTTTGTTTTCGAAAGTCTCCGCTACCGAACCGGGCAGTTGTACCAGCGCGGGGTCGATCAGATCGAAGTACTCGTCTGGTAGTAGATACGGGAGGTGCGGCCCGAAGAAGCTCAGCTCAAGAAAGAAGGGACGGCCCGTGTGTGCGTAGCGATCAGCATAAACGCTGAGCATCTCGATAGCTCTTGTCGCAAGGTACGCTTCGAATGTCGCCTCAGCCGGCTGGTGCAGCCGTGCCGCGAGGAGGTTCCCTGGTCTACCGTTGGGGTAGATGCCGCGGATCTCGCCTGTCGTGACCACAGGTGGGAACCCGCGCTCGGCGAGGTAGGCCTGATAGTCCTCATGGTCGACCGGATTATGCCACCCAGGCAAGTCCGGACCATCGAAACCGTAGGAAGCGGCGTTGCGCTCGGTGCCGATGTGCCACTTACCGATCAGCCCGCACGCATATCCAGCGTCGACCAAGGCTTGAGAGAATGTGAAGGTCCCCTGGGCTAGATCCTCGTTGTAGCCGACGTTTCGCTCCTGGTTGGCTAGTAGTTTGTGGCGGAACGGTTGCTGACCGGTCAGGAGGCTTGCCCGGGCCGGTGTACAGATGGCCGTTGGCGTGTAGCACCGGCGAAACAGCGCTCCGGTCGCAGCCAGCCGATCCAGGTTTGGGGTAGGTACTACTGTGTTGCCGTACGCTCCCAGCGTGTCAAGCCGGTGTTGGTCGGTCATCAGGAAAAGGATGTTCGTACTCACGGTGTAGGCACCTCGCGAAAAGTTGGCGTATGAAAGTTGCTGAGGTAGCTGTAAGAAGAGAACTTGCGCAGACCACGAAGAGCCAAGGTCATCGCGGCTGTCTCCCGCTCAGGGTTCAATATGCTGAACGTCACTTGCGCCTTATCAAGGGCCTTGCGAAGCGGAACGTGATCATTCACGCTGCGTTCCCTTCGAAGTTACTACTACTGACGTGTCGCCGTCTCCAGCAGTTGGGTGGCTGAGGTGAATTCGAGCAATGCCGTCGGCGCCGGGCACGGACCTGACCCAGACCGCCCCAGCAGAGCCTGGTAGGTCGAGCAGTTCGGGGCCGATCATGACGCCGGGGTCTCGCACTTTGATGGCCACCGGACCGACGGCACTGGCGCGGAGGTTGCCGAACGCGTCGGAGACGTGGAAAGACACACGAGTGCTGTCCACACCATCGCCGCATATCTCCGTGTCGTCGACACGAACTTCGAGATAGTCGAGGGAAGCGTCGCGGGTCATCCGAAGTTCGGCAACGTCTCGCCCGCCGATTCGGCCGACTGCGTGCAACTCGACGGCATCGTTCGTCGGGAGGTCTAGGACGAACAATGGGTGAGGCATGCGGGGGAAGCTCACACGGTCTGGCAAGAGGAGTACCGGCTCTCCGCCATCGAATGACACCAATAACTCCGTGCAGTTCGACGCAAACCGAAGCGGCTGTGTGTTCAACATTCCTGGGTCCCAAGCGAACGCCGGCTCTAGCACAACCCGCTCGGATGAGGGTCGCTGGGCGCGGTACACCGCCGCTGCCGGCTTGGCTATCCGGAAGACATCCAGCACGCCAGGAGTCTTAAGCGAATGCCCGCGTCCGCTGAGCGCAGGATCATCCGATCCCCAAAGAGAGCCGTGTGGGCTTGGGTAGTCGAATGCTGACCAGTTGATAACCCCGACGACGTTGTCCGCAAATGCGAAATCGATTGCGTCAGCGTGGTACAAGGCCTGGCGGGACAGTCCATCCGACCTGTCGCCCCGAGTGAACCACTCCGTAAAACGCGGCATCTGCCCTACGGCCTCGGTTATCAGATAAGGGTAGTCCGCTACCGGCTGCATGAAGTCAGGCCGCTCGTTCGGTCCAAGACGGTAGTCGTTGTAGCCGAACACGTCGAACGGCCAGACCCTACGGCCGGTGTCGTCGTGGGCGCTGTCGAAGCGACCGGTTTCATGACCATCGCAACGATAACGGGTGGCACCACCCAGCGCTCGTTCGGGATCGAGTGCCCGTGCTTCGGCTATCACGACGTCCCACAAATCCGGGGTGAACGCACGCGTCTCGTTTATAAAGCCACCCCAAATAACGACACTTGGGCGGTGTCGGTCCCTCTTGATCATCCGCCGGAACTGGTCAACGTGGTGCCGTTCGAACTCCGGATCGCGATCCTCATGGGGTACCGGATGCCAGGGGTCCGCATAGACCGGGTCGCGTTGGGAGGTCCCTGCGTACTGCCAGCCTGGAGCTTCCTCGAAGACAAGGAGGCCAAGTTCGTCGCAGGCGTCGAGGAAAGAGTCCGACTGCGGGTAATGGGAGCAGCGAACAATGTCGATGCCGAGATCCTCTTTGAGGATACGGACGTCATTGCGCTGGACCCGATCTGAAGCTGAGAAGCCGACGAAGGGGAATAGCTCATGTCGGTTCAGGCCGATCAACTTCTTGGCTTGCCCGTTGATGTGAAGACCGTTGCGTTTCCAGGCTATTTCGCGGAAGCCGGTGCGAAGCAGACCAACGGAAACCTCCTCGCCGTCGACCTCAATCCAAGTTTCGACGTGGTAGAGCGCAGGATTTTGAGGGGACCACAGCTCCAAGCTGCGCCCGGGACGCAACACGAGCGATGTCTCGGAGTGCCCCAGGGTAACGTGCTGCTGGGCCTCAGCAAGCAACGCATCGTCACGGTCACGGGTGACCCGCACTGACACGGTGGCTTTACCTGTCAATTCTTCAGGCAGGGGTACGGTCACCGTGAGGACGGGATCGTCAGTGAGCAGGCGTGTTGACCGGATCACCACGTTGCGTAGCGTGGCTGTGCTGCCGAAGCGCAGCACGACGGGACGGTAAATACCTGCCGGCATGAAAAAGTCTACGTCTGAGGTGCCGAGCGGCGAGCCCATCGGGGGTACGTTCCGCCAGCGGGCGTCTTCTACTATCGTGATCTTGTTAGTTCTGGGCTTCAGCCCCGAGACGACGTCGAAGACGCATGGAAGGAATCCAGACTCGGCCGAACCGACCCTGGTGTCATTGACGTAGACCACTAGGTGACCGAGGGCCGCACCGATCTCGAGTTCGGCGTGCAGGGGAACCGTGTCTAGCTCGACAAAGGTTGTCCACGTCCAGACGGTCTCCCAGGTGGACTCGTCCCAGCGCTCCCATCCGAGCGGTACCGCCGCGCTCGGCACGGTTACCTCACGCGGTTCCTGCCCGTCCGCCTCCACCGTCCATCGGTCGAGACGCAGCGAAGTCCCGGTGGGTAGCGATCTTGTGAGTGCACTCTTCAGCTGCACTTATTCTTCATCTGCCCGTCGACACCCTCCCCTTGTAGTCGCTATGTAGCGAATTGACAGATCTGAGCATATAGCCTCTGAGCCATTTCTGTCAAGATAAAGTACAATTATGAGGCTCCGGACCGAGTGTCGCACGCTGTGTACGTCGGCTTGTCGGTTGGGCGGTCGGTGAGGGCGGGCATATGGTGACCTTGCTAGCCGGTTCGCCGCCAAGGCCACTTACAGCAGCATAAATGGTCAGCGAGACCGTCGACACGTCCGCCTAAAGATAATGTATAACAGCACTTAGCATAATTGAGGCGAAGTGCGCATGGCTTTCCAACCGACCGGAGGGACGTCGTGTACTTCGGCGTCGTACTGGAAGGATAGAATATGCATGATCCACTGAGAGACCAGGCGAAGTTCGAGCCGAGTGGTCCCGCCTCAACCGATGATCCACATGCTCCTAGGCGCTACAGCATCTTCGTCCCGGGTGACGAATGGCTTGACACCGAGAGTAAGCCGATCGAGGCCCATACGGGAGGCATGTTCCGCCAAGGTTCAACCTACTACTGGGTCGGTGCGAGTTGGAAGGGCAAATACGGGTTCCGGGCCTTCAAGCTTTATTCTTCAACGAACCTGCAAGAATGGACTTTCACCAAGACCATTCTGCGGCCTTCATACGATTTGCCCGCCGATCACGAGATTGCCCGGCCCAAGATCCTTTACAACGCCCAAACGAGTAGCTACGTGATGTGGTTCAAGCGCAAAAATTACTCGGCTCCGACAAACGACGTACGGGTAGGCGTGGCGCTCAGCGAATCCATCGACGGCCCATGGGGCTTTCACCGGGACTTCTTCCCAGGCGAGGGTGGCGCCCAAGAGTACAATGCCGCAGACCTGTGTCTGTGGCAGGAACCGGATGGATCGGCCTACCTGGTGGCGTCCTCGCCATCACTGCGTGGTGGAGCATACGAACGACGTATTGTCATTTTCCGGCTGACTCGTGACTACCGAGGAGTCGAGCCGGAGCCAGCTTATGTCGGACCGGTAGACGATCGCGAAGCCCCAGCGGTTTTCGTCCGGGATGGGACGTACTACTTGATTACCTCCGGCACCTCCGGTTGGAGGTCCAACCAGAGCAAATATCGTACCGCCCCGTCGATTCTCGGACCCTGGTCGGAGGCGAAGAATCTAGGTGACGAGACCACCTATGACACTCAACCCGATTTCGTGTTTCCGGTTTCGGGTACTTCGGACACGACCTACATATACGCTGGCGGTCGTCATGTCGCTGGGGACCTAGATAGCTCTCGCTATGTATGGTTGCCGCTGAGCTTCGCAGGCGACCAGCTGACCTTGGAGTTAATCCGCTCGTGGTCGTTAGATGTCGAGTCTGGGCGCTGGCATCCAAGCCCGTAATCGGCCGCTAAGGCGCATAACCGCGCGGGACTTAGTGCAATACGCGATGGGACACCACCTGCCTTAGTCGGCGAGGAGCGCTGTCTCATAGGTTCTCGGCAGGCGCGAGCACTACGGCGCCTCGGGGTGGGAGGGTCACCGAGTGATGTTTCATTGATCCGCTCAGCAGATCACGGCGGGGGTTCGCTCCGACGTCGGCGTCGATGGGTGCGTCGGTATGGTTGATGAGCACTACATGCCCGCCACGTTCGACGGCCTCGACCCCGACGGGCCGTGGGGGAGCCGTCGGAACTCCAGCCTCGAAGGTGATCTCGGAGATCAGAGCTGTCAGCGTGGCTGGGTCCGGGGTGGTAGCTAGGTAGTAGGCGGCTCCCCGGCCGTAGCGGTGAACGGTGGCGGCGGGTTGCCCTTCGAGCGGCCCGGCGGCTATCTCGAGCAATGGCCGGGCGCCGCGTAGCCGTACCAGTTCAGCCCAGCGGCGACCGGTGGACCTGGAGTGCGCAACCGAGCCGCGCAGCGGAAGGGTCTCATTCGAAGGGAGCGGGGAGAACTCCTCGACGTCGAGGCCGAGCAGATCCCGCCACGGCGCGGGATAACCACCGAGGCGGACGTGGTCATCGGGATCCACAATCCCAGAAAAGTAGGTTATTAGGGCGCATCCACCGGAGTCGACGTGTGCGATCAGGTTGGTGGCCGCCCGGCCGCTCACCATGTACAGGGCAGGCGCCAATATAAGCCGGTATTGGCTCAGATCTGACTCTGGGTGGGCGAAGTCGACGGTCGTCCCGGAGTCGAAGAGCGGTTGGTACAGTTCGAACAGAAGTTCGGGAAGGCGAAGTTGAGCCGGGTGGGAGCCAAGCTCGAGCGCCCACCATGACTCCCAGTCAACCAACAAAGCGACGTGCGCGCTTATCGGTGTACCGGCCAGTGGAGCGAGGTTTCGCAGGTCGGCACCGAGGGCGACAACCTCTCGCCATTGACGAGTGTCGACGCCCCCGTGGGGGACCATGCCGCTGTGGAACTTCTCGGCTCCGGCGGCTGAGGCCCGCCACTGGAACTGGAGAACAGCGTCGGCTCCTCGCGCGACCGCCTGCAGGCTCCAGGTCCGAAACTCCCCCCGGTTCTTAGGGACGTTAGTTGGACGCCAGTTGACCGCGCCGGGTGCCTGCTCCATCAGGTACCAAGGACGGCCAGCCCCGAGCGAGCGTGTGAGGTCGGCCACGAGGGCGGCTTGGACGTGGGCGTAAGGATCGGCCGGGTCGGGGTAGCGGTCAACAGACACGATGTCCATTTCAGCTGCCCACGCCCAGCTGTCGGTCGGCTGGAACAGGCCCATCAGGTTGGTCGTGACCGGTACCTGCGGTGTCGCTACTCGAAGGACATCACGTTCGGCAAGGTAACAGGCGCGAAGCTCGCAGTCAGAGAAGCGAAGGAAGTCCAGTTGGTGGGTGGGGTTGCGCATACTTGGGGCGGTCCGAGGTGGACCGACCTCGTCGAAGTCAAGGTAGCGTTGGCTCCAAAAGGCCGTGCCCCAGGCCCTGTTGAGCTCGTCGATGTCGTCGTTGTAGCGATCACGAAGCCACTTTCTGAAGGCGGCCGCCGATACCTCGCAGTAGCACGCGTTGACCCTCGATCCGTACTCGTTGCCGATGTGCCAAAGCTCAAGGGCTGGATGGCCTCCGTACCGGGAGGCAATTCGCGAGGCAAGATCCACGGCAGCGTCCCGGTAGACGGAGGAGCTGGGACAGTAGTGCTGGCGGCCGCCAAGGGACATCCTCACACCGTCTGCGCTAACCGGAAGGATATCGGGGTGAGCGCGGACCAGCCACGGAGGCGGCGAGGCTGTTGCCGTAGCTAAGTCAACTCCGACACCGACCTCGTAGAGAAGGTCTAACACCCGGTCCAACCAATCGGCTGATAGCTCCGCTCCAAGACCGCCTTGCAGCTGCGCCCATGAGAAGACTCCGACAGTGACTAGGTTGACCCCGGCTTCGGCCATGAGGGCCACATCTTCCGCCCAAAGGTGCTCCGGCCACTGCTCAGGGTTGTAGTCCCCACCGTATCGGATCCTGCGAGGCGTAGGGATCTCTAGGCTTCTGGCTTCCATTCTCATCCTTAAGGAGCGTTCAAGCGCGACCAGCGGCTTGTCGGTGGCGCCGACAGTGTGATTGCGCGGACCGTACCGCAGCGGGCGGCGATCAATCAACGTACTCCAATGGCCGGAAGGAGCCAAGCAGCCCCTGGCCACAAACCATCCTAGAAGGGACGTTCACGTCCAAGATGTCCCAACTACGCTCAAGAAACACCTTCAATAGCGGCGGCCACTGACTCCGATGCGTTCGCGCTGCCCGCCCGGGTTGGTTGTGGGGAGGGGGCGACAAGGTCTATGTCACCACACCACGCTTAGAAGAAGGCCGATATACAAGTCCAGCAGCAAGCAGTTATCTCATGATCGCTACGAACCGCGGGCGCGTTTTCGACAGATTTTCCGAAACTCGGACTAGACACCGCTGAGGCCATGTGTAATAATGTCAAAACCTGAAACAAAATGTTGGGGCTGACCTGACGTCTGCTGTAGCAAACAAAGAACGGAGGGGGTTCTTGAAAACAAGTTCTGAGCAGGCGAACCAAGCGATGGCGCTTGTCCTCATTCGAATTTCCGGGATTCCTTTCGCGCAGGAACGAGTCGCTGAAGGGGACACCGCTCAATTCACGAAGGTCTTGAGATAGATGCATCCAACACAGAACCATCACCAGGGTGTTCTAAGGTGAATCAGTCGAAGTTAGAGCACTCCTTGGGGGATCTTGTCGAGTGCGCCCGAACCTGTTGGGGCCGGCAGCAACGTCCGTTCCATACGATTGGACTAGGCGCAGCCCAGACGGCCGAGGAATCAGCACCCTGCTTGGACGGCCGGCAAGACCCCGAATCCATTATCTCGGCGAAGCGACAGAAATTACTGGCATATCAAAAATAAAAAGTATTAAAAAATCAAGAAAGGTTCATACGCATGGGAATTAGAAACATCAACGAACATAATCTCGAGGCCTTCGGCCAGCGCAGGCCTGCCGGACGCGCAATGAAGGTGGGCGCAGCAGTCGGCGCCGCGGCGCTTGTGATGTCGGCATGTGGATCTTCAAAGACTGCTAGCCCAAGCAGTGCCACCACACAAGCAAACACGAAGGCTGCATCGTCGACGCCGGTGACCATTTCATTCTGGTCGCCAGGACTATCTGAAGCCGGCAACGTGGCGCTCTTCAACAAGACGCATCCCGACATACACGTTGTGTACACGAAGACACCGGGTGCTGCAGCTACCTATGCTAAGATGGAGGACGCAATCAAAGCCGGGGACCCGCCGGATGTCGGATCTATCGAATACGACGAACTACCGCAGTTCGTCCGCACCGGCGGAATCCTGAACATAGCCAAGTACGGAGCAAACAGCGTCGAGAAGGACTTCAACGCGAGCATCTGGGGCCAGGTTGACTTCGGTGGCGGTACGTGGGCCATACCCAGGAACACCGCTCCTGTTGCGTTGTTGTACAACGCAAAGCTGTTTGCACAGTATGGCTTGGCTGTGCCGACAACGTGGGCCCAGTTCGCCACCGAGGCGCAGAGCCTGCACGCTGCACATCCCTCCGTGTATCTGACCAGCTTCAACACTTCCTCAAGTTGGTTCTCGATGCTTGAATGGCAGGCGGGAGCGGTGTGGTTCCAGCCTGACGGCAACCAATGGAAGCTCGGCTTCACTTCGCCGGCATCGGAGAAAGTAGCGACTTACTGGCAGCAGCTGATATCAGCACACGACGTGTTGGTAGAGAGTCCCTATACTCCCCAGCACGCTCAGCAGTTGAACAATGGGACGCTGCTCAGTTACCCAGGTCCTCAGTGGCTGGAGAGCTCGATCGAGTCTCAGGCTCCCGCTACCTCTGGCGACTGGAAAATCGCTCCTTTCCCTCAATGGACCCCAGGAGGACATGCCTATGGCCAGTGGGGTGGCAGTACGGACGCGGTGTTCAAAGACACGAAACACCCCAACGCCGCTTTAACCTTTGCGACTTGGTTGAGTACCAACCCCCAAGCTATTGCCCCCCTGATCGGTGGATACCCTGCGGCAACCAGCGGGCAGACAACAGCGACACTCTCTAAGAAACTACCCTTCTTTAGCAACGAGAGTGGGACTAACATCTTCAAGACAGCGCAGAACGACACTCTGGCAGGATGGAACTTTGGGCCCGACTGGGGTGTTATGAAGACGGATGGTACTAACGACTTCGACGCTGTAGCAAACGGATCAAGTACTCTGCCGCAGTGGTTGTCGGATCTCCAGAACCAGCAACTGTCAAGTCTCAAGAGTGTCGGGATAAAGGCGATAGGTTGACCAGAGGGGCGAGGGGAGTCCGGGGCTTAGCATGCCGCCGGGAAGAGCTAGGGACCAATAACCGGTGAGCGCTACCACAAGGGCTCACCGAAGGATCTTCGTCCCCACCAGCAGCACGGCCCGACATCCAGCGAGAGGCCGGCGGGATGGTCGGAGGTATGCGCCCTATGTTCTGATCTTGCCGTTTGCTGCACTGTTTTTGGCACTCCGGATAGTGCCGATCGGCTACGCCGTCGTGGAGTCGTTCTACAAGACTAGGAACAGTGGGCTAGGCCTCGGAGTCCCTACAACGTCGTTCGCCGGGCTGAGTAACTTCACCGAAGTCCTGACCAAAGGCTATTTCTGGTCAGGGGTCGAGAGAGTCCTGCTCTACGGCATTGTGCAGGTCCCTGTGAAAATGGCGTTGGCGATGATCTTGGCATTGATCCTCGATAGCGGCCTGGTACGTCTCGGTCGGATATTCAGGTTCTCGTATTTCCTACCATACGCCGTGCCAGGCGTCATTGCAGCGATTCTGTGGGGCTTCCTGTACTACCCCTCCCTTTCTCCGGTCGTCGGGGTGATCCGTCACCTTCCAGGAGCGGGAGGCTTTACGCCCCTCGGGGGGAGCGCCGTGCTCTGGTCAATTGCGAATATCGCTACTTGGGCCGGAGCTGGCTTCGACATGTTGATCTTCATAGCGTCGCTGCAGACAATTCCGGTGGAGCTGATAGAAGCGGCAAGAGTTGACGGTGCCAGCGAGTGGCGAATTGCCACTCGCGTAAAGGTTCGGATGATCGGTCCTGCTGTTGGTCTTAGTGCCATATTCTCGATAATCGGAACCCTTCAACTCTTTACCGAGCCAAAGGTGCTTGCCAGCTTATCTACCTCGGTAACCAGTCACTATACCCCAAATATCTATGCATATACGGAGGCACTGGTGGCTGGCCGATATCACTACGCTGCCGCAGTGTCTGTCAGCCTTGCGTTGATAACTTTCGTATTTTCCTTCGCCGTCTTAGGTTTCATCTCCAAGCGTGGAGGGCTCCAGTGAGGACAGACAGATTCGCCACGTTCGAGGAGTGGTTCGCCGGCCGACAGTCAGGGCGTATTAGATGATGCGGGGTCGACGGTCCGGCGCGGTCGCAAGTATTGGCCCTGGCGGCGTTCGCACGCGCGTCAGCTACGGGAACATGATCGTCCTGTCGCTGGCACTGGTCTACTTCGTCTTTCCTGTCTACTGGCTGGTGATCTCCGCCACGAAGGCTTATACGCAGCTTTTCTCTACGAATGGCTTCCTCCCCGGGTCCAAGTTCAGCGTCTTCACCAACCTGAGCGAGCTTTTCACCTTCCAGCACTCCATCTACTTATATTGGTTTGGGAACACCTTGTTGTATGCAGTGGTCGGAGGGGGATTGGCGACCGTAATTGCTGCAGTAGCTGGTTACGCCTTCGGCAAGTACGAGTTTCGTGGAAAGGGCATTGCATTCGGAATAATCATCGGTGGTGTTCTCGTCCCGGGCACAGCTCTGGTGTTGCCGCTATATCTGCTGTTTGACAAGCTAGCTCTACTCAACAGCTACTGGTCGATAATTATACCGAGCACGATAAGCCCCTTCGGCATGTACCTTGCAAGAATCTACGCAAGCCGAGGCATCCCAGACGAGATACTCGAAGCCGCTCGAGTGGATGGAGCGCGGGAAGCTCTCGTATTTCGGAAGATCGGCTTCCCGATGATGAAGCCGGCACTAGTCACGATCTTCTTGTTCCAGTTCGTCGCTACGTTTAATGACTACTTCTTACCGTTGGTAATGCTCAACAACACCCATCTCTATCCAATGGCGTTGGGGCTCAACTCGTGGTCAGCGCTAACGACTCTGGCGGGCACGCCACCGGACATATACACGGTGATCCTTATGGGGGCTCTCATCTCGGTCCTTCCGCTCGTGGTGGCCGTGGTGCTCTTGCAACGCTACTGGTCAGGGGGATTGGGAATCGGCGCAGTTAAGGGCTGAGAAGTGTCCAGATCCGAAGCTCAGATGGTGTAGCGGATATCGCATTAGGGGCGCTACTGCCGGTCGGTAATTCAGACAACCCGACAAATAGTCAGATAGATATATAAGATATAAAAGGAGAAGATAACGGTGCTGAAGGCTGTATTGGGTGCGGTGATGGTATTGGGAAGTCCGCTTGCGCTCGCTGTCCCCAGCGCAGCAGCGGAGGTATCAGCTTCTCACGCCAAGGTGTACTACCTAGACTGCTCGCGTACTTCGACGGGAGACGGGAGTGCTGCGGCACCGTGGAACTCGTTGGCTGCGGTCGAGTCCACGGTGTTCGCGCCGGGGTCGATGCTGTTGCTTGCGAGGGGCAGCACGTGTGATGGCACGCTCGAGCCGGGTGGCTCGGGAACTGCACTAAAGCCGATCACGATCTCTGCGTACGGTAAGGGAGCCCTACCGGTGATAGACGGTGGATCGGCCCAAGAGTCGATCCTCCTGGACAACCAGCAGCATTGGACGATCAAGAATGTTGAGACGACAGGCGGAAGCAGGTACGGCATCCTAGTCGAAGGTAACTCTGCGACCCCTCTGACGCTGTCTGGAATAAGGATCTCAGACGTGGTAATCACAGATGTTTCAGGCGAGGCATCTGCTGCGACTGGGAAGGATAGCGGACTGATATACATGAGCTCTTCGGGGGAGCAGATCTTTCATGACGTAACAGTTAGTCATGCCCTGGCCTACGGGACCAGCCAGTGGGGTGGAATCGTCCTCCGAGCCGGTGAGTTTCCGTCTAATCGGGGAAGCGACATCACCGTTAAGGACTCTATCGTGCATAACGTCGGAGGTGACGGCATCCTGATCGGTGAGGCTAATGATGCCAAGAGCATCGGTAACGTTGCCTATAACACAGGAATGATCATGAGCACCAACGTGGCTCACGCGATAGGGACGCCTAGCGCTATATGGGATTTCAACTGCCATAACTGCTTGGTTAAGGGCAACGTTGCGTTCGATTCGCACTCAGCTATCCACGACGGAGGTGACTACGACATCGATACCGCCTCGGACCACGAAACCGTCATTGGTAACTTCGGTGGCCCCTCCGACGGATATTGCGGTTCGATCTTCAGCTCTTATGGCATGACCGACCATGATGGCACGTTTGCGGACAACGTGTGTATCGGGAATGGTACCAGCGTCGCAGGGGACTCCCCCGGAAGCGAAAGTCTACCTTCACAGGGCGCGATCCTCCTCAACTCTTTTGGCTTTTCGGGTGTCCAGCCCGGCTGTCTCGACGGCGTTAATATTTCAGGGAATACCGTGTACTGGGAACCGACGTCTGGAGCCGAGACTTCTACCCCGCTCATCCAAGCACGGCTAAATCCAGGACCGACGTACGGTCAAGCAATATTCTGCGGATCGACGCCGGACCAGGTGAAGAACAACACGTTCGTCGCCGAGAACCCTGACTACCTGAACTCGGGATCGCCCCTCCAGCTCGGTCATAATACGTACGTCGACCTGAGCGGCCAGGAGCCGCAGTGGGAGTATAACCAGAAGACGTATACGAGCTTTGGGGCCTACCAGCAGGGTAGCGGTCAAGACGGCTCAGGCTGCTTCGTCTTTCTTGCAGCATCACCAGGTCCTGGTGGCCTCGCACCGACGCCTCCAGGTCAGAAGGTATGCCGTCCGGGGGCGCTGCCGGCGAGCGGGCCCGTTGCGGCCAGCCAACCTCTGCTCTACGCCGAGCGGCTCGGTTCCTTAGCTGGCCCCCTTTCAGGGCAAGGCCGCACGGCTGCCAGTCAGGCTTGGCGTCAAGCCCTCGCGGAGGCCTTGGCGCAGCTCCCAGGTCAAGGAGTTCAACATCCTGGTTCATAGCATCGGGAGGCTCCTTGGCGAGCATCCGTGCGATGAGATGATTACGACAGGACTGCTGAAGGTTGGTATTTGGGGAAGTGCCATCGCCGATCGACTCCCCTTCGTCAGCTTGTGAGCTGAGTTATTGGCAAAGGAGCCGGTAGACGATTATTGCCGTGTAGAGTGAGAGCAGCTCATGTTGAGCTATGCACTCCCGTATTCGGGAGAAGATCGGGGGTTCCGATGCGAACCCGGACACGTCATTCCGATACCCATGAGCCGACAGTTGTCGGTACGGATTCGCCTGTGGTGGCCGAAGGAGGGCATTTCGCCCCGAGCGAGCTGCCGCAGGTACCAACGCAGGATCAGGGAAGGCCGCCCCCTTTAGGACGCACGAAAGTGCCGCACCCCCGGGTTGCTTCAACCCGGGCCAGCCGGATGTGGGTCAGGACACTTCCGGCGATCGTTGTGCTGGCGGTGATCTTGATTTTCGTCTTCCAGAATCTCCAGCATGCGAGAGTCCATTTCCTGTCGTTCTCGGGATCACTGCCGATTGCACTGGCGCTGCTAGCTGCTGCAGCCCTGGGCGCGTTGGCCGTGCTAGCCCTCGGCTCCGTCCGGATCTTGCAGCTGCGCAAGGCGGTCCGGAGCGGACGTCCCTCGAGGCGCGAGGTGAGTCCGGGCTGGCAGGAGGAGTCCGGGTCTTCGACGAGCGGGTCGCTGCTGTCCGATACGGCGACTGCCGAGGGCGAGCGGTGAGAGCGTCGGTGCGGGTTTTGCGTGTTCCCCGAGCTACAAGCAAGCGGTCGCGCGCCCGTCGCACCGGCCGATCATTCAACCCGTCAAGTCGTAGTCACGCTTCCGCGGGCCGACCGCGCTACATCAGGGAGAGTGCATCCTGGATGGTCTTCGACGCAGGCGGGGACCTCTACTGCTACCAGTTCAAAGGTCCAAAGGGCTCCTCGGCGCTCATCGACCGGCAACCGCAGGAAGCCCTCGTTGGATGCCGTGGGATCCCGGAGCCGGCTTCGAATCGGGTCACTGACCAACAGAGGTAGTGTCGCGACGGCCGCAACCTGGCGGCCCCGACCGGCGAGGAGGCTGAGTGGCCACCACCAAAGCAGCAAGGTTCCCGGAGGACTTCGTCTGGGGCGCTGCGACAGCGGCTTATCAGATCGAAGGGGCCGCGCAAGCCGGCGGGCGGGGCATGTCGATCTGGGACGTGTTCAGCCGGATGGCGGGGGCGGTCCGCAACGGTGACACCGGCGACGTGGCCTGTTCCCACTACGAACGCTTGGAAGAGGACCTTGACCTCATGGCAGCGCTTGGGCTGCGGGCTTACCGCTTCTCTGTGTCGTGGCCGCGCGTGCAACCTGATGGCATGGGCTCGCTGAACCGGGATGGAGTCGATTTCTACCGGCGGCTTCTCGACGGACTTGCGGTGCGGGGTATTGAGCCGGTCGCGACCCTCTACCACTGGGACCTTCCCCAAGACCTGGAGGAGCGCGGCGGTTGGACGTCCCGTGACACGGCCTTGCGTTTCGCCGACTACGCGTCTGCGATGGGCGATGCCCTGGGAGGGCAGGTAGGACGCTGGATAACTCTGAACGAACCGTGGTGCTCTGCGTGGCTCGGCTACGGGCGGGGAGTGCACGCCCCAGGACGCAAGGAAGTGTCGGCGGCGCTGGCGAGCACACATCACCTTCTCCTCGGACACGGTCTCGCCTTGGCAGCGTTGAGGCAGAGCGGCTCGACCCCTGTCGGCATCACACTGAACTTCACGCCGGTCCTGCCTGCTAGCCAGCACCCCGACGACCTGGGAGCCGCCCGCCGTGCCGACGGCCAGGCCAACCGTCTCTATGTCGAAGCTGTTCTGAGAGGCTCATACCCGCCAGACGTAGTCGAGCACTACGCCCCCTTCCGGGGAGGTCTCGACATGGCTGAGGACGGGGACGCCAGGCTGATCGGTGCCCCTATCGACTTTCTGGGGGTCAACTTCTACACCTCGACGGTCGTAGCGGACCCGAACCGTCTCTCCAACGCGCGCGAGGCCGGATACAACATCGGCCGCCTCGAAAGTGACCCGGTCCTGGACGACCTGCGCGCACCTGAGGTCCGCCGCGGGGATCTCGACCGAACGGCGATGGGCTGGGAGGTGGACCCAGGGGCGCTTACTGACCTTTTAGTCAGGCTGAACGATGACTACCAATCCCCGCCCATCTACCTGACCGAGAACGGGGCGGCCTGCCACGACTATGTCGATCCGAACGGCGAAGTGAAAGACAAGGACCGAATAGATTACCTCCGAAGCCATCTTTTAGCAGTGTCAGACGCAATAGGTCGTGGCGTGGACGTCAGGGGGTATTTCGCTTGGAGTTTGATGGACAATTTTGAGTGGGCCTACGGATACTCCCGGCGTTTCGGGCTTATATGGGTTGACTATCCGACCGGCCGCAGGATACCGAAGGCGAGCTTCTCTTGGTATCGCTCCGTGATCGAATCAAACGGTCAGGATCTGTCGGGGGGTGCCAGCAGCTAGCTCATGAGGCGACCGAGGCTTGACATGCCTAGGCTCCACAGATCTTCTCCGGGAAGGTGACGGAGCTCGCAACCGATATCAATGTCGAGATCTGTGAGGGGTCCGTCAGGTTTGCTTGGAGCTCTAGAGCATGCGTCTTGTCTAGGGCAAGGTCGATCGATGCGAGATACGGTTCGGGTGCCGCGCTGCCCTGGCCTGCAACCGAGGTGGCTGTCGTGGCGGAGTTCTTGTACGACACGAGATGTCCTGTCGCTCCGCATACGAGAAGCTGTTGGGACGACAGCGGTTGGTAACTTGCCGGAACCGGGGGTAGGCCGGCGACGGAAGACGCCGTGGAGAAGGTGATGCTCTGTGTGCCGTCTGCGCTTCGCAGCACGGCGCCACCCGGAGCTTTGGCGGTAGCAGACCAACTGGTCGGATAAAGAGTGGAGAAACTGCCGTCGCTGGCTGCGAAAGGGTAGAACGTGCCGGGGGCGCTCAACTGCTGGTCAGCACTGATCCACCCTGTGAGAGAGGCACCTTTAATGTTTATCCAGCCGCCCGAAGCCGGGTTATACGACAAGACGGTCACCTCGGCTCCGCGGACAAGGGTGCCGATTACTTTGGCGGTCGTCGACGGCCCGGCGCGCATGTCCACTCCCAGCGGATAGATGACTGTTCGGGTTCCGCTCGACGGCGGCGTGGTGGTCGTCGTGGCACCCGGAACAGTGGTTGTCGTAGTGGTAGACGTCGTGGTCGGCGGGAGTGTCGAAGCGGGACTCGTAGGCGGGGATGTCGCCGCCGGGGGTAGTGTCGAATGGCCGGACGAGCCGCACGAGGACAGCACTATCGCGGCGCAGGCCAGGACCGCGATCGCCGGGGATAGTCGCCGTTGCAGGGCTGACACGATGACAAGGCTAGTACCAGCCGCGCCCAGACGCCGGGACCCTAAGCCGGCACCGTTTGACCTGGCCATGGCCAGGTCCACATGGCTGAGTTGGCTGTGGTAGCTAGGAGGCTACGCTGCGGAGAATGACAATCCGGAGCGTGCAGCTCGTGAGACGGGTGAGCAGCCCAGTCGGGACGATCACCCTAACGGCACGCGGTGACGCCCTAGTCGGCTTGGCACTGAACGCGCCGGGGAGAACCTCGAGCGCTTCGACCACTCCGAGTGCTTCAGGCGCTCCGACGGGGACGGGCGTATTGCCAACGAATGCCGACGTAGCCGCATCTGCAGGCGGGGAAGTCGATGATCTGCGCAACCACGATAGCTTCCTAGCCGCCGGTCTCCTTGACGACGTCTCCTGCCAGCTGGTCCGGTACTTCGATGGCGGCCTGCGCAGCTTCGAGGTTAACCTCGACCCGCCGGGCACCGAGTTCCAGCGCAGAGTGTGGAGGGCGCTGCGCGAGATCCCCTACGGGGAGACGAGAAGTTACTCCGACATAGCGTCTGCAGTCGGCCAACCCAAAGCTGCTAGAGCTGTCGGGATGGCGAACCACCGCAATCCGATCGCGCTAATAATCCCGTGTCATCGAGTGGTCGGAGCCGATGGATCTCTGACCGGCTACGCCGCCGGCCTGAAGGTGAAGGAAGGCCTGCTCAACCTGGAGCAGGCCTTCCGCCGGGAGCGCTCGGAGGCGGCTGCGCTGCGCATTTGTGCTCTGCCCTTCGGTTGACGCGTTGGCCCGCGGGAGGCTTTCATGGTTAGGTGTACAACCCTCCTGGTTTTGCCGTCACAGATCTGGTGATCCTCCGAGACGCCATACGCCATATCGCTCTTGGAGAGTTGATCACGGTCGGGTCCGAAGGTATCGAAGCATCCAAAGTGCCGCTGCTCGTCTCTGACGACGCCACAGTCCTGCGGGGACATCTATCGCGGGCGAACCCGCAGTGGTCGAACGCAGATCTCTCTGCCCCGGTGCTGGTCTGCTGGCACGGACCCGACGCATACGTCTCGCCGAGCTTCTACCCGTCCAAGGCCGAACATGGCGAAGTCGTGCCCACCTGGAACTACATCACGGTGCAGGCGCGAGGTTCACTGGTCGTACACGACGATGCGAACTGGGTGCGCCAAGTGGTAGAGAATCTCACCGACCTGTACGAGTCGGCTTCGGCTGCGCCGTGGCGCTTTCAGGACGTCCCGCCCAGGTATGCCGGGAGCATGGTGAAAGCAGTCGTCGGAATTGAGATCAAGGTAACCTCCCTGGAGGGTAAATGGAAGCTTTCCCAGAATCGCCCGGCCCGGGACTTCCAAAGTGTCGTACCTGGCTTGGAGAGCC
>JAJZNG010000239.1 GCA_021847945.1 Actinomycetes bacterium | reverse complement strand
TCCTCCCTCTGGTGCTCGTCATCGTGGTGGCCATCCACATCGTGATGGTCAGGCTCCGAGGGGTTGCACCACCCATCGACGCCCTTCCTGAGCACCTCGTCGGCACCGGCGTCACGCCTGTACCTGTCTCGTCCGCCGACACGCCCATCGAGAGCACCGCTACCGGAGGACATCCATGACCACGACAAGTGCGCCGAGCTCACCGTCCCCTCCGTCCTGGCCAGTCACCGCAGTGACGAGCCGCCGGGCCCGTCGTCAGCAACGCCAGTGCCTCGAATCGGCACCATGGCATGGTCCGGTCCGCCGCTACGACATCCTGAAAGAGGGAACGATAGCCGTCGTGGTCGTCACGGTTCTCGTGGTTGTCTTGGCGGTCCTCTTCTCGTCTCCGGATGTCAAGGCCGCAACGCTGCAGTCCTGGGCGTCGGCGCAGCCCCAAGGCTTCGTCGAGACTGCCCTAAGTGAGCTCGATGGCACGAGCAGCACCGCCACCTACGGACCTCCGTATAACAACCAGTCGGGCTCGGTCCAAGACCTGTGGGGAGTTTCCATCCAAAACGCCATCGGAGTGACAGACCCCCTCAATCCAGCTCAAGCTTTCGTTCTCGAACCGCTGTCCACCGTCAGCGGCGAGCCCACCCTGACAGCCGCGTTGCAGCGCTACGATGCGGCGAGCGCCTCGCAGCAGGCGGCGTGGCTGGCGGCATACGGTAAGGCTCTCGACAAAGCGAAAGTACAGTCCGACCAGCTTGTGGTACCGCCAGCCAGCGACGGTCCCGTCCCGGAGATGCTCACCTCGTTCCTGGCGATGGCCCGCTCCGGCGGCTTGGACGCCGCGCTCGTCGCCCAGTCGTCGTTCTACACGACGAACTACACGAACCCGATCATGTTCCTAGGTGATTCTTACACCGCCCACCCGAACTCCAGCTACGTGGCCAAGATCGTCAACGCCCAGCACATGGCCGGTTCGCAGTGGGGCGTCATGAACGAGACCGGCTCATGGCCCGGGCAGCCGTGGCTGTGGCTGTACAGCTTCTGGTACCAGGTCAACCCGATGTCGAGCTCAGGTAACGCCGACGTGGAGGTGATCGCCATCATGGGTGTCCTGACGGTCCTTCTGGCGCTCTTGCCTTTCATCCCAGGATTGCGTGACATTCCGCGCAAGATCCCCGTCCACAGGCTGATCTGGAAGGACTACTACCGTTCGAACAAGCCTGGCGGTGCTCCCGGCGCCGACGCGACGACTTAGCCGGCGGTTCCTGGGACCGGTTATGGCGAGGCCCCCGGGGAGTATCCCCGGGGGCCTCGCCATGTCCTTAGGCTCTGAGGCGACTTAGGCAGTCTGAGGCGACTTAGGCGGCTGGCGTCGCTGGCGCAGTCGGGGCAGGGTTGCTTGCAGGCTTCTGCGCTATGCGTAGGGCGTTACCATTCTCCGAGATCACGGTTGCCCTGGCCCCGGTGGTTATCGAGGAGGCACCCGAGACGCCGGTGAACTTCGTCGAAGACGTGATCGTCTCGGTCACCTGGCTTCCGTCGGGTAGCGAAAGCTGGATCGACGTGCTGCTGGCCGACAGCACCTTGCCTCGGTCGAGCTCTACCGTCACCCACTTTCCTTTCCCCTTTCCTTTCACTTCGATGGTTGCGTGGTCAGTTCGCTCAAGGAGAGTTTTGTGACCGTGGGCTTTGTGGGTCTGGGACGAGCTCGTCGGCTGCGACGACACGGCCAGGTTGACCGGGGCGGAGCCCGCCGAGGCGCTCGCCGCCGTCGGAGCGGTGAGCGCGTAGGCACCGAAGCCGGCTCCGACCGACGCGAGTGCCGCCACCGCCCCTGCTGCCACCTTACGCCGCGTGTTGATGAGAACAGACATGGGATGCTCCTTTCGGACCTGGCTAGACGCCAGGCTTTTGCTTTGTCGACTATCAGTATCGGGAGCGCATGTAATGGTGGTATCCGGAGACTATGAGGGTTCTGTTAAGGCTGTCGACGTTCCAGCAGAGACATCGGTGGCTCCCCCAGAGCGGTTTGGGTCTGCGTCAGGGCTGCGTTCCTCTTCGGGGGGATGGTCCTTGAACAGCTGCCACCACAGCCCGGCGTTGACGAGTTGCAGTAACGCCGCCACCTCGAAGGGGATGTTAAGGCTAATCTCGTCGAAGAGGTAGCCTGTGAGAAGCGGGCTCGACGACATTGCCAGCTGGCTGGGCAGGTTGGAGATCGCCGCTACGGCGGCACGCTCGTCTGGCTCAGCGAGGCCGAGCGTGTAGGACTGGCGCAGCGGAAGCGAGATCCTCTGGGTGACCATCCGCACCAGGTACACGGCCCCGGCCAGCTCGAAGTTGGGTGCCAAGACCATCGGCACGATGAGAAGCCCCTGGGCTGTGCGCATCACGGCGGACGTGCGCACAAGGCCGTAACGTCGTGCCAACCCCGAGGCTGACAGGCTGGAAGCCATCGTGAGAGCGTTGACGACCGAGTAGAGGACGCCCACCTCGGCTGCCCCTACTCCGTAGCGCCTGAAGAACCAGTAAGTGAGGAAAGGACCGAGCATTCCGACGGCGGCCCCGTTGAAGCTGTTGGTGACCCACAGTCGGTATACGAGCCAGCTGGAGCGGCGAGGCCAGTGCAGATGGTGCTGACCGGCCCTCCGAGGGGTTCTCGCGGGCTCGTCAAGACCAACAGCGATGATCCCTGCAAGGCCAGAGACTACGGCTATCGCTACGAACGCGCCGCGAAACGTCACGGTCGCTGCCGCGCCGTGCACGTGACTGGACGTGACGAGCAGAGCGAGAAGGCCCCCTGCGGTCGCGCCCCCCGAGGAGGCGAAGGCAAGGCGCCCGAACATCGAGTTTCGATGCTCGGGCGCGATGTTGTCTGTGGCGAACGCCGACTCCGCGGGCTGGTACGGGCCGACAGCACCTGCACCAGCCCCTGCTCCGCGTCCGAAGCTTCCGAGGGCCCCTGCGAGGAATAAAACCGGGTGTAGTGCCGTGATTGCGTACACGACGGCTGCTGCGGCGGTGAGGAGCGGCAAGCCAACCATGAAGGGCTTGCGGCCGATGCGGTCGGCGCTAGCGCCGATAAGAGCTGACATTGCGGCAGACGCCAGAGACACGACGACCACGTACACCGAAATCTCGAAAGCGCTGAAACCCTCAAGAGCCAGGTAGATCGGCGTGACAACGCCAGCGAGAGCACGACCGCAGCTCATGGCGATCCTGGCGATGAAGATCAGGTCGAAGTTGTGGTTAGTCCAAGCCGGCCGGATGCTCGACACGAACCGGTCCACACGTCGGCTGGGTGTTGTCTCGCTGTCCAAGTTATTTACCCTTGCTAAGTTATCACCTGGGGAAATTGTACGGGCCCCGAAGCAATACGCGCCGCCCGGGGTTCGTGCCGCCGACTGGGTTGGTGGTAGCGGGCGATCTGGATGCTAGGAATGGGCCATGGTGAAGCTGTTGGGCGAGAGGCCCGAGAAAGGTTCGACCCCTGATTCGCTGCTGGCGTTGCATGCGGCTGGTTACAGGGAGGTCCGTTCCAGGCTTGGCGACGGTGTGGTCCTCGACGCTGGCTGCGGGCTCGGGTTCGAAACGGTGTCGCTCGGCGGTCAGGGTCGGACGGTAGTTGGCTTCGACTACGACGCCGCGACAGCGGCTAAGGCCGGTTCCACCTTCGCCCGGGACGGCGTAAAGATCGCCTGCTGCGACGCTGTGTCCACCTGTTTTCGCGACGCGAGCTTCGACTTCGTGTGCTCTTCGCATCTAATAGAGCACTTCAGGCGCCCCGACCTACATGTAGCCGAGATGGCGAGGCTCCTGCGCCGGGATGGCAGCGCGATGATCCTCACGCCTAACCGGACGGCTGACTTCGAGAACCCATACCACCTACACCTCTTCGATCAGGCTGAGCTGGCTGAGACTCTCGGCGCATTTTTCGAAGAGGTGTGGGTGGGTGGGCTGGACGGATCGGAAGCGGTGAAAGCCGATTTCGCTTCGCGGCGTCAAAGGGCCGGAAAGGTCCTTCGACTCGACTTCCTCGGACTGCGAAAGCGGATCCCGCACCGCTGGTACACGACCATCTACTCGGCGGCTCTGCCCTTGGTCTATCGCCTCATGGCTCGCAACGACAGCGGGGGAGCGACAGGGATTACAGCCGACGACTTCAATGTGATCACCGACGTTGACGACACGACACTGGTTCTTTTCGCCATTTGCAGCTCCCCGCGGCCACCGAAGAGTACCAAAAGACCCAGACCCTAAACGTCAACTGTAGGGTTAGGGTTGAGGGTTAGGGGTGGCTCTCGCCAGTGACGCCTGGGAGCTTCCTTATGAGGTCGGCCACGATACCCGGGTGCGTCAGGTGCGCGCCGTGGCCGGCGTCGGGCACGCAGACTAGGTGGCCATCGGGTAGGGCTTCGGCGAGCGCGAGGGCGGCGTCGCGCTGGTGGGCTCTGGATTCACCTCCGTAGCCGACAGTGACCGGGACCTCTATGGTGGTCACGTCGAAGACCGGCCCGTGTGAGAGATAGGCGAAGTCGGTTTGCAAGGTGACCCCTTCCGAGCGTCGAGCAGCGCGGGTAGCCGCGGGGAGCCTCTCCCAAAGCTTGTCGCCGACCATGCGCCTCATGAACCACTCGGCGCGATCTTCGGGCGTTAGGTCGCTCGCCGCTCCTCGGGAGGCTGTGTCGTCGGGCCAGAATGGCATCCACGGCATCGGGGCCTCCCAGATCAGGGCAGCGCTGAAAACCCGGGGGTGGCTTTGTAGGGCGGCTAGGACAATGTCGCCACCGAGACTGTGGCCAAAGGCCACGACTGGACCCGGACCGGCTATGTCGACGAGGTCCTCCACTTGTGCAGTGAACGATTTTGGGGCTGCCAGACCGGCCGAATGCCCGTAACCGCGCCGGTCGTAGGCGACGGCCTCCCACTCGGGGAGCTTGGCGATCAGCCGGGTGAAGCTCGTGGCTCGATCCATCGCCCCGTGCACCATTACCACGGTCCCTGCAGAGTTCTCGCCGTCGCGGGCTGGGCGGCGAAGGATGCGCATTTCCGCGGGCGGTTGCGTAGCCCGACGGTGGTTATCGGCGCGTCCCTCGTTCGAATGTCTCGTGCCCGTCGGCTCTGGAAGGCTCACCAGTCAGCGCGAGACGGGCTTGTAGCGAATCCTGTGCGGCTGGTCCGCCTCCCCACCCATGCGGCCGCGACGGTCCGCTTCGTAGTCGGAGAAGTTGCCTTCGAACCAGCGAACCTCCGAATCGCCCTCGAAAGCCAAGACATGGGTGGCTACCCGGTCGAGGAACCAACGATCGTGGCTGATGACCACGGCGCACCCCGAGAACCCGACCAGGGCATCCTCAAGTGCCCGCAGGGTGTCCACGTCCAAGTCGTTGGTCGGCTCGTCGAGTAGGAGGAGGTTCGCCCCTGAACGCAGGGTCTTGGCCAGATGAACCCGGTTGCGTTCGCCCCCGGAAAGATCGCCGACCTTCTTTTGCTGGTCAGATCCTTTGAAGCCGAAACTCGCCACGTAGGCCCGGCCGTGGAGCTCTCGTCCGCCGACTATAAGACGGTCCACTCCGTCTGCTACCTCCTCGAAGACCGTCTTGGAGGGGTCGAGGCTTGACCTCGACTGGTCGACGTAAGCGAGGGTGACGCTGTCGCCGACACGAATCGAGCCCGAGTCGGGAGTTTCGGCGCCGGATATGAGCCGGAAGAGGGTCGTCTTGCCCGCCCCGTTAGCGCCGACGACCCCGACGATTCCCCCGGGCGGCAGGCTGAAGGAAAGGCCGTCGATCAAAAGGCGCCCCTCGAAACCTTTCGACAGGCCGTCCGCGTCGACGACGAGATTCCCGAGACGGGGTCCTGGCGGGATAGTTATCTCCAAGCGCTCCGGGATCTTGCGCGACGCTGCCTCCTCGGCAGATGCGGCCAGCTCGAGGTAGGAGGCCACGCGGGCCTTGCTTTTCGCTTGACGGGCACGCGGTGACATCCGGATCCATTCGAGCTCGCGCTCCAGCGTGCGCTTGCGGGCCTCGTCGGCTTTGTCTTCCTTGGCGAGACGGGCCTGCTTCTGCTCTAGCCAGGACGAATAGTTGCCCTGCCAGGGGATACCCGCACCCCGATCGAGCTCGAGGATCCACCCTGCCACGTTGTCCAAGAAGTAGCGGTCGTGAGTGACCGCCACCACAGTGCCCGGGTAGTCACGCAACGTGCGTTCCAGCCAGGCGACCGACTCGGCGTCGAGGTGGTTGGTCGGCTCGTCAAGCAGGAGCAGGTCGGGGCTCGACAGTAGTAGGCGGCACAATGCCACCCGCCGTCGCTCGCCGCCGGAAAGGTTGGCGACAGAAGCGTCGGGAGGCGGCAGACGGAGAGCGTCCATCGCGATCTCCAGGCGACGGTCGAGCTCCCACGCCCCGATGGCGTCGATCCGCTCGCCGAGGTCGGCCTGTTCGGCGAGGAGCTTGTCGAAGTCGGCATCGGCTTCGCCCATCGCCGCACACACCTCGTCGTATCTGGCCAGGAGATCCTTCGTGGCTGCGACTCCCATCGCCACGTTCCCGGCGACGTCGGTCGTGTCGTCGAGCTCGGGCTCCTGCGCTAGCAACCCGACGCTAAAGCCAGGAGTGAGACGCGCCTCGCCTGTGAAGGCGTCGTCGAGGCCTGCCATTATTCGAAGCAGAGACGACTTGCCGGAACCGTTCGATCCTATGACACCGATCTTGGCCCCTGGATAGAAGGAGAGGTTTATCCCGCGCAGAACCTCGCGGTCGGGGGGATAGAAGCGCCTCAAGTCGCGCATCGTGAAAATGAACTGGGCTGGCACTCCCCCAGTCTCTCACGCCGAGGGTCGACGCCTGTACCCCGGCACTATGGATAGAGCGGTGGCCGTGGACTTCGCCCGGACTTGACTCGCTGCTCACCTCGAACGTAACTTGGACAGAGGTCATACCAAAGTGGTCCACCTTTGGTGCGGCTAGCATCCGAGTCGCACTTTCCCCAGGAGGCCAGCGATGAGTGCCATACAACCTTCCAACGCGAGCTCGAGTCCTCCGGCCTCAGCGGGCGACAGGCAGTTCTTGGTCAGGAGCATCGACGCTGTCAAGCTCGCCGAGAGCGGGGATGCCGTCGACGTGGAGCTGACAGCGGTCGCGTACCGCCACCTCGGGACGGCACGGGGGATTTTCACGGTCGAGCCTCCGACAGAGCAGGGTCTTGAGCGTCTTCTGCCGAACGCCCCCGACTGGGGTGACGGCCACTCCTCCGGAGGGGGGACCGTGGCGGCCTCCGACACTCGCCGGGTGTCGATTCGGGTGCGGGCGGCCGGGCCGCGATGCCTTCGGATGACGGTCAGCGCTGGCGCGGCATGGTCGTCGTCGGCAGACGGGGTCGACGACGGGATCGTCGTCGACCCGAATCCGATGGGTGTTGGCATAGAAGTCGCCGAGACGCCCGGCTACGTGGAAGTCCGAGGCCAAGGCGTTGCGCTACGTTTGCACCGCCGTCCGTTCCGCCTAGAGTTGATCGGGGCGTCCGGAGTGCCCCTCGCCCGAAGCGGGGGTGACGTACGCCAAGTTGCCGGATTGCCTCTCGTGCCGGCTATGTCCCTACTTGGCGGCCGCCTGTCCATGAGCCTGGAGATAGCGCCGGGAGAATTGCTTGCCGGGCTGGGGGAGCAGTTCACCTCTACCGTGCACAACGGCAGGAGCTTCGAACTGATAGCCAACGACGCTCTCGGCGCCGGAACTGGCCTCACCTACAAAGCTGCACCCGTCATACACTCCTCCGCTGGCTACAGCCTGTTCGTCAACACGCCGGGACCGATGCGTGTCGACGTCGGAGCCACCTTCCCGTCGGTGTTGGAACTGGACAACGAGGAGGACCGTTTCGACTGCTTCTTTCTCGCCGCTGCGACCCTCAAGGAGCGTTTGACCGACTACACGGCCATAACCGGACGGATGTCGGTGCCGCCGAGATGGGCTTTTGGGGTATGGATGTCGCGGTGCCGTTACCGCACGCGCTCCGAGCTCGAGTCGATCGCCTCGAAGCTTCGTGAGACGGGCATGCCTTGCGACGTGTTACACATCGACCCCGACTGGTTGGAACGCGACCTGCTCAACTGCGATTTCGTGTGGAGCGACACCAAATACCCCGATCCTGCCGGGATGGTCAAGTCTCTCGGCTCGCAAGGCTTTCGCCTGTCGGTTTGGGAACTTCCCTACCTGGACCCGGACTCCCCGGTGTTCGACGAAGCCGCCGATGCCGGTTTGCTCGTGACAGGCTCGGACGGCTCGCCCGCAGTGGTAGCCAGAACCATGTCGCGAGACGGCCGGCCCCGTCACCTGGTGGACTTCTCCAACCCCGCCGCCCGCAACTGGTGGAAGGAGAAGAACAGGGGGCTAGCCGACCTCGGCGTGGCGGTAATCAAGTGCGACTTCGGCGAGGGGCTTCCCGACGACGCGATCATGTCGGACGGACGGCGAGGTAGGGCGTGGCGCAACCTGTACCCCATGTGGTATAGCCGGACCGTCTCCGAGACCCTCGCCGAGCGTGACGGCTCCGAGGCCCTGGTTTGGAGCAGGAGCGGTTGGGCCGGCTCGCAACGCTACCCGGCCCAGTGGGGCGGAGACCCAGAGGCGAGCGTCGCCGGTCTTGCCGCCGAACTGAGAGCCGGTATCAGCTGGAGCTTGTCCGCTCCTGGGCTGTGGGCGCACGACATCGGAGGGTTCTACGGGGACGGACCGAGCCCGGAGCTCTACGTGCGCTGGGCGCAGGTGGGTTGCCTGTCCCCGCTGTCGCGTTTCCACGGTCTACGCCCCAGGGAACCCTGGGAGTTCGGGCAGCGGGCCTTTACAATTGTCCGGGACTTCGCCCGTCTGCGCTACCAGCTGCTGCCGTACCTTATGAGCGCCGCGGGTGAAGCGAGCCGCTTCGGCTGGCCGGTGCTGCGACCGTTGGCGCTCGAGTACCCCGACGAGAAGCTCCTGTGGCACGTGGACCACGAGTACATGCTCGGATCGGACCTTCTGGTGGTGGCAGTGCTCGACGAATCCCCCGACGTCGCGTCCGTGGACGTGGTCCTACCGCCCGGGCAGTGGGTGGACTTCTGGACCGGGGACGTGGCCAGCGGCCCGAGCCGGACTCGCGTGGAGGTGCCCCTCGAACGCATACCTCTTTACGTGAGGGCGGGTACGGTCATCCCGATGGGGCCAGCCGCGAATCACACCGGCGAGATCGACCCCGCTCGGTGGGATCTGCACGTGTGGCCGGGTCCGGCGACCGTTACGACCGTCTACGACGGGGATCTCACCCACCGCTACCGGCCCGATCCCGGCTCCCCGGACTGGCCGGCAGGGAGAGTCTTGTGCCGCGAGCCTGCTCGCAGGGCGGCGAAGGCTTACGTGCACCTTCCCGGCCGACGGGTGCAAGAGGTGCCTGCTGTTGCCGTGAGCGCCCAGTTCTAAGAGTCGTCCCTGGCCGAGTGCGCGGACGGCTCGGCCAAACGGGCGGACAGCTCCGCCAAAAGGGCGGCTCGGTTACTCGGGCGGATTGGTTCAGCGGACGGGTTGGCGGTGCGCCCCGACAGCGTGACTCGCAGGCAGGCCGTCGAGCACCGCTTCGATGTCAGAGGCCAGAGCAGTCGAGATCGCCTCTTGGGATTCGTTGGTGAGACCGGCCACGTGGGGGCTGAGCACCACCCTGTCGCAAGCTTCGAGACGCCCGGCGGTGGGCGGTTCGGAGGCCCGCACGTCGAGGCCCGCCCCGCCCAGGCGTCCCGATTCGAGGGAGTCCGCGAGGGCGTCCTCGTCGATCAGGCCGCCCCGTGACACATTTATCAGGTAGGAACCCGATTTCATGTCAGCCAGGAATCCGGAGTCGACCATACGCTCGGTGTCGGGGGTCAAAGGCAGGTGCAGTGACACGACGTCGGCGGACGAGAGGAGCTCGACAAGGCTGGTGGCCCTGGCGTCCACGCCTTCGGACAGGGGAGTCTCCGGGGCCAGAACGGGGTCGTAGCCTACTACCCGCATCCCAAGCGCCGAGGCCAACGCGCTCAGCGCTCTGCCCGTAGCGCCGAGCCCTACCACCCCCCACGTCTTGCCGGCCAGCTCGGTGCCGTACCGGCGATCCCAGACTCCCGAGCGCACCCGGGCGTCGTTGCCCACCACGTCCTTCGCGAGAGCGAGAGCGAACGCCAAGGTGTGCTCGGCGACGCTCTGGGCGTTCGCTCCGAGCGGGGCGACGACCACGACGCCTAGCTCGTCGGCGGCGCGAAGGTCGATGTTATCCAGGCCTACACCGGCCCGAGCGACGATCTTCAGCTGCGGAGCTGCCTCCAGCAGGCTGCGGTCCACAGACGTCCGGTTGCGGACCACCAGCGCCGAAGCGGAGCGCACGGCGTTGACGAGTTGATCACGGTCGGACCACAACTCGGCTTGCCGGCGGACCGTGTGGCGAGCTGATAGCTCTTCGAAAGCGTCGCCCCACACGTCTTCGGAGATGACGACAGCCGGATCAGTGTCGGGCCTATGTGGGCCGGGCTGGTCCTGGCTTGCGGTCTCGTCTTGGTTGGCAGATGGCATCGCTTGGCTCCGTTTCTGATACCGCAGTAGCGTCGGAAGAGGTTTAGAGGGGTTCCGGCATGAGGTCAGACCACTGTTAGACTTGCACGGTCGGTTGGCCCTGTCAACCCGGGCCACGATCGCTAAAGGAGACCACTGATGCAAAGCACCGTCGGGGCGATGAGGCAGACCGCCGCTCGTATCCTGGTTGCAGCGGGAATGCCCGAGGGTCCGGCGGATCGCACTGCCTGGGCCCTTGCGGCTGCTGACGCGTGGGGGAGGGGATCACACGGCCTCATGCGGCTTCCTTTCTACCTGGATCGTTTTGCCGGCGGGGGGGCGAACCCGGCTGCGGTGCTGCGCCAGGTCAATGACACCGGTCCGGCGGTTTGCTACGACGGTGACAACGGCCTTGGTCACTGGCAGGTTTGGGAGGCCACCCAGGTTGCTTCCCAGCGCGCCGGCCAGTACGGCATAGCCGCCGTGTCGGTAGGTAACTCCGGGCACTGTGGGGCGTTAGGCTTGTACGTGGCCGCCGCAGCGGAGGCGGGACGGGCGTCGGTGGCGTTCTCGAACGGCCCTGCGGTCATCCCCCCGTGGGGTGGCAGAGCCCCAGTCTTGTCCACCAGCCCGATCGCCTTCGCGATGCCCGACGAGGCGGGAGCGGTGATAGTCGACCTTGCGACCAGTGCCGTAGCGCGCGGCAAGATCGCTGAGGCAGCCGCCGCGGGGCGACAACTCGAAGTGGGCTGGGCGCTCGACGAGGACGGCGAGCCGACAACCGATCCGGCGAAAGCGCTCAAAGGGATGCTCGCCCCGATCGGCGGGGCCAAAGGTTATGCGCTAGCGACCATGGTCGAACTTCTAACCGGCGTGCTCGTGGGATCGAACCTCGCCGGGGACGTCGCAGACCCGCTGTCGCTAGACGCCGCGGGCTCAGCCCAGCGAATAGGCCACCTTGTGATAGCCCTCGACCCTTCAAGGTTCGACGTCGACGGGAACGCCTCGGCGCGCATGTCCCTGTACGCGAAGAGAGTCCAAGCCGCCGGCGGAAGGCTGCCCGGTGCGGGCAGGAAGCTCCCGGGGGCTATCGCCGACGACGACACGCTTACGATACCCGACAGTGTCGCCGAGCGCATCGCCGAGCACGCCGGCCGCTTGGGTGTCGCCTAAAGCCGGGACGGGGTACCCGGGACGGGGCTATCGGGGCTTAGAGCTTGCGAGAGGCCCAGCCCTCACCGAGCACTTCCAGAAGCTCGTCGGCGAGAGCAGCGGTCGCGGATTCGGTGGCCTCGCGCAGAGGAGCTGCCAGGGTGGCTTCGCACAGGCCCGCTAGCTTGAGCGCCGCCTTCCAGCCGGCGGGGAACCCCGGCCGCCGGCAGGCGAAGACCACGTCGGCGAGCCTCGCTTGAAGGCTTCGTGCAGTAGCTTCACCGGAAATCGACGCGTTGTACAAAGAGCGAACCAGGCCCGGGACGAGGTTCACCGATGCGGCTATCGTACCTTTGCCTCCCGCGGCGAGGCTCGCTGACAGCAGCGTGTCCGAGCCTGTGAGAAGACAGAAACCTTCGCTTGCGGCGGTTCGGGCTGCGATCGTCGAGAAGTACTCCATGTCCCGACTGGAATCCTTCATTCCCGCTATACGAGGATGATCCGACAGTTCCGCTGTCACCGCAGGAGCAACTGGCACTTTGGTCATCGCAGGAATGTTGTATATGAGAACTGGAAGAGCTGACCGCTCCGCCACGTAGTTGTAGAAGTCGGCGACGGCGCCGTCGCCGAGGGGATAGTAAAACGGCGGAGGGACGAGCACCGATGTTGCCCCCGCATCGGCGTACGCTTCGATATCCGCAAGAGTTGCATCAGGGTTGACGCTGAGCGTTCCAGGAATTACCGGTGTGCCGGCTGGGGCCATACCAGTCACGGCCTGTACCAAAGCCACCCGTGTCTCACGAGACAGAAGGGGCCCCTCGCCGGTCGAACCCGCAGGGCACAGCCCGTCGGCGCCGCCCGCGAGGATGTGGTCCACTAGGCGACCCAGGCTCGAGACGTCAAGGCGCCCGGATTGTTCAAGCGGTGTCGCCAGAGCCGCCATAACCGTACCGATAGCAGCGCCGCTGATCTGACGCTGGCTGGGATCTTGTGATTGTTCCACAACTGGAGCCTAACCTCTGCTGGTTTGGTTTGGTCTCGGTCGGCTAAGGTCCGACAGTGGGTCCGCTTGGCGCGACAGGCTGCGGCCACCGTCGACGACCACGACAGCCCCGGTAACAAACGACGCCGCCTGCGAAGCGAGGAACACGCACACCGAGGCGACGTCGTCGCCGGTGCCCATACGCCCGAGCAGGGTGGGCGAGCTTGCATCAGGGTTTCCCGACTCGGCCAGCGCATGTCGGGTCGACCCCGAGGCGACAGCGCCGGGGGAGACAGCGTTCACCCTGATGCCGAGAGGACCGAATTCGACAGCGAGGGCTCTGGTTAAAGACACGATCCCGCCTTTGGTAGCGACGTAGCTGACGTAGGTGGGAAGTGGGAGCGAAGCCTGGATCGCCGCGAGGTTTATTATCACGCCCGATCCGCTCTGCGACATGGACGGGGCGACAGCCTGGCAGAGCATCGCCGTGGCGGTCAGGTTCGTCGCTAGGATCCGGTCCCACTCGTCCGGGCCGACTTGGAGGAAGTGGTGGCGGGTGCCGTGGTCGGCTGCGTTGTTGACCAGGATGTCGACGCCGCCAAGCTTTGACACCGCCACGTCGAGGGCGAGGCGACGTTCGGAGGCTACGCTCAAGTCGGCGACGACCGGCCACGACCGCCCCCCGTCAGCTTGTATCGATGCGGCCGTGGCCGTAGCTGCGTCGGCGTTGCGGTCCACCACCGCCACGGCGGCTCCTGCGTAGGCCATGCGCCTAGCGATGTCCGCCCCGATGCCGGACCCTGCTCCTGTGACGAACGCGACGCGTCCGTCGAGCCATCCTGACATGTCGAACTTCGACGCCGGGCGGCGCTCGCCGTCGCCGGCGACGGCGGTTGGCCCGGCCGGGGGGCCGGATCCGGTCATGTGGGCGGCCTCGGCACCCCGACCGGGCGCCTGCCGACTAGGAAGTCGAAGTCGGCTCCGCGATCCGCCTGCAACACATGCGAGCGGTAAAGGTAGGCGTAGCCGCCGTCGCCGTCGACGACCGGAGCGCTCCATGACTTGGTCCGCTCGGCGAGCTCGTCGTCTGTGAGCTCGACGTTGAGAGTCCTAGAGGCGACGTCGAGGGTTATCCTGTCACCTGTCTTGACAAGAGCCAGAGGCCCTCCGGTAGCAGCTTCGGGGGTTACGTGCAACACGACCGTACCGAAAGATGTGCCGCTCATCCGAGCGTCGGATATGCGGACCATGTCCCGTATCCCTTCGCGCAGCAGCCGGCGGGGCAGCGGAAGATTTCCTACTTCTGGCATGCCGGGGTAGCCGACTGGGCCGGCGTTTCGCAGCACGAGCACGTCTTGGGCTTCGATCTGCGAATCGTCAGCGTCCATCGCTGCGTTGAGCTCCTCTATCGAGTCGAACACCCAGGCTTTTCCAGTGTGCGACAGCAGGCTCTCCGACGCTGCGGAAAGCTTCAGCACCGCCCCGTCGGGGCAGAGGTTGCCGTGAAGCACGACGGTTCCACGGCCGGGGGCAAGAAGCGGAGAGTCGCGCGACGCGATCACGGAACGGTCGTAGCAGGGTGCCCCGGCTATCTCCTCGCCAACCGTCCGTCCGGTCACGCTCAAAGCGTCGAGATCCAAAAGGTCGGATATTTCCGACATGACCGCCGGCAGTCCGCCGGCCGCAGCGAACTCCTCCATCAAGAACTGACCTGTCGGTTTCAGGTTCACCAGGGTGGGCACGTCCCTGCCCAGCCGGTCGAAGTCGTCCAACTCTAAAGGCACGCACGCCCTGGCAGCCATAGCAAGCAGGTGCACGACGGCGTTCGTGGAGCCTCCGATGGCCACGTTGACCCGCACAGCGTTCTCGAAGGAGCCTCTGGTGAGGATGCGGGAAGGGCGAAGGTCCTCTCGAACCATCTCCACGCATCGACGCCCGGCGAGATGGGCGTACACCTTGCGAGCCGCGTCGACCGCCGGTACGGCCGCCGAGCCAGGAAGGGCCAACCCGAGCGCCTCCACGAGGCAAGCCATCGTCGAGGCCGTCCCCATCGTCGTGCAATGCCCGTTGCTACGCGACACGCACACCTCCGACGCCACGAAATCCTCAGCTGTCATGGCGCCCGCTCTTACGTCCTCGGAGAAACGCCACAGGTCGGTGCCCGAACCGACGGCCACCCCGCGAAAACGTCCGTTCATCATCGGCCCCCCGGTGACCACGATCGACGGGACATCCGCGCTCGCCGCTGCCATTACAGCCGCGGGGGTCGTCTTGTCGCAGCCGGTGAGGAACACCACCCCGTCGAGCGGGTTGGAACGTATCAGCTCTTCTATCTCCATCGCCGCCAAGTTGCGGTAAAGCATCGCCGTCGGGCGCATTAACGTCTCGCCTAACGCCAGTGTCGGGAACTCGAACGGGAACCCCCCCGCCTCCCAGATCCCGGCTTTGACCGACTGGGCAAGGTCGTGGAGATGCACGTTGCATGGGGCTAGCTCCGACCAGCTTGCGGCTATGCCGATCACCGGCCGGCCGGTGAACAGGTCGGATGGGAATCCCTCGGACTTGGTGTGGGAGCGGTGGTAGAAGCCGAGTTTCCCGGTCGCTTCGAACCAGGCTGCGCTTCGAAGCGGCCGTGAATCAGACTGGGCCGGCACCGCTACAGCCCCAGCGACACGTAGCGCGTGTCGAGGAACTCCTCCAGGCCGGCCTTGGCACCTTCCCTGCCGAGCCCGCTGTGCTTCACGCCACCCATAGGGGCGAACGCCACCGACGGCAGCGGATGGTTTACACCTACGATACCAACCTCGAGGCGTTCCGACATTCGCCACACCCTCGACACGTCACGAGTGTAGAAGTAACCGGCTAGACCCAGATCCGTGTCGTTGGCCATGGCCAGAGCTTCGTCGTCGCCGTCGAAGGGCACGACCGCGGCGACCGGTCCGAACACCTCGGTAGTCGCCAACGAGCAGCCCGCTGGGACGTCGGCGAGGAAACCGGGACGGTAGAAGCTGGCGCCATCAGGTACGTCGGGGCTGTCCCCGAGCCATCTCGCACCGCCTGAGACAGCCTCGTCTACCAGCTCTTGGACGGCTTTGACCCTGGCGGTATCGATCAGCGGCCCGAGGTCGGGTTCCGGGTTCCTAGCCGGGTCTCCGACCGACATCGCCGAGCACGCCGCAGCCAAGCGGGAGCAGACCTCCTCGAAGACCGGCCTTTCTACCAGCACCCGGTTCGCTGCGATGCATGACTGACCATTGTTGCGGAACTTGGCTGTCATGAGACCTTCCACCGCGGCGTCGAGGTCGGCGTCGGCGAAGATGATGAAAGGTGCGTCGCCGCCGAGCTCCAACGCGCAACGCACGATCCGAGCCGAAGCGGCAGCCATCAGGCGCGACCCGACCGGCGTCGACCCAGTGAAGGTGACGACGCGTACCGCTCGGTGTGCGAGCAGAGCGTCAGTGCACTCAGACGCTGGGCCTTGAACGAGGTTGACCACGCCGGGCGGTAGCCCAGCGTCGTCAAGCGCTCTGAACAGCTCGGCTACGGCGAGCGGCGCCTTCTCCGACGCTCTCGCCACGACGCTGCAACCGGCCGCGAGAGCTGCAGCCACTTTGCGGGCTTGGATCGACACAGGGAAGTTCCACGGCGTCAAGGAGGCGACCACGCCTACCGGTCGGGTCAAGGTGAGGTGGCGCCTTGACGGGTCTTCGGGACTGAGGAGCTGGCCGTGAGGCTCGCGGACCGCCGAAGCGAACCAGCGTAGGTAGGAGGCCGAGAAGTTGACCTCACCGGCCGCCTCGGAGCGGCGTTTGCCTGTCTCGGCGCTTAGAAGCTCGCCGATCTCTACGGCCCTAGACGCGAGGATCTCCGATGCGCGCTGGAGGATCGCAGCGCGCTGGCCGGGGGAAGTGTCGGCCCATGCTGGGAAGGCGGCGGCGGCCGCGTCAGCCGCCGCCGCCGTTGGCGGCGCGCCGGCGTAGGCGATCCGCCCGACGGGCTGATTGGTCGCCGGGTTGGTCACCGCCACAGACGTTGCGCCGGTTGGAACCTCCCACGTGCCGTCGATAAGCCAGGGTGCCGGCTTTCCGGCGCCGATAAGCTCTGTGGTGGCCAGCATTGATGTCAGGCGCTGCGGTAGAGCTTGGTGATCACGTACTCGCGGTGGCCGAGCGTCTCGGCTGCTGTGAGACGCCCGTTGATAGTCCTGTCGACGAGGGCCATGAGCCTGTCACCAGCTTCTCGGAGGTTGTAGTCCTGGGTGAGCAGGCCTGAGACGTCCAAGTCGACGTGCTCGGCCATGGTCCTCGCCGTGAGTGGGTTGGCCGTGATCTTGATGACCGGTTCGATCGGATGGCCGATGATGTTGCCCTGGCCGGTAGGGAACAGGTGCAGCACGGCGCCTGCTGCCGCCATCAAAGTCACGCACTCGGCGGCCGCCGAGGACGTGTCCATGAAGTTGAGCCCCGGTCGCGTGGGAGGGCACGCCGGAGCGAGAGCGTCAACGACGGGAACAGTGCCGGTCTTGGAGATATTGCCCATGGCCTTCTCCTCGATGGTTGAAAGCCCTCCTCGTATGTTTCCTTGAGTCGGCTGTGAGCCGAGAAGGTCCACGCCTGCTGCAACTACCGTTTGTAGGTAGTCGTCGAAGAAGCCTTGGAACCTGGAGCGGACGTCGTCGTCGATGCAGCGGGCGGCAATAAGGTGCTCCCCGCCTGTGAGCTCGGTGGTCTCACCGAACAGGACCGTCCCGTCGGCTCCGACGGTGCGGTCGACTACTTCAGAAACGGTCGGGTTCGCTCCAAGCCCGCTGGTCGTGTCGGACTCCCCGCACTTGATGGACAGCATCACTTCTGCCCTCGAAACCGCTTCGCGGGTCAGTTCGCTAGCGTCCTGGAGGAGCCGTGCCCCCAAGCGGGCACCTTCTGCTATTACCGCCAAGTCGCCGTGGCGCTCTATGGATAGCCTCGCCACCGGCTTGCCGGTCGCTGCGATCCCGTCGGCAACCCGGTCGGTCCAGGTCGGTTCGATCCCCACCACCACTGCCGCCGCCACGTTCGGGTTGGCCCCGGTGCCAATGAGCGTGCGGAAGGTCAGCTCCAGGTCCTCGCCGAACTGCAGACGCCCGTAGGCGTGGGGAATCGCCAGCAGTCCTGGCACCAAGCGGGCTATGCCCTCCACAGCTGCGTTCGACAGGTCGTCGACCGCCAGGACTATCACATGGTTTCGTATTCCTACCCGGCCGTCCGCTCGGCGGTAACCGGTCAGTGCTGCGCTTGCCATCTCGTGCTCCTGATGTTGTGAACGTGTACAAGATCTCCGGTGGAGATAGCTCGGCTCGCCGCTCCGATCGTCTCTCCGTATTCGATGACCGCCTGGCCTTCGCTCAGGTCGGTAAGGGCCAGCTTGTGGCCAAGAGGTATCGGCTCGTTGACCCGCACCTGGCTACGTTGCGGCGATGTGAGCACCGCCATCTCAGCTGTACCGGGCTCGACGTCTCTGACCGCGACAGCGACAGAGTCACCGGGTTCGTGCGCGAGAAACCCTAGTTTCCCGCCGGCGGCCTCCGCAGGGGAGACCGATTCTTGCTCAGTCATCAGCACCTTTCTGTCCTCTAAGGCCTGCCAGGAAACCCGACAGGTATGACCTCTTGCCACCGAGGCTACTCCTGCCGGCGTCCACCGTCAAGTGTCCGTTCGGCCAGTCCTTGCTCTGGCCGCGCCAGACCGGCTCGTCGCTGTCGGGGTCGTTCGGGCTCGCTGGGCGTTTCCGGCACGCTGGGTGCCTTGGACGTCGGAAGTCACCGCAGCGGCGCCGTCGAAGGCGGCCTCGGCCTGCTCGCGGTGGATGCGGGCCAGCGCGGCGTCTCTAGCGCCTTCGATGTGGGCGGCGGCAGCCTCTCGCGCCGCTTGGGAGTCGCGGTCGCGGATCGCTTCGAAAAGCGTCCGGTGATCTTTACGCGCCTGGTCGACGCGACCGGGGATCGTGAGCGTCGTCTCCATGCCGGCGGTGATCATCTCTTGGAGGACGCCCTGGGTCTGTAACAAGAAGCGGTTCTTCGCCATCTCCACGATCCGCATGTGGAACGCCGTGTCGAGCTGACGCAGGACCGCGAAGTCGATGTTGCCGACCCTGGCCTTCTCCTCGGCCTCTAGATGATGGCCAAGGGCTTCGACCTCGCGGGCAGTGGCGACCCCTGCGGCCCATTCCGCGGCGGGGACCTCTAGCACTTGGCGCATGGCGAACAACTCGGCAAGGGAGACTTCCATGCTCGCGAGGCGCGACCTGATCGCTACCTGGTCGCCGGTGCCGACGAACACCCCTTGGCCGTGCTTTACGACGACCCTTCCGCGCGCCTCTAAGACCCTGACAGCCTCGCGCAGCGCCGGTCGACTCACGCCAAGGAGTCTTGCCATTTCACGCTCCGAAGGTAGGCGCTGGCCCTCTTGGAGATCCTCTGTCTGGATCAGCTCGTCGAGGCGGGCGACGATCCTGTCGGTGAGGCTTCCGGATTCTTTTATCGGGCTCCAAAGGCTGCCCATACGCTGAGACCTCCAATGCGACTCCGGTTCGACGCCGACCGGCTCTTCGACCTCCACGATCATAAGCCACGGCCCACATGTGGTAAGAGGTCAGGACAACTGCTAGGCCAATGCCGCTGCGGACGGCTCCGGCCGCCGTAGGATGGCACGCGCTATGGCTGACGTCAACGAGGATTCTTTGCCCGCAAGCTCTCAAGGTTCGGCTTC
>JAJZNG010000051.1 GCA_021847945.1 Actinomycetes bacterium | reverse complement strand
GGAAAACTACAAGAAAGGTACGTGGCTCCACCTGTGGCTCCACCTACCCACCCCAAGGGCACCCCGCCCCCTCGGACACCCCTCCTGACCAGGGGTTTCTTGGTGCGCTCGGAGGGACTCGAACCCCCAACCTTCTGATCCGTAGTCAGATGCTCTATCCATTGGGCTACGAGCGCAACGCTCACAGTCTAGATGCTGGAAACGGGGGTGTTGGCACTGTCGGCGAAGTGGGTCCCGAGGGGCTCGGTCGCTACCGCCTGCGAAGCCTCACGGGAACACAGGCTCTTGAGGCAACCGCTCAAGCCACCAAGATATGGCTTCATTTTCAGTGCTTGTATTTACTTATTATTCCTACTAGCAGACAAATCCGGGCAAATCGCGCGGGTCGCGCTTGGTAGGCGGGTGCACTCGTCAGTCTCTCTTCCTGCGCAAGGAGGCCGCCAGCACGGCTAGGGCGAGACTCGCTCCTACGGCGATCTCGAATCCCAGCCGATTCGGAGCCTGGCGCTGAACACGCAGGTGGAGACGACGAACAGCCAGTGGGAACGGGTTCCAGCCGAGGAAGTAAAGCATCGGTTTGTCTGCGTCGACGGATGCGGCTCCGAGCATTCCCGAGATCACGGCTTTTCGACTCGACCCGGGCGCGAGACCAGCGCCCACTGCCATGGCTGCAAGTCCCAGGCAGCCGTCGCAGCGGGCTATGGGGTAGAACTTCTCCCACGAGAAGGGCTCCTCATCACTCATCCCCCAGTGCGGGCATGAGTCCATCAGGAAGTGCGAGATGACACCGACTCCAAAAGAAGCTACCGGGTGGCCGCCAAGTGCTCTGCCGATCAAGGCCCCGGCGAGGACGTGGTTGGTTACGAACATACGGCCGACAGCCTCGCGCGGAGTTCCGCGCTGGTAGAGTCAGGCTCCGCCTCAAACTCAGTTTCAGCTCCAGCAATGGGTGCGTCCTGAGCGGACCGGTCTTGCGCCCAGTGATCGGCGTGACCCAGCCCAAGTGGCAAACTGTATAACCATGACCGTACTGGTTACCGGAGGAGCCGGCTACATCGGGTCCCACACAGTCAAAGCTCTACGCGAGCGAGGCGAGCAGGTGGTCGTCCTCGACTCCCTGGAGTTCGGCAGTCGAGAGGCGGTGGGCGACACCCCACTGCTCGAAGGTGATATTGCTGACGACGGCTTAGTGACGAAGCTGATAGCGGATCACCACGTGGAGGCGATCGTGCACTTCGCGGCGTACAAGGCTGCTGGGGAGTCTTTCGAGAATCCGGGCCGATATTTTTCCAACAACGTCGGCGGATCCACGAAGCTCATCGACAGTGCCCGTAAAGCCGGCGTCGAACAGATGGTCTTCTCGTCGAGCTGCGCCGTCTACGGGACCCCTTCGAGCGTCCCTGTGGCCGAAGACTGCCCGATAAATCCTGAAAGCCCATACGGGGAATCCAAGGCCCAAGTGGAGCGCATCCTCTATTGGTTCGAGCGCTGCCTTGGCCTACGGTCTGTAAGTCTGCGGTATTTCAACGCTGCCGGAGCTGCCATGGACGGTTCATTAGGCGAGGACTGGACTTTCTCCATGAACCTCGTTCCCGCAGCGATGAAAGCGCTTCTGGGAGCTGGCCCCCCTCTCAGGATATTTGGAACTGACTACCCCACTCCGGACGGGACCGCGATTCGCGACTACATACACGTGGACGACCTTGCTGACGCACACTTAAGGGCGCTCGACTACCTCCGGGCAGGAGGTGCGTCAACATCAGTAAACCTCGGCACCGGCACCGGATCTTCGGTACGAGACGTCCTTGAAGCTGCGCAACGCGCTGCTGGGCGACCCGTTCCATCACAGGAATCTGACCGGCGACCAGGGGACCCGATAGCGTTGTGGGCCGACAACACTAGAGCCAGGGACCTTCTGGGCTGGTCGGCCCGCTACGACCTCGATGACATCGTTAAATCGGCCTGGTCCTGGCATTCAACTCACCTCTGACTACAGCTGACGCCAGCAATGGGCTCAAACGCCCTTGCGCTGCCTAGATTTCTCGACTACAGTCATCATCAAACGAAACCATAGGTGGGACGGGATCGTTCGTGCGAAGTCGCGATCGGTAATCGGTCTTCCGAGGAGGTTCTCTGTTATGACCATGCTCGATGATTCGCGCGTCTACGTCAGGGCGAATCGGGTGACAGTCCGACGCCGAAAAGTCGTGCTCACCTTGGCCACTCTTGGCGCAGCACTCGCTTTGGCGGCTGTTGCCACGGGACTTGGGGCTTTCTGGCTAGCCTTGTTTGCTGTCATGGTCCTGGGCGGGCTCTACGGTCTGCTCATACGCTTGGCTGATCGCCGTGCCGTCGAGAACGAGTTCGGCCGTTGGGAGTCGGATTTGGGCAATTTCGAGCTGTTCGGAAACGACGTTGCGCCGATCCGTGACGGCAGCGGCCAGTTCTACGTGAACGCGATGCCCCATAAGAGCGGTCCTGGCGAGAAGACCAGCCAGGTCGTTGTCGACACGGTACGCTTCGTCGCCTGCAACGCAGCCGGGTGGGCACTCGCTCCTCTCGTGTTCGCTTTGACGATCCTCGTAGGGAGAACACCCAGTGACACAACCGGTCAACGCTGGTTGGCCAATCTTCGCGACACCCAGGAGAAACTCGAGGAAGGGTCGCGTCGGACGGTCGCTTTGGCGGCTACTACTGCGAGTGTCACGGTCGTCAGTACGGCGGTGGTTTTCGGTGGGGCGACAGCCGCCAACGCCGCACCGGTTACAACCCACGCCACGTCTCCTGTCGCCGCCGCAAGCACTGTGACGTCGACGGGCTCTGCGAACGTGGTGAGCCCGGCCCCAGGCTCCGCGAACGGGTCTTCCGGAGAGATCGACGCCGTCCTGATGGCGGCCTCGACTTCCACCAGCTACACGGTGCAAGCCGGCGACACTCTCGGCTCCATCGCCACGAAGTTCTCCACAACCTACGAGAACCTCGCCGCGATCAACCACATCAGCGACCCCAACCTCATCTACCCCGGACAGACCCTCCAACTCGACGGCAACCCACAAGCACCGCAACCCACTCCCGCCGTCACCACAACGTCAAGCACCCAGGGCGCCCCGGGCAGCTACACGGTGCAAGC
>JAJZNG010000168.1 GCA_021847945.1 Actinomycetes bacterium | reverse complement strand
GAGGCGCTCCCGTCCGGGACCGACCGGACTCGCCGTGGGTTATAAGGATAACGTCGGCTAGACCGGCGCTGATCGCCGCTGCCGCGTGGCGGACGTGCACGAGGAACGAGCAACCCCCGATAGACGTGGCGTCCACGTAGTTCGGGGTGATCCCCAGGTAGTGAGCTACCGATATAGGTGACAGACCGGCTGCTGCCACCCCGTCGACGTCGCCGAGTGTCATCCCAGCGTCAGCGACCGCCCGGCGAGCGGACTCGGCGTGCATCTCGAGCGCCGACACGTCGGGCACCACGCCGATGCGCTCCGTCTCCGCCGCCCCGACGATAGCCACTCTGCCTTTGACGGTCATGGTCTGCCTTTCAGGTTCATGCCGGGCTCTCCGCCGGGCTACCTGCCGCGCTCCCCGCCGGACCCCTCGCTCGGCTCCCCGCCGGACGGAACACGGGTACAAGCTGGGCTCCCCGAGGCTCGAAGTCCACTTCGAGGTCCATGTCCAAGACCAGGTTCTCGGGAGTGTTGTCCACCCCGACGATGTTGGTCATCATCCGCGGGCCTTCCTCCAACTCAACGACGGCGATCGCGTAGGGCACCTGCTCGGCGAACCCGGGGGCCGGGCGGTGGCTTATCAGGTACGTGTGAAGCCGGGCGCGCCCCGAAGCGACGAACCACTCGACTTGCTGCGAATAGCAGACGGGGCAAGCCGAGCGCGGGTAGAAGAACGCCTTCCCGCATGACGTGCACCTTTGGATCGCCAGCTCCCGGCGGTTGGCTGCGTCCCAGTAGGGCTGGGTGTCGGGGGTCGGCTTCGGAGCGGCCTTCGGCCGGTCGCCCGAAAGTGGCTGCTGCGGGCTCACCTGGGCGCCACGAGGGTAGTCCCCAGTTCGTCTAGGAGGTCCTGGCTGTAGGCGATCCTGCCGGTCAGCTCCCTTGGAGGTCGCGAGCACAGGGCCAGCGCAGCTTCGGCCATAACCTCCGGGGCTTCGACTTGCTGGTCGGGGTCGTCTGGGCGCACGAGGTGGTGGTACAAGGTGCCGGGGGTAGGCACGACACGGTTCGGTGAAAGGGCGTTGACAGCCACGTTGTCGAAGTACGCCTCCGCCGCCAAGCCGGTGGTGAAACGCTCCAGAGCTGCTTTGCACATCCCGTAGACCGTGCCCCCGACCGGCCGGTTTGGGTCCGGTGGGAGCTGAGGGTGACGCGCCGCGCCGGAAGAGATGTTGAGGATCCAGCCCTCGCCTTTGGATCTCATCGCAGGCAGGACCAGCTGCGCAAGGTGCAGGGGTGCTGCCACTTGCACCTCGAACATGAGCTGGTGGCGTTTGGCGCTGAACTCTGCGACAGGAGCGAAGAACGTCACCGCTGCGTTGGACACGAGCACGTCGGGTCTGCCGAGGCGGGCTTCGACCTCGGCGATGAGCCTTTCGCGCTCGTCTGGGTGTGACATGTCCGCCGCCACGGCTTCGGCTGTCCCACCTTTTGAGCGGATCCTCTCGACCGTCTCGATTATCGTCCCGGGCAGCGGGGAGTCGCCAGGTGTGACCGTCCTCGCGCTGACCGCCACGGCGGCTCCCGCACGGGCGAAGCGTTCGGCTATGGCCGCTCCTATCCCGCGGCTCGCTCCGGTCACCACGGCAACCCGGCCCCCGAGGTCTACCTCAGGCATACGCCCGTGACTTTCGCTCGCCGGAGTGACGTCGGTGTGCTGTCATTCGTGTGCTCCTCTCATCGACTGGGTTCCGCCGGGTCCCCGGGCTCCGGACTCACCGGGCGCCGGCATCCCCGACAGCCCCGACGGGTGTCCAGCCCAGATAGCCAAGGCGTCTAGAACTTCTACGCTGCCTTCCGAGGCCCAAAGCGGATTGACTTCCAAAGTGTCCAAAGCGTCACCCAAGCCTTCGCCGAGCCGTCCGATGCCCGCTACCACCTCGGCTAGACGCCCGACGTCGACGCCGCGGGTGCCGCGAGCTCCTCGCAGGAGAGCCGCGCCGCGAAGGGAGGCGAGCATCTCTTCGACGTCCGCTTCGCTTGCGGGAAGAAGTCGGATGGCGGCGTCGCCGAGCAGTTCGACCCAGACGCCGCCGAGCGCTACAGAGAGGACTTTGCCCCACGTGGCATCGGTGCTGACCCCCACGAGAAGCTCGACGCCGTCCGGGCGCATCGGGGAGACGAGAACCCCGTCCAAGGCGACATCGGGCCTTGCCTGCCCCACCCGTGCGACCAGCTCCGAGTAGGCGACCCCGGCTTCGGCGGGGGCGACACTGAGGCGTACCCCTCCGACGTCGGACTTGTGCGCTATCGAAGCGGAGGCGACTTTGAGCGCTACAGGAACGGCGAAGGATTGCGCTGCTGCGAGGGCTTCGTCTTTCGAGGTGACCAGCCTGGCAGGCACAACCGGGATCCCAGCTTGCTCCAGCAGTCCGCGTGTGAGGTGCTCCGACCAAACCCCGTGCGCCCCGGCGGGAACCTCCAAAGGGTCGGTCGGTTTCGCTGGGGGAGCGCCAAGACGGCGAGAGCGGTGCTCGTGATAGCGGGCTCCATGACCTATAGCGCGGGTACCGAGCTCGATGCCGTCCAGGATGTACAGGCCGCGTTCGGACAGCAGCTGCCTGCCGTAAGGCGTGAGGTCGGAGCTAACCGAGCTTTGCAGTAGCACCGGCACCGCTGAGGTGTCCCGCGCTTTGGCGACGGCGTCCATGCGAGCCTCAGCCAGGGCAGGGTTAGCCGGAGGCTGGCGGGGAACCGCTGTCGAATAGACGATCATGTCGTAGCGGCCTTGCGCTTCGCGTCCGACGATTCCGAGCGCGGACAAGGCCAGCGTCGGGTCGACTACCACATAGCCGGTCACGTCGAGAGGGTTGTGAGGGTTGGAGAAAGCCGGGAGGACACCTTGGAGGGCTTCAAGCGTGGCGGGCGGGAACTCGGGCAGTTCGAGGGCTTCGTCCGATGCCCGGTCGGCCAGCAGGTCGCAGGCCCCTCCCGACGCGGTCACCGCGGCGATACGCCGACCGGTCAGGCCAGGATGGTAGCCGAGGTAGCCGGCGGTGGCCAGCATCTCCTCCAGCGAACCGACCCTGATGACGCCGAGCTGGCGGAACGCCGCGTCGACGACACGGTCGTCGCCGGCGAGCGCC
>JAJZNG010000199.1 GCA_021847945.1 Actinomycetes bacterium | reverse complement strand
AGACGGTCCCTCCCGGTCGGGCCGCTGAGCGCTCCCGACAGGACCGGGTAGTACCAGTCCATCGCCCATCGGTCCTTCGCCGCAAACGACTGCGGACTTGCGAGTATTGCGTGGGCCATGCGCTCGGCGGCAAGCTCCCACTCGGGGCGGTCGTAACCCAAGCAGGCAGCGACAGAGACGGCCGCCTTCACGCTGTGGTAGATCGACGACGTTGAGGTCAAAAGGGCGGTGGAGGCAATGCGGCCGTCAGGATCAGCCGACCAGGCCACGGCACCGCCCGGCAGCTGCATACCCAAAGCAAAAGTGATCGCACGATCAATCACATTCCACATTCCCTCAAGGAAGTCGGCATCACCAGTGACAAGAAAGTGCCACCATACTCCGGTAGCAACGTAGGCGGTCACGTTAGGATCTCGGCGGGGATCTTCGATTCCATCTGCGAGGTAGTACCGGCACCACGAGCCGTCGTCGTGCTGGGTGGACCTCAGCCATTCGAATGCTCTTAGCGCCTCCTCGGTCCAGCCGGCGACCGAAAGCGCCATTGCCGCCTCGACATGGTTCCACGGATCTCCGTGTCCGCCCTTGTACCAGGGTATCAGTCCATCAGACAGTTGAAGCGAAGCTATCCACGAAGCCGTCGATTGCACCTCGACCGCAGCCAGAGTCGCTTGCCCTGCCGGAGCTGGGAAAGAACCAGGCTGTCCTGCGGATCCTATATCCGCGAATGCTCCAGAAGTACTGTAGGGCTCGGACGCGGGCATCAAGGCCGCTTCTCTAGGTATAAAACCAGGCTTTTGCCGATCAGAGGGTTCAACATCCGCTCGGGCAGGCGCGTGAAAGGAGTTCCCGCGACGATGTCCCACACCAAAAGCTTATGGTAGGCGCTTACCAGCGGATGCTGGGAGTCGTCGACCCCGACAAGCGCCTTTAGCCACCAGTAAGGCGAGTGCAAAGCGTGAGCGTGATGACGGTCGAACAATCTCAGCTGCTCGTCCTCGAGCCTGGATATCAGTGCCGACTGCCTGTAGATGCGGATGTGACCGCCCGGCTTGGAGTGGTACTCATCCGATAGCGCCCATGTGAGAAGCTCTGGCCCCCAACGGGGTACGGTCACCGCGATAGTCCCGCCAGGCCTCAGAACCCGCGCCAACTCGGAGATGGCCCTGCGGTCGTCGGGAATGTGCTCGAGGACTTCGGCAGCGATGATTCGGTCGAAACTGCCCGACGGAAACGGTAGCGCCAGAGCGTTCGATACAACCGCAGAGCCCAGACCGCCGTTTATGGTCACAGCCGGATCCTCGGCTCGAAGCGAGCGCATCATCCACAAGGCGTTGGACATCTCCGACATCTCGTAGTCGACCGCCGTTACATGCGCCCCGCGGCGCATGGCCTCGTAGGCGTGGCGCCCCCCGCCGGCCCCGAGATCCAAGAGGCGGTCTCCGGGCCTGACCCCGAGAGTTTCGTATCTGACCGTGAGCATCAGACTCCAGCAGGCGAAGTGGATTTCAGGCCAGCAAAATGGTCGATCGTCCAACGATAGTGCTCCGCTGTGGTGCGGGCGCAGGCCCCCCAAGTGAAGTGTTCGAGGACTCGCCGCCGGCCGTTTGCACCTAGCCTGCAGGCAAGGGCGGGGTCGGCCAGAACCCTCCCGATCGCCGCCGCGAGCGCTCCCGGGTCTCCAGGCGCCACGAGGAGGCCACTCCCACCGTCTTCACCGACCACTTCAGGTAGGGCACCGCCGGTGGTAGCTACCAGCGCCGTCGCGCACGACTGGGCTTCCACAGCGGGCAGCGAGAACCCCTCATAAAGCGACGGTACCACTGCCACCTGCGCTTGGGCGTAAAGCTCGACCATGCGCTCGTCGCTTATCGAGGACTCGAATCGCACAGCGTCGCTCAGACCCAGACGTCGGATCGCCGCTGCCACCGGACTCTCGGGGCGAAGCTTCCCCACCACGACAAGGTGGGCTTGCGGAGTCTCGGATCGAACCTTCGCCAACGCTTCAACCAGCGGCAGAAGACCCTTGAAAGGCACGTCGGCACTAGCCGTGGTCATAATCCTGCCTGGAACCCTTGCGATCTCAGGCCGCGGCCGGAAACGGGTGTGGTCGACACCGATAGGGACTATCTCGAGTTGCTCGGGGGCGACGCCGAACTGCTCCACGATGTCGGCCTTGGACGAAGACGACACGGTGAGGATACGAGGAATCCGCCTTGCCACTTTCTTCTGCATCCCTATAAACCCATACCAGCGGCGAAGCGCGATCCGCTTGCGGAGAGTAGCGGCGTGCTCGAGGTCGAGGGTCCTGTCGACGGTCACCGGATGGTGGCAGGTCCCAAGGAGCGGGAGTCCGTCCTCCATCACGCCGAGAAGTCCCCGCCCGAAGGTTTGATTGTCCTGAACTATGTCGAAGTCCGACCTGCGTTCCCTGAGCAGCTTTCGAACCCGCAAGCTGAACGTCAGCGGCTCCGGGAATCCCGCACTGCACATCACGGCGAACTCGGCCACGTCTACCAGCGTCTTGAACTCTTTCGGTTTGGGAACCCGGAAAGGGTCTGGCTCCCGGTAAAGGTCCAGGCTCGGCACAGCAACGAAGTCGACACCGTCGTCGAGCACCGGCCAAGGCTGTCCGGCGAAAACGGTAACGCTGTGGCCCAAGCCCACGAGCTCACGAGCCAAGTAGCGAGTATAGACCCCCTGCCCCCCCGAATGTGGGTTACCCCGGTACACGAGCAGCGCAACGCGCATGGAGGAGTCGCCGGACATTTCCCAACAATCTTGCCGGTCAAGGACCTGAGGTCAAACCGGACACTTAACGCGTCTCTGCTTCCGCCTGAGTTCGATCCCTCAACAGGTTCGCTTCCCGGTCGCGACCATCCCCACAGGCCAACCGCCGCAAGCGCCGCAAGGCCAGTCGGCGCACCGCGGAGTCGCCTCCGATGGCTGCCACAACCCACAACAGCGCTGCGGCTGCCACGAAAGGCTTGTCGCCCAGATCGACGAACCAAGTCCGGCCGTTGCGAAGTCCTACGGTCGCTTGGACAACTGCCGGGAGGCTGAGGGGGGTCCTGTGCTCAACGACGCCGTCAGGCCGCACCACCTCGGAGTAGCCGGTAGGCGACACCAGAACCAGCCAGCGGCCGGTCTCCACAGCCCTCAGCCTCGCAGCTGCAAGCTCTTGACCAACGACCTGAGTGCCCCGGTACGACGCGTCGTCGGTGGGAACGACGAGAACTTCGCCGCCCGCTAGGACCCCGCTGCGAGCCCGAGCCCCGAAGAACACCTCGTAGGATATTAGGACCCCGAGGGGCGCGGCGGGTGTTGTCATGAACGCAGGGCCGTGGCCGGGGATTGCGTCGCGTGGCACGTCCGCGAGGTTGAAGTAGCGAGACAGGAAGCCGCGAGCAGGGATGTACTCCCCGAAGGGCACCAGATGGTTCTTCACATATGTGGCGACCACCTGACCTTTAGGGGACCAGGCAGCAACCTCGTTGAGATAGTGTGCCAGTCCTAGGTTCTGAACGATACCTACGATCACGGTTGCGGACAGGCGCCTGGCCAAGGCTGCAACCCGGGAGGCGTCGACCCCGGTCTGAAAGGCTCTGTTGGCCTGTAACATCCCTTCGGGCCAGACGACGAGATCCACCGGTCCTCTAAGTGACATCGACTCGCTCAGCTGACGGTCGAAGACCACCTGAGGGTTGGTGTGAATAGCCCTGGTCCCAAGCGGTCCGCCACCTTGGACCAACGCGACGCTCAGCGCCCCGAGCTTCTCCCCCGCCCCGCTCGGCGACAACCACCCGACCGCAGGAACCGCAACACAAAGCGCCGCCGTCAGCGCTAGGCCCGGCAAGGCGAGCACTTCCGACCTCCGACCTCGGTCCCCATTTCGACCGGGCCGGCCCACCCGAAGGGGCAGTTGGAGTAACCGCCGGCGTAGACGCTCCGCCGACTCGGCCGGCAGGCGCTGCCACACCGCCTTGGCCCCGAACGCCACGACCACTCCGACCAGCGCTGTTTCACCGCTCAGTAGCAGTCCACCTCCGATTCTCACGGACCATTCGAGCGGCCCGGCGGCCTGCCCCAGCGCGAGAGCCGCAAGTGGGAAGCCGTGGAGCGGGAAACGGTCACGTGCCCATTCGGCGAGCATCACCGCCACGGGAAAGCCTACGGCCACATTCCAGTTGGCCCGGGTGGGAACGACGACCGTCGACAGGCAGGTGTAGGCAGCACAGACGACGAGCAGCACCGCGAAGCCGTAGCCGCTGAACTGGACGGTCCACGCTATTCCTATCCCGTATTGCGCCAGACCCCAGCCGGCTCCTATAGCCACTCGCCCGGCGACTGTTGCCGACGGAAGGCTCCCTGCTATCAAGGCTAGCCCAAGCCACCCAAGCGGCCACCAGCCAAATGGGGGTAGGGACAGGGCGATCAAAGCTCCCGACGCTGCGCCAACGGCCAGCGCAGCGAACGGCCGTGTTCGGGGAGCTGCGTCGGTCGCTCGAAAAGCTCTCATGGACACTTTTAGCACCTGGGAAGCTCCCCTAATCGAACACGAACGCCACCAGCGACACCTAGCATCGGTGGCTCATGCTGAGCGTTGTCATGCCGTGCCACAACGAGGAGTGCTATCTCGAGGCTGCCGTCGCCGGCGTCGTAGACGGCCTGCGGACCAGAGGAGGCGCCTTCGAGGTGATCCTCGTCGAGAACGGCTCGAACGATTCGACTCTCTCCCTCGCCAACCGGCTGTCCGGCTGCTACCCCGAGGTCCGCTCCGAGTCGCTGCCATACCCGGACTACGGCGCTGCTCTCAAAGCGGGCTTCGAGCGAGCTCAAGGTGACATCGTCGCCAACTTCGACGTGGACCTCGTCGACTTAGGCTTCCTCGATAAGGCTTTGGCGGCCATGGCCGACTCGTCGGTCGCAGCCGTGGTTGGTTCAAAACGCGCTCAGGTAGGCGTTTCGTTACCGGAGTGTTCTCCGTTACCTTGCGCCACGGTTTCGGCCTTTCGGTTTCGGACACCCACGGGCTCAAGACGCTGAGGCGACAGCTGCTCGCTCCTGCGGTCGCAGCGTCGAGATTTGGGAAGGACATCTTCGACACGGAGCTTCTGATCAGGACAGAGCGGGCTGGACTGAGAATTGTCGAGATACCAGTGTCCGTGGACGAGGTTCGTCCCGCCCGGACCCCTATAGCAAGGCGCATCCCGAGGACGCTCGCAGGCCTCGCAGCCCTGCGGGTCGCCTTGTGGCGCGAAGCACTGACCTCAACTTTGGCACGTTCCCGCGCTCGCCCCGGGCGAGGAAGACCCCAAAGCTGAGCCCTTCTCAGCGGGCCGGCCAGGTACGCCGTTACGTTCGAGCACCCTCAAGCTTCCCTCCGACAGTTCGTCCCGGGTCGACCACAACCCGGACTGCACAGCGTGACAGAAGATCTCGTAGGGGGGGCGGCCCCCGTCGCCCGGATCTGGGAACACGTCGTGTATCGCCATGAGAGCCCCGCCAGCAACATGACGTGACCAACCCCGGTAGTCGGCCCAGGCTACAGCCTCACCGTGCCCGCCGTCGATGAACAGCAGGGACAGAGGGGTCGCCCACGCGGAAGCTATGCGAGCTGATTCGCCCACCATGAGGACGACCGTGCCTTCCAAGCCGGCGCTCTCGACGGCTCTGCGAGCTTCGGGCAGGGTGTCCATCCGCCCGGTCGCAGGGTCGACAAGGCCAGGATCGTGGTGCTCCCACCCTGACTGGTTCTCCTCTGAACCCCTATGGTGGTCGACGCTGTAGAGGACCGCCGAATGGCGGCGAGCTGCGAAACCCAGATAGAGGGCCGACTTGGCGCAGTAAGTTCCGATCTCCAACAGCGGACCGAGACCGCTGCGAGCGGCCCGCAAACCAGCTTCGTGAAGGGCTTCACCCTCGGAGTCGGGCATGAAGCCCTTCTGAGAGCGAGCCAACTCCATCTCGTCGGGCTGCATCACCGCTTCACCTCGCCACCAGTAAGCCTGCACGCCCGGAGGCAGGCCCCTGACATATCGGCACGCAGGGAACTGGCTTCTCTCGGTCAGGCGACCTCAACCGGGCTGCTCACACCGCTGCGTTCCCTGGCTGCGTCCGCCGGGTGCTTTACGTGAGGCACGAACATCAGCCGGTTGAAGATCACGAACTTGCCAACCCACAGAACCCCAAAGGCGCAAAAGTACACCGCTCCGATCAGCAAAGTCCGGGTTACGTGCTCGAGATCGTGCTGTTTGGCGAAAGTGTCCGCCAAGGCGACTGCCACGGTAGAGAAGGCCCATCCGAGCACTGCCAAGGCCCAGAAGGGGATGACCTCCTTCCACAAGTGGCTCTTGCCGCCTTTGCCCCAGGCCCATTTGCGGTTTAGTTGGTAGCTGGGAATAGTCGCGATCGTGGTGGAAAGGGTGCTCGCCAGTATGACCCCCATGTTGAGCGCCCCGACGAAGAAAAGGATGCAAGCGTTGCTTACTATCACTGCAACCACCGAGGTCATCGAATAACGGAACAACTTCTGGCCCGTAGGCGTCTCAAGCTTCTTCCGAGCGAAGCTGACAACTGTTAGCACCCTTCAATCTTATCGCCGCTCGTCGAATCGGTCCGGGCGGGTCGATCCCGCGGTTTCAGCGGCTCTTAGCGCAGCAACCACCTCGCGATAACGGCATGATGGGAGGGTGTCAGATCCCCTAGACGATCTGGTGTCCCTTCTCGACCTCGAACAGTTAGAAGTGGACATCTACAGAGGTTTCAGCCCACCCGAGCACCACCTTCGCGTCTTCGGAGGCCAAGTCGCTGCGCAGTCGCTCGTCGCTGCCGGACGGACCGTGGCCGACGGACGTGGCTTCGAACGGCCGGTGCATTCCCTCCACGCCTACTTTCTGCGCCCAGGGGACCCTCGCATCCCGATCCTGTACCAGGTGGACCGAATACGCGACGGGAAGTCCTTCACCACCCGCCGGGTAGCGGCAATCCAGCGGGGAGAACCGGTGTTTCACCTTTCGGCATCCTTCCACTCCCCAGAAGTGGGCGTCTCCCACCAAGAGCAGATGCCCTCCGTCCCAGATCCCGAGACCCTCCCGACGTGGGGAGAGGCGATGGCCCCCTACCGGGATCAGCTCGGAGACTGGTTCGACCGTCCGAGACCTATGGACGTCCGCCACGTCGGAACACCGCTGCGCACGTCCCCCGTCGAATCCACCCCACGACCGCCGACTCACCGGGTGTGGTTCCGCGCGGACGGAACGCTCCCCGACGACCCCCTGACGCACGCGTGCCTCGCGGCGTACGCCAGCGATATGACCTTGCTCGACACGGTGATGATGCCACACGGCCTCATTTGGACCGAAGGCTTGCAGGTGAGCCTGGATCATGCAATGTGGTTTCACCGGCCGTTTCGGGCTGACGACTGGCTCCTATACGATCAGCACAGCCCAACAGCCGCAGGAGCGAGGGGCCTCGCCACCGGTACGATCTTCACACGTGACGGCGCCCTGGCCGTGTCCGTAGTTCAAGAAGGTCTTCTAAGAACCCGTTACCGCGAAGCCGAACACTGATCGCCGCCTGACTGATCGCCGTCACGGCACCGCAGGCAGCAACGCGTAAGAGCCCCGGGGCTGACCGGCCCCGGGGCTCTCCGATGAACCTCCAGCTCAGCGCTGAGCGATCGGCACGTAGTCGCGAGGATCCGCCCCTGACCAAAGCTGGCGGGGACGGTATATCTTCGCGTCCTGATCGATCAACTCCTGCCAGTGGGTCAGCCATCCGGCTACACGCGGGATCGCGAACAGCACGGTGAACATCTCCGTCGGGAATCCCATGGCCTGGTAGATGAGCCCGGAGTAGAAGTCCACGTTCGGGTACAGCTTGCGGGAGATGAAATAGTCGTCGGAGAGCGCGACCTCCTCCAGCTTTAGGGCTATGTCCAAAAGGGGGTTCTTGCCGGTGACGCTGAACACCGAGTCCGCGGTCTTCTTTATGATCTTCGCTCGAGGGTCGTAGTTCTTGTACACCCGATGTCCGAAGCCCTGAAGCTTCCCGTGACCGGCCTTGACCGAGTCTATAAACGCCTGGACGTTGTCGATCGAACCGATCTCGGTGAGCATCTTGAGCACCGCCTCGTTGGCACCCCCGTGGCGGGGACCGTAGAGGGCGGCAGCGGCAGCCGCTGCCGCAACGTAGGGGTCAGCGTGGGAAGACCCCACCGTGCGCATTGCAAGCGTCCCGCAGTTCTGCTCGTGGTCGGCGTGAAGAATGAAAAGCACGTCAAGGGCGCGGGCCAGAATCGGGTCCGGCTCATAGTGGGGTTCAGCCACCTTCCACATCATCGCCAGGAAGTTCTCGGTGAAACTGAGTGAGTTATCCGGGAAGACGAACGGCATCCCCCTGCTGTAACGGTAAGAGGCTGCTGCGAGGGTTGGTACCTTGGCGATCAAGCGCACGATCTGTCGGGCTCTTACGGCCGGGTCCGAGATCTGCTTGGCCTCCGGGTAAAAGGTGGACAGTGCTGCTATGCCCGACACGAGCATCCCCATGGGGTGGGCGTCGTAGTGAAAGCTGTCTACGAAGCGTTTACGGAAATTCTCGTGAATGTAGGTGTGGTGGCGGATGTCGTCGCTCCACACGTCGAGCTGCTGGGAGTCGGGGAGCTCTCCGTGGATGAGAAGGTAGGCGACTTCCAGGTACGTGGAGGACTCTGCGATCTGCTCGATGGGGTATCCCCGATACCGCAATATCCCAGCGTCACCGTCGAGGTAGGTGATGGTGCTCGATGCCAGAGCGGTGGTCATAAAGGCGGGGTCGTAGAACCAGATGCCGGGCAGGAGCTTACGGAACTCGTCTGCCGACACCCCCCCGTCCGTTAAAGGTATCTCTACCACCTCGCCTGTCCGGTTGTCGGTGACGGTAATCGATTCGGCCACTGCTCCCCCTATCGGAGAAAGGAACTCTTTTCGTGGGCATGCTACCCGCGGATTAACCCGCGGCGCCTATCGGAGTTCGAAGCCCTAGCTTTCAGCTGCGAGCGCTGCCGGCACGTCTCATGCGAAGATGGTCGCGATGCCTGACGACTACATTCCATCAGCGCCGAGCGAAGCCCCGAACCCGGACCTTGAGGCTATCCGCCGGGGAATCGACGAAGTCGACCGCCGTCTGGTCGCGTTGCTCGCCGAGAGGGCCCGCCTAGTCGGGCAGGTAGTCCACTACAAGCGGGCGCGTCACATGGCGGTAGTCGACAGGGCACGCGAAGAGCGCATGCTCGACCGGATCGGCGGCCTCGCCGAGGATGCGGGACTCGACCCGAGAGTCGCCAAGCAGGTTCTGCGTACGATCATCGACGGGTTCACCCTCCTCGAAGTAGAGGAGCTCGGTCCGGACTTCGGCTCGGCGCACGACGGGTAGACGGAACTCGACATGCGGGCCAAGCCTTGAGGCCTGCCTGCCGCCCCAGAAAGGACTACATCTCGTAACGGTAGACGTTCGTCTGCCGGGGGCTGAAGCCTATCCGGCGGTAAAGCCTGTTAGCCGCCTCCCGGGAGGGCCTCGAAGTGAGCTCCACGGTTCGTGCACCACGCTGCGACGCGATCCTTAGAGCCTCCCGGGTCAGGGCCTCCCCGCAACCTCTGCCTCGTACAGCCTCGTCGGCGATGACATCCTCGATCCAAGCTCGGACGCCTGTAGGTATCCGAAACAACGCCAGCGTCAAGGTTCCCACAATGGGGCCTCCTGCGCCATCACGCGCTACTAAGAGAACCGTGGCGGCGGAGTCCACTATCTCTTCGAGCTCTTCCGTACTCGGAGGCGACGAGCTCGAAGACAGGAACGGCAGGAGATGGCCGATAGCCTCGACGAGCTCATCGGTTACCGATCCCGCCTCTTCGATCACGAACACCACCCGACGATAGCCTTCGTCGACGATGACCGGACGGCGCAAACCCTAGCGGTGATAGAGAACCATTCCTTTGGGGCCCGGCAGAAACCCGGCGTCCTTGAGCGGACCTTCGAGGGCTTCGGGGTATCGACTCAGGACTAGTCGAGGCCAGCGCCTCTCTCCGACCGCGCCGGCGAGCGCCCTGCAGACCGCCACCTCCCACGACCCGTCGAGGTCCGCTAGTGCCGTCAACCCGCCAAGTCCCCGCTCGATGTACGCGCATCCCCTGCCGTCGACGAGGACCACGTACGCGCCGACGGAACGGCTGGGCCCTTTCACCGGCCAGGCCAGTGCGGCGCCGTATGGATTAGCCGGGTCCGTGGCTGCAAGCAGGTGGACTCTGTGGCCGCCGCCCACCTGACGTGACGATGCGTCGCGCACCTCGGAGCGCAGGCGGTCGACGGCACCTGGCAAGGCGAACTGGGCGGCTCCCAATCCTGCCACGAAGTAGCCGCGGCGGACCCTTCCCGCCTCCTCAAGGCTTCGAAGAACCTGGTAGACGGACGTGAAACCGCCCGGCAGCGACTCTGATCGCACAGCGTCGCGGGTGAGGACACCGTAGCGCTCCATGAGAACCGAAACCGCAGCAACGGCGGAGTCCGTAGCCGCAGCTGAGGCTGACACGCCCCGGGAGGGGCCGAGCTCGCGATCCACTAGCGACCAACGGCCTTGCAAGGCAGCCGGCACCGCCCCGCGTGGCGCGGCCGGCCGGAACCCTAAGTGGTGCCGCGACAAACCGGATGAACCCGGCCCGAGCGACTTCGACGACGACCGGCCGCGACGCGCTACCCGTTGACTGCGAGTGACGGCTCGAAGCGCAGCGAAGCTGTCGGAGGTAACCTCCCCCGCCCATGCAAGGTCCCAGACTGCCGCCGTGAGATCCCGGTCAGTCCAGCGCGGAGCGACGAGTTCACGGTAAAAGCACGCTCCTCGTAGACCAAGAGTCTCCCTGATGTGCTCGTGGACGTCACTGTCGAAGTCGGCTGCCCTAGCTCCCGTATGTCCGAAGCGGGGCAGAAGGATCTCCGCCTGGTCCCGTCTGGCCAGGACGATCCGCCCGTCGGAGGCGCCCAGAGAACCGGCTCCCACCCACATCACCTCTCCGGCGGCTACGAGCTCGTCGAGTAGCTGCCCCTGGTATCCCCTGACCCGCTGTTCGAGCACATCGGCCTCGAGATGAGAAGCGGCCAAGGGCAGGGCCTCGAGCTGTCCTATCACCTCCAAGAGACGGTCGGGCCCCCCGCGCTCGGCTTTCTCCCCGACCGCTGCCGCTCCGTGCCAGACCGGGAGGAAACCGGCGAGGGCCGCTGCGTCAACCGGCTCTACCTCTTTACGAAGGGCCGCCAGGCACCGGCGCCGGGCGACCCGCAGCACCTCGGCGTCGCAGAACTCCTGCCCACCCGCCCCACCTGGTCGGAAGCCTCCCTTGAGCAGCTTTCCACCACTAACAAGGACGTCAAGAGTCGCTGACATCTCAACCCGACTGACGCCGAAACGCTCGGCCGGCTGGTCGACGTCGAAAGGACCGTGAGTTCTGGCCCATCGTCGGACCAGCTGGATCAGGGCGTCCGGAGCTGGTTCCAAGAGGGCGTCGGGGATCCCCGGCGCAAGCGCCACTCCGACGCCATCGCGATAGCGAGCGGCATCCTCGACCGCGATGAGCCTCTGCTCGCCCCCGACGCGCAGCACCACAGCCCGACGAGCGTCGACAAGAACCTCCCAAGCTTGCGAGGCCAACCCCTCCGGGTTGCAGCGCTGCGCCAGCTCCCCGGCTGACAAGTCCCCTATCCTGCGAAGCAGGTCGACCACACCTTCGAGGCTGGACACGCGGCGGTCTTCTCTGCGGAACTGCATTTCGTCTTCGAGATCGTCGAGCACGTCAGCATCGAGAAGGTCCCGAAGCTCGTCAGATCCGAGCAGTTCGGAGAGCATCCTGCGGTCCAACGTGAGAGCCTGCGCTCGACGCTCGGCTATGGGGGCGTCGCCTTCGTACATGAACTGCGCTATGAACGACATGACAAGGCCGCTTGCAAAAGGTGAAGGGTCGGCGAGCTCGACCTCATCCATGTTCACCCTCCTGGCCCGCACGTCTCTTAGGAGACTCTCCAAGGCTGGAAGGTCGAAGACGTCCTGGAGGCACTCACGGTAAGTTTCGAGCAGAACGGGGAACGAACCGTGACGTGTCGCTACGCCAAGCAGGTCCGCAGCACGCTGGCGTAGCTGCCACAGCGGCGTGCGGCTACCCGGCCTGCGACGGGGAAGCAGTAGCGACCGGGCGGCGTTCTCTCGGAAGCGGGCCGCGAACAGCGACGATCCCCCCGTGGCAGCTACCACAAGCTCGTCCAAGCTGTCCGGGTCTATCAGCAGTTCACCAAGCGACGGGGGTACTTCCGCCTCGGCGAAACGAATCATGATCCCATCGTCGCTCCACAACGCCTGGCACGAAATCCCGAGGCGCCGCTCAAGGTGAGCTTCGATTCCAAGAGCCCAAGGAGCGTGAACTCTCGCTCCGAACGGGGAGAGGATCGCCACCCTCCAGTCGCCCAGTTCGTCGCGGAAACGCTCCACCACGATCTGGCGGTCCGACGCGACGAGACCCCCGGTCGCTTCGCTCTCCTCGTCCACGTAGCGGCGGAGGTTGCCGAGCGCTCGCTGGTCGAGACCGCACGACACCACTAAGTCCTCGTCGGAGCGATCCCGGAGTGTGCGGGTGAACGCTCCGATCGCAACCCCCAGCTCGTAGGGCCTCGCGGGAGTGTCGCCATGCCAGAACGGCATTTTGCCCGGCATCCCCGGGGCCGGTTCGACCACAACGCGATCCCGGGTGATGTCGAGGATCCGCCAGGTAGTGGCGCCGAGGAGGAATGTCTCCCCGACCCGGGACTCGTAGACCATCTCCTCGTCGAGCTCGCCGACCCGGCCGCCTGCCGGTGTGAAGACCCCGTAGAGACCCCGGTCGGGAATGGTACCGCCGGAGGTGACTGCCAGCATCCGCGTGCCGGGGCGGGCTTCGAGGGTCGATGCAGTCCTGTCCCAGTTGAGACGCGGCCTCAGATCTGCGTACTCGTCGGTGGGGTAGCGCCCACTCAGCATGTCAAGCACCCCGTGCAACGCGTCGTCTGGCAGCTCCTCGAAGGAGTAAGCCCGCCTCGCCATAGCCGCGATCCGCTCGACCGCTACCGGCTCGCCGGCCGCGGCGACCTCGGCGACGATCTGCTGAGCGAGCACGTCCAGAGGGTTCCGGATGACTTTCGTGTGCTCAACCGCACCTGCGTGCATCCGCTCGGCGACCGCTGCTGCAACAAGCAGGTCGTGGCGATACTTCGGGAAGATCCTGCCCTTGGAGGGTTCGCCAACCCGGTGACCGGCGCGCCCTATCCTCTGAAGTCCCGACGACACAGACGAAGGCGCTTCGACCTGCACGACCAGGTCGACCGATCCCATGTCGATTCCGAGCTCCAGGCTCGACGTGGCTACCAGGGCCGGGAGAGTGCCCGCCTTGAGGGCGTTCTCGATCTCGAGTCGCTGCTCGCGCGCTATCGAGCCGTGATGAGCCCGAACCAGTTCGCTGGGTGCTCCCTGACCCATGAAACTTGACGCGCTGGCGGTCCATGTCGTGTCCTCGTTTGCCATCTCGTTCAGGCGCGCCGCCAACCGTTCGGCAAGCCGCCGCGAGTTGACGAACACCAGGGTGGAGCGGTGCTGGCGTATCAGCCTGAGAAGCTCCGGGTACAAGGCGGGCCAGATGGATCCGGCCGCCGGTGTAAGGGAGTGTTGTGAGCCGGGCTCACCTGCGGTGATGGCAGGCCCGCCGAGGTGGTCGCCAGCAGGTCGGGCCAGGTCCCCCATGTCGTCCACGGGTACGACGATCTTCAACTCCATGGCCTTTCGGACCCCAGCGTCGACCACGTTCACAGGCCTGGGCAGGCCGTTCGCGTAACCGCCAAGGAATCGGGCGAGCTCGTCAAGGGGCCTCTGGGTCGCTGAAAGTCCTATGCGCTGAGGGGGCCGGTCTGTCAGGTCCTCCAAACGCTCCAGTGACAAGGCGAGGTGGACGCCACGCTTCGTGCCGGCGACAGCGTGAATCTCGTCGACTATCACGTGCTCAACGCTTCTCAGAACGCCCCTTGCGGACGAGGTGAGCAGCAGGTAAAGCGACTCGGGGGTCGTTATAAGAATGTCCGGTGGCCGCCGCGCCATCTCGCGACGCTCCTGAGGGCTGGTGTCCCCGCTTCGGATCCCGACCCGGACCTCGGGAAGTGTGACGCCGGACCGGGCTGCTTGGATCATTATGCCGGCGAGCGGAGCGCGAAGGTTGCGCGCCACGTCATAAGCGAGGGCCTTGAGCGGACTGACGTAGAGGACACGGCAACCCATCCCGCCTGGCGTAGTGAAGAGCCGATCCAGCGCCCACAGGAAAGCAGCCAGGGTCTTGCCAGAGCCGGTCGGGGCGAGGATCAAGGTGTGGTCCCCTCCGGCGATTGATTCCCAGCCGCGCGTCTGCGCCTCGGTCGGGCCCTCGAACGCCGCCTGGAACCATGATTGGGTCGGCTGGGAGAACTCCACGCTTTCAGAGGCTACGACCAAGGAAGGCCCAAGGTGCCGGGGTCTCGCGATTTGGCTTCGATGGCGGGTATCGTCAATGAGTGCAGTCACTGCGCTGGGAACAGGACATGACCCTGCGGCGGCCGATCCTCGTGGTCGCCTTCGAAGGATGGAACGATGCCGGTGAGGCGGCTTCGCTCGCCGCTTCGTACCTTGCCAGGGCATGGCGGGCAGAACCGGTTGCGACCATCGACGCCGAGGAGTTCTACGACTTCACTTCGACCAGGCCCGAGGTGGCCGTCGGTGAGGACTCTACTAGGGCGATCATCTGGCCTGACACCGAGATCCTCGGAGCTCGCATACCCGGGTCCCATCACGACTTGGTAATAGTTCGAGGGGTCGAACCCCAGCTTCGCTGGAAGACCTTCTGCGCCCTGGTTGTTGAGGCCGCCGTGCAGTTGGGGGCTGAGATGGCCGTAACCCTCGGCGCGTTGCTGGCCGACGTCCCCCACAGCGCCCCAGCACGCGTCTCAGGAGCGTCGGACGACCGGGAGCTCGCCGAGCGACTTTGCCTGGTCCGCCCGCGCTACGAAGGACCTACGGGGATCATCGGGGTCCTAAGCGATGCGTTCAGCGCCAGTGGGATCCCCACGGCGTCGCTGTGGGCGGCCGTCCCTCACTACGTGCACCAGTTGACGTCGCCGAAGGCGGCCCTGGCCCTGGTCGAGCGTTCCAGCGGCTTGCTCGGAGCGCCAGTCGACGCCCACGAGCTGCGGGTCGCCGCCCGCGACTACGAGCGGCGCGTCGACGAGCGCATCGCAGACGACGCCGAAGCAGCAGCGTACGTGGCAGCCCTCGAAAGTCAGGGGGACGCGGACTGGGGGGAGGTATCCGAGGAGAAAAGCCTTCCCTTGGAGGACTCCCACAGCCTTGCCGCCGAAGTAGAGCAGTTCCTCGAAGATCACCGAAGCAGCGACTGAGAGACGCTCGCCACTTCAGGGGGTGGATCGACGGCTTGCTCCCAAAAGGCGGTAGCGTCAACGCTCGCCAGTTTTCAGCCTGTAAGTTCGGGTTCGTAACCGTAGAAGAGGTCAGCCTGGCGGAGAACCCAGGCGAAGCGGGCCACGCCGTCCACCACGTCGGTCGCCACGTATTCGCCAGCTGACCCTGCGAGGTCGTGGGCTCTTTTGGTTAGGCAAGTGACGAAGCCATCCCATTCCCCCGGACCCAGGGCACAAAGCGCCCAAAAACCGCGGCCCCGGCTGGCCTTCACCACCCGTGACAGCAGATCCTGGGGTAGGCGACCGTTCTTCGGGGCTGGAAGCCCTCCGATTACCGGCAGGTCGGTGACGCCAAAGCGCGCTGGGTCACGCTCTAGCGTCATATGAGCCACGTAGGCCCTACCTACCAAGGCAACTCCGATCACCGGCGTGAGGCTCGCCACCGGCCGGGCCAGCCGGTCCATGTAATCCACGCCCAGCACGCTGGACAACGGGCTCAGCGAGGCTAACTTTTGCATCGTCTCGTCGACTGCCGCGTCGAGGGCCTTAGCGGTACGGCCGGCCTCCCCGAGCGCCGAAAGCGCTGACTTGAGCTCGGCCGAGCCTAGGCGTGACGCCGCCGGGCGGACCCCGAAAGACTGGCGGAGCAGGTGTTCAACTCCTCCACGCGCTGGGACGGGGCCGGTCGAAGGCCACCTCGCAGGGAAGTCCCCTGATCGCGTCGAAAGCCAGACGCACCCAGCGACCTCCCCCAGCTAAAGGGGAAGGCAGCTCGTCCTCGGAGAACCACCCGACGTCCGTGGTCTCCAGAGGGTGACGCCTGAGAGATCCGCCGACTGCCCTGCAGTGGAATACCAGCGAGTAGAACGGGAGTCCGGTAGCTCCTAGTCTCAACCCGTCGAACACCGCGACGATCCTCAGAGGCTCGGCCTGAATTCCCGACTCCTCCTCAACCTCTTTAACAACTACTTCCGCCGGCGAATAGCCGACGTCCGCCCAGCCCGTCGGGTACAACCAGACACCCGAGTCTGCACGCTGGATCAGCAGGAGCTTTCCGTCGTCGTCGCCGACGAGCGCCCCCACCGTTACCTTGGGTGTGACGTACCCCGCCACCCCCGCCCCGACGCTGTCCAACCAGGCGGTTACGACCTCGGCGGCATCGAAGCCTCCCCCTTCGGAGCTAGAGGCAACTCGTATGTCGGCCGCGATCTTGAGGACCTCCTCGAAGCGCTCACGCTCGTAGAGGCTCTCGGTAAAAGCCAGTCCCGTCCTTGCGATGCCTGCCAACGACTCGCTCCAGCGGACCAAGTCCACATCGCTGACCGGGCGTTCGGGCATCGCCTGCGAGGCTACTACCAAAGCGCCGTGTCAGAATACCGGTGTGGCAATAAAGGAGAACTGCCGTCACTACCTCGGTCGAAGCACTCCGAGCGGGGACTTGGTGCAGCGATGCCGGCTTTCGGTCAATACCGAAGGTCCCTTCGACTGCCCTGATGGTTGCCTTTTCGAGGAGGCACGCCTCGTCTCCGACGCCGGATGGGCTCGGGGGCCCACCACTAGGATGGCAAACACCGCCGACGGCCTTGCCGGCCTGCCACCCCCGCCGAAGCGGCGCAAGGGGCGTAAGGGCAGGTGAACTATGTCCTTTTTCCAAGGTTTCTCGAAGGATTCTCCCAGGTTGACTGCCGACACTGACGTCTATGGACAGCGTCCAATCCCCCCTTGACGTAGGGTCGCAGGTGGCCACCACCTCGACATCGAAGCCCCGGGTTCTCGTCGTGGACGACGAGGTGCACATAACAGAACTGTTGGCTATGGCGCTCGGCTATAACGGCTTCGCCGTCGAGCAGGTCTCGTCGGGAGCTTCCGCCATAGAGTCCCTGAGGGACCGGGTCCCCGACCTAGTCGTGCTGGACGTGATGCTCCCCGATCTAGGGGGCTTCGAGGTAGCGAGGCGGCTTCGAAGCAGCGAAGGGCCCGCAAAAGACGTTCCTATAATCTTCTTGACAGCGCGCGACAGCACCCAGGATAAGGTTGAAGGTCTGCGCTTGGGCAGCGACGACTACGTGACCAAGCCTTTCAGCGTCGAGGAGCTCGTGGAACGTGTCCGGGCGGTTCTGCGCCGCTCCGGGGACGCCTCTGAGGGTCCGAGGCGCCTGGTGTTCTCAGACTTAGAAATCGACGAGGACACGAGGGACGTTTGGAGGTCCGGGAGGCTGATCGAGCTGACCCCGACAGAGTTCAGGCTGCTGCATCTGCTGATGGCGAACGCAAGGAAGGTCGTCACCCGCGAGCAGATCCTCGAAGAGGTGTGGCAGTACACCTTCACTTCGAGCACCAGCGTCCTGGACACCTACATCAGCTACCTTCGCTCGAAGGTCGACGCAGAGGGACCGCCCCTAATCCACACGATCAGGGGGGTCGGTTACAGCTTGAGGCTGCCTCGAAGTTGACTCTAAGGTCGAGGCTCGTAGCCGCCCTCGTGATCCTCGTGGTCTTGGCCCAGAGCGCTTTCGTGGCCGCCACCTACATCGCGTACAGCCGGTCCCGCTACCAGCTGTTGGACAACGAACTTAAAAGCTCGGTTAGCATCGTCAGCGCCTACCTGGACGCAGCAGCAGGGATCTCCGCTCCCGGAGGCCTTCCCGCTGGCCCACGTTTCGGGCCTCCGATGAGCGATGGGCGCGACGGTAGCGAACGCTCCAGTGCTCCCGCTGCGGGGACTGCGGACGTAACGAACCCTGAGGCGGCTTCGGGCAGGGAAATCACCGGCTTCTGGCTGTCGGGGCCATCTGCGCCTTCAGGCTCGCAGCCCAGCGGGTTCGGGCCAGCCTCCTCGCCGAGCGGGCAGCAGGAGGTTCCGTCGGCGACCTTCCCGCCGGGCTCCTACGCCGAGCTGATCGCCCCAGGCGGTGCCATCGTCGCCCAGGGATCTTACGAGAGTGGCACCTCGCGACCCGCCCTACCCGGCGGTCTCGGAGCCACCGGCCCGCAAACCCGCCTGCTCACGGTGAGATCCACGAGGGGATCAACTCGTTTCCGGGTTATCGTCACCAAAAGTGCAAGCGGCTTCACTACCGTACTGGCGACGCCGACAACCCAGGTGACGGATTCACTCGACCACCTGCTCGTGATCGAAGCTACAGCAATCGCCGGTCTGGTCTTGGTCGTATCGGTCGGAACCTGGCTTGTCCTGAGGCGCGGGTTGCGACCGTTGGAGAAGATGGCTGCTACCGCTCGTCAGATCTCCGCCGGAGACTTCGGGCGGAGAGTCGACCCTGGGGACTCGGCCAGCGAGGTTCGTGAGCTAGGCAGCGCGCTCAACAGCATGCTCGACGGCATAGAAGCGGCGTTCGCAGAGCGCGAAGCCACCGAGGTCCGGCTTCGCCAGTTCCTCGCCGACGCTTCGCACGAGCTGCGCACTCCACTCACGTCGATACAAGGCTTTGCCGAGCTGTTCAGGTTGAACGGCGAGCAAGCCAGGGTAGACTTGCCAACGATCCTCCGCCGGATCGAACAGGAGTCCGCCCGGATGAAGGGGCTCGTCGAGAGCCTCCTTCTGCTGGCCCGCCTGGATCAGAACCCCACAGTGGACATGCGGCCTACCGACCTGAGCGTCTTAGCCGCCGACGCGTGCACGGACGCTGTCGCCGTCGACCATTCCCGGCAGGTCAGCCTCGACGCTCCCCAACCGGTCAACGTCTTGGGTGACCCAGCGCACCTACGCCAAGCCTTGTCCAACCTGCTCTCCAACGCGCTTCACCACACTCCTCCTGGCACGCCGATAGAGGTCACATGCACCCGGCATGGAGACTTGGCGGTCATATCTGTGCGTGACCATGGCCAAGGACTCGACGCCGACGCCCTCTCTCACGTGTTCGACCGCTTCTGGCAGGGAGACAAAGCCCGCGTGGGCAGCGGGTCTGGTCTCGGCCTGTCCATCGTGGCCGCTATAGCGGGCGAGCACGGCGGCAAGGCCGAGGCGTGCAACGCAGCAGGAGGGGGAGCCATCTTCACGATCACACTTCCCGCTCTGGGATCAAAAGTGGCGGAAGCGTCGCTGACGGGCTCTCCGGGAGCTCGAGGATGAGCCCGGCGACGCCCGCGTTCCGGAAACCGCTCGGGCTAAAAGGCGGCGGTGATCAGCTTTCCAAAGGGTGCTCGAGGCGGTCGGCATCACAACGGA
>JAJZNG010000093.1 GCA_021847945.1 Actinomycetes bacterium | reverse complement strand
CGATCTGGGCGACCTGCTTCTCGATGGTGTCAGCCAGGTCTGTGAGAGTGCGATCGAGGCTACCGCCGACCTCGCCCGCTCTGACCATCGACCGGTAGAGGTTGTTGAACTCCTTGGGGTGACGTCCCAGCGCCTGCGAAAGAGACGAGCCCGACTCGATGTCACCTCTAACCTGGTCGATGACAGTAGCCAGCTGCTTGTTCTCGGTCTGAACCGCGAGGATCGACAAGCTGCGCAGAAGTGTGAGACCAGACGCCACCATCGTGGCGAACTGGCGGCTGAACACTGCGATCTCTTTGAGCTTCACCCGGTTCGTGAAGCCCGGGATGGCGATCTCACGTTTGAGGCCAGGGCCGGCCTTTTTGTCGATGCTGATCGGGACGTATCCCATCTGGCGGAGACGGTTGGCGACTAGAGCCGTGCTCTCTGCGTCGATCGACCCGGATATCACCTTGCCGGCGGTGTCGCGAACCTTATAGGCGTAAGAGGTTGGCATCAGCGAGCGCCTCCGACGAGACGGCGAAGGTCGTCCTCGTTGTGGCAGCGTTCCAGCGCCACGTCGAGCCCTATCGCCGACGAGCGGACCAAAGCAGCGAGGGACTGGTCCATGGTCTGCATGCCGAACTGCCCGCCGGCCTGCATCGAGCTGTACACCTGGTGGGTCTTTCCCTCCCGGATTAGGTTTCGGATAGCGGGGGTGGCGACCATCACCTCGCAGGCGACGGTCCGGCCCCTGCCGTTGGCCCGGGGAAGCAGCTGCTGGGTGACAACCGCCTGCAGTGCCGACGCGAGCTGCACCCGGATCTGCTGCTGCTGGTGGGAGGGGAACACGTCGATGATCCGGTCGATCGACTGGGGGGCGTCTTGGGTGTGCAAGGTCCCGAACACGAGGTGGCCTGTCTCGGCTGCGGTCAGTGCCGTCGAGATGGTTTCGAGGTCGCGCATCTCGCCTACGAGGATCACGTCGGGGTCTTGGCGCAGGACGTGCTTGAGAGCCGACGAGAACGACTTCGTGTCCTCGCCGACCTCTCTCTGGTTGACCACCGCCCTCTTGTGGCTGTGAACGAACTCGATAGGGTCTTCCACGGTCATGATGTGACAGGGGCGGGTGGTGTTAACCACGTCGACCAGCGAAGCCAAAGTCGTCGACTTACCCGAACCGGTCGGGCCCGTCACGAGGACAAGTCCTCTCTGGAGGTTTGCGAACCCTCCGACGATCGCCGGGATGCCCAGCGCGTCGAGCGGCACGATCTTGAAGGGGATCGCCCGCAGGACGGCACCGACGGAGTCGCGCTGGATGAACACATTAAGACGGAAGCGGCCGACACCGGTCACCACGTGGGAAGTGTCGAGCTCGAGGTGCTCCTCGAAACGCTCCCTCTGGCGTTGTGTGAGGATGGAGTACAACAGACGCCGAATCTCCGACGGTGTGAGGACCTCCTGATTTGCAAGCGGCCGTATCGACCCGTCGACGCGGACACACGGCGGTAGCCCGGCGCTGAGGTGAAGGTCCGACGCACCGAGGTCGACCATCTCACCAAGCAGGTCGTTTATGTGCAGTTCCGTGGCGGTTTTGGCCTGCGAGCCGCCGGTGGCGGTGTCGCCGGCGGGATGGTCCTCTACGCCGTAGAGGACCTCTATCGCCAGGGAGATGTCCGAGGCGGCGGCTAGCACGGGACGGACCTGCCAGCCGGTGTCTGCGGTGATGTCAGCGACCGCCTTTTGGTCCATGGGGTTCTCCATGGCGACTATCAGCTCGGTGCCGTCCATTCCGACAGCGACAGCCCGCAGACGCTGGCAGAGACCGACGGGTAACATCCCGCCGAGGATCGCCGGTATCGGCTCGGCGTCAGGGTCCCACATCGCAAGTCCGAGCTGGTCGGCTACCGCGGCGACGAGGTGGCGTTCGGCGACGAGACCTTCGCTTGAGAGGATCTTCGCCAGCGGCACTCCGGTGTCGGCTTCGCGGCGTAAAGCCGCCTCCAACGAGTCGCGGGAAAGGACTTTGCGTTCGACGAGGAACTCCCCGACGGCCCTAGATGTGGCGAGCATGCCTTCTCCTTCGGTGTGTGGGGTCCATGGCTGTAGAAGAGGTCAACTCGCGAAAGCCTTCAGGCGATGACCCGGAGGATCTCTTCCAGAGACGTCAAGCCGGCGGCGACTTCGACCATGCCAGCCTGGCGCAGTGTCAGCATCCCCTGTCCGATGGCGATCTTGCGTATATCCTCGGTGTGAGCTCGTTCGACTATCGCCCGTTCGACTTCCTCGGTGACGACGAGCACCTCGTGGATGGCGAAGCGCCCGTGATATCCGGTTCCCCCGCACGCGCCGCAGCCGACCGGCTGGAAGGTCTCATAGGACTCCCCCGGCTCGCCGAGGCGTTCGAAGTCCCAACCGGTGGAGGCGAGCTCGCTCTTGTTGGGGGTATAAGTGCGTTTGCAGCGCGCGCAAAGCTTTCGAGCAAGCCGCTGAGCGACCACGCAGTCGATCGAGCTGCCCACCAGGAACGGCTCGACGCCCATCTCCACGAGACGGCTCGGCGTCGACGCGGCGTCGTTGGTGTGCAGCGTCGACAGGACTAGGTGTCCTGTCAGAGCGGCCTCGATCGCGATGATCGCCGTCTCTTGGTCGCGTATCTCCCCGACGAGGACGACGTCGGGGTCTGATCGCAAGATGCTTCGCAGCGCCGCTGCGAAGCTGAGCCCGGCCTTGGTGTTCACCTGCACCTGGTTGATCCCCGGGAGCTGGTACTCGACTGGGTCCTCCACTGTGATCACGTTCTTGGTCTCGTCGTTGACGATGTTCAAAGTGGCGTACAGAGTCGTGGACTTGCCTGAGCCTGTGGGACCTGTCACGAGGATTGTCCCGTAGGGCTTGCGATAGCACTGCTCGTAGCGAGCCATGTTCTCGGGCAGGAACCCGAGATCTTGCAGGCGCAGCAGAGCCGTCGACTTGTCCAGCACCCGCATGACGACCTTTTCGCCGTGCACGGTCGGCAAGGTCGCCACTCGCAGGTCGACGTCACGACCGGAGATCTTCGTGTTTATCCGCCCGTCCTGGGGGACTCGACGCTCGGCGATGTTCATGTCTGCCATCACCTTGAGGCGGCTGACGATACCCGAGTGGATGTTCTTGGGTGGCCGCATCACCTCGTGGAGGACGCCGTCGATACGGAACCGCACTCTAAGGGAGTTGTCACCGGGCTCTATGTGTATGTCCGACGCCCGGTCGGCGATCGCCTGGCCGATCAGGATGTTTACGAGCTTTACTATCGGCGAGTCCTCGCTGATCTCACGGACCGAAGCCAGGGAGGTGTCCTCGTCGAAAACGCTTGAAGCCTCCGCGGAGACGTCCTCGGCGGAGGACATCACCCGATGGAATTTTCCGATCGCTTCGACGATTGAGTTACTGGTAGCGACGGCTATGTGAAGTTCTGCGCCGGTGACCGCCCGGATATCGTCGATGGCGAACACGTTTGACGGGTCTGCCATCGCTACAATGAGCCGACCTTCGAACCAACCGATCGGCAGGGCTAGGTAGCGACGTGCCAGCGAGTCGCTCACCAGACGCGCCGCCGCTGCGTCAACCGGGTAGTCGGTAAGGTCGACGTAGTCCAGTTTGAGGTGCTTTGCTAGCGTGGCGACCAGGTCGGCTTCGGAGACGAGGTTTTCCTCGATCAGGACTCTGGTTAGCCCCTCACCTCGCGAGACACTGAGTTGGATCGCGCGCGACAGGGCATCCTGGCTCAGAACGCCGCCCTCCACAAGCAGGGCGCCCAGCCGGTCGTCGTCGCCGAGTCCGGTACCCGCATTCGGAGGCAGTGGCGGCATCGGTGAAGTCACTTAGGGTTCTGGTGTCGGAGTCGGCGTCACGTGGTCGGTTCAGTTGCGAACCGACGAGAGGAATTTGAGCAGCAACCCCCGGTTGATAGGCTCCTCGGCGGGCTCTTCGCCGCCATCAGCCTCTTCGGTACCGAGTTCGTCCGACGCTTCTGGGGACGAGCCCGTCTGACCGTTGTAGGACTCAGAGCTCTCTTGGTAGGAGCCTCGGCCGTCAGCGGGACCGGCTGGAGAGTCCCACATGCCGGACTCGTGGATCTGAGCCAGTTCTCTCTCTGACCAAGGCCCGCGGTCGGCGAGGGCGTCGAAATGGCCGTCGCCGTATTCTACGCTGGCACCCTGGTAGCCGGCTGGGTCGACAGCGGCGGTGTCGACAGTGTTCTCCAGGTTCTCCCCGACTTCGAGCATCGCTGCCCGCAAGGCCGCGTAACGGTCCTCGGCGGACGTCTCGGAGGTAGCGAACTCCCCCGGCGACGAGGGTAGCTCGTTCACGTCGGAGAAGGCGACGTCGGGGACGACCACGCTAGGAACGGGTTCCTCGTCTACGGGCTCCTCGGGCGACGCGGTCGCTGCGGGGACAGGGAAGTCTGCGACGAGCGTCCCGAAGTCGAAGCCGAGTATTCCTCCCGGATCGCTCCGTGACTCCTCGTCTGTGGACAACACTTCCTCGGCAGTCACATGGACGTCTTCGTATGACGTGGTCTCCAACACGACCGGCTCATCGGCGACCACCGGCTCGGAGGTAACGGTCGGCGTGTCTGTGATCGTCGCCACTCCCGCCTCGACTAGGTCACGGATCACTCTGCAACCGGCGATATCGCTTAGGTCACATCCGGCTATGACTTCCGAGACGCTGCGACCAGACCCGACAGCCACGACGGCAGCCCACTGGCTCCGGCCCAGCGTGACCGGGTCGCTCGGAGCGTCTGGGACCAACTCGACGCGATGGTCGAGGGATGCCACGACGCCGACGATGGAGCTCCACTCCTCTCCGAGAGCTTGTGCTTCGGCGACAAGAGGGCCTACTTCCCGCCTTGCTGTCCGCGCGGTAGGAGCCGGCTCGGCACTTTCAGTCGCGGTGAAGACGAACTCGCCGTCGGTGATGGCCATCAACTCGAATACGGCTTCTGCTGGCTCCCGGCTAGAGTGCGTTTCGAAGCCGGACACCACTCCACGGTCGAACCAGAGGCGACCGCGCCCGTTCGATCCGCTGACAGCGAGCTCGCCCGTCTTGGAGGTGCTCTCCAAGAACTGTAGGACCTCGGGGATTGCGACTGTCTGAAGCGAGCCTTGCAGCACTGCGGGGACCTCCAAATAGGGTGACTTGGGTCCTATCGGCGCAGCTAAGCTCGGGCTTTACCTGCTTTCGCCGTTCCGGTGACGAATCGCTGCCTCTGCGGCGGCGCGCATCACATCGACCGGCGGGACCATACCCGTCCAGCATTCCACCTGCCGGCGCGCCTGGTGAACCAGCATCGACAGTCCGTTCAGCACGCGGGCCCCTCCGGCCTGCGCGACGCGCATGAGCTGAGTCGTCGCCGGATGATAGATGAGGTCCATCACCAGTTGGCCGGAGCGAAACCACTCCGCTGTTAGGTCCATTGGCACCAGGTGGATATCTGACATCCCAACCGACGTAGCATTGACGATCAGATCACCTTCAAGGACGGCTTCCCTGAGCGCCGCAACGTCGTCGGTGCCGATGGCTTTAGCATTAGATCCGCCGAGCCCGGCGCACGACGCCGCGCTCGTCAGGTCCCGACCGATGACCGTTACCTCGCCGACGCCGGCACCGGATACGGCGTCGGTGACAGCGCGGGCGGCTCCCCCCGAGCCGAGCACTACGACAGTACGTCCCTCGACGCAGAAACCCTCATCGCGTAGTGCCTCCAAGAAGCCCGGGCCGTCGGTCGACTCCCCGACCAGTTCGCCTGGTCTGTCCTGCGACCAGTACACGGTGTTCGCCACGCCTAGACGGGCGGCTACCGATCCCAGCGAGTCTACCGCCAGCGCCACTGCACGCTTGTGGGGCATCGTAACCGACAGACCAGCTAGCCCAAGAGCGCGGACGGCCGCCACCGCGGCGGTGGCGTCACCCGGAGCTACCCGAAACGCTGCGTACACCCAGTCCAAGCCGAGAGATTCGAAAGCCGCGTTGTGCATAGCAGGCGAAACTGAGTGGGCGACTGGATCACCTATCAGCGCCGCCACCCTTGTGGTTGGGCCCGGGGTCCTCAGCACAGCCCGGCCGCCTTGCACTGGGCTTGCAGGGACACGAACCCGGTCGTGCTGGAAGCGAAGCCGAGCTTGCCGTCAGGGTTGACCTCGACGAAGTACAAGTAGTTCGTCGAAGGTGGCGCTACCGCGGCCTGCAGCGCTGCCAGGCCGGGAGACGATATCGGGGTTGGGGGCAGACCCTTGTTGAGGCGCGTGTTGTAGGGGCTTGGCTGGTCTAGCTGAGCTGCGCTTGGCACGAGAGTCGGGTCGCTTTGGCGCAGGTAGTAGGTTTGAGTTGAGTCAGCGCCGAGGGGCATTCCCAACCTCAGACGGTTATACAGGGTGCTCGCCACCGGACCGAAATCAGACGAGAACTTCGCTTCGCGCTCGACGATCGACGCCACGGTGACCACCTGGTAGGGGCTGTAGCCCAGGTTCTTCGCTGCTGCGGTCAGACCGATCTGAGCGGCTCGGTCGTCGAAAGCTCCGACCATCTCCTCTAACACGTCGATGACGGTGTTGTCCTGGGAAACCTCGTACGTCGCCGGGAAAAGCAGCCCTTCCAAGTTGTTCACCCCGGCCGGCTCGTAGGGGCTGCGCACCGCCCCGCTGGCCACGGCGCCGAGAAGCGCAGCTGCTGACAGGTGCAGCCCCGGCAGCGCCGCTACAGCCTGGGCGATCTGGCCGACGGTGAAGCCTTCGGGTATGACCAGCTTGTCTACGAGGAGTTTCGGACCGGCTCGCAAGGCTGCGAGCGCTTGGTAATAAGGAGAGTTTCGGGCGAGGTGGTACGTGCCCGGGTACAGCACAGCGGACCCTTTTAGCTTCACGTACAGGGGAAAGAGCGATCCGTCGTGGATCACACCTGCTTTTGCGAGAATGTCGCCGATAGCCGTCGTCGAAGCACCCTTTGGTATGACCACGGTCACCTTCTCGCCGGTCGGACCGCCCGGGTCTATCTGCGCTCTCGCCCACAACCCGCCTCCTAGGACTAACGCTCCCACGACGACAAACGACGCCGCGAGGATTGCAACCCAGCGCCTCGGCCCGTCGTGATGGTAGCGCACGGAGCCGAGACGACGCTCGGTCGACCGGCGACGCCTGGGAGGCCGGCGCAGGCTGGTAGGGGGCTCGCGGTAGTGGGTCAAAGCTCGGCTCGCGAGGCGACCTTCGCCCGGTCCAACCATCCCTGGAGGAGAACCTGAGCGGCGGCCGCGTCGATCACGGAGCGTTGGCGTTTCGCTCTACGCCCCGTCGCTCGCATCGCTCCCGACGCCACGACCGTGGTGTAACGCTCGTCGACGGTCTCCACGGGAACCGGAAGCGCCCGGCGGAGCTGTTCGACCTCTTCGAGCACGCCCGTCGCCGCGGGGCCGGCAGCACCGTTCAGCGACAACGGCATACCGACCACCACCGCCACTGCCCCGTAGCGCTCGACGATACCAGCAAGCGTTGCGTGGTCATCGCGTCGCTGCGGGCCCCTAGCCAGGACCGTCACTGCGGTTGCGACGCTACGCCAAGAGTCGCTGACCGCCACTCCTATACGCTTGGATCCCAGGTCGACGCCGATGACCCTGCCAGATAGCTCCGGCGCGTTCACGCTCCCAGGACCGACCGGACAGCATCGAGGGCCTCGTCGAGTCGGGACGGGTCCCGCCCGCCGGCGGTGGCGTGCTCTGGGTTGCGACCCCCGCCTCCGCCGCCGACGGTACGCGCCGGCGGCCCTATCAGCTCCGGGGCGCTTCGAGCCGAGCCTTTCGCCACCACTGCGGCCAGCGCCGCTTTGGAACCATCTGGCGAGCCTCCGAGCACGACGACTTCCAAGCCGGCGACGTTACGGACCTTCGCTGCGAGCTCCCGGAGCTGGTCGGGGTTCAGACCGTCGACTCTGGCTACCAGGGTGGTGCCGGCCGCCAAGCCGGCGAGTTCCCTCGCGCGACCGTCGAGGGCGGAGCGCTCCATGTCCTCCAGGCGTCCCTGCAGAGCGCGCAGTTCGCCCAGCCTACGTTCGAGGGCTTCGATGACCTCGTCGGGCCTGGCTCGAAGCAGGGTGGCGCAAGCGGTTATCTCCCGGTCAGCCTGACGCATCCGCTCTAGCGTCGCCGTGCCGGTCACGGCCTCCACACGTCGCAGGTTCGAGCCGATCGACCCCTCGGAGACGATCTTGAACGGGCCGATCTCACCGAGGCGGCGCACGTGCGTTCCGCCGCAGAGCTCCAAGGACGCTGGGCCTGCAGCAACGACGCGCACCTGATCGCCGTACTTGTCCTCGAAGAAGGCGAAGGCTCCTGCGGCGTCTGCGTCCACCTTGGCCATGACACGGACCGAGACGTCGCCGTCGGAGAGGATCTGGGCGTTTACGATGTCCTCCACTTGGGCTATTTCGGTCTCCCCGAGGGGATGGTAGTGAGTGAAGTCGAACCGCAGCCGGTCCGGAGCGACGAGGGATCCCTGCTGCTTCACGTGTTCGCCCAAAACCCGGCGCAAAGCGGAGTGCAGCAGGTGGGTGCCAGTGTGGTTTCGGCGGATCGCGCTGCGTCTCTCGGCGTCGATCGTCGCCGTAGCAACCTGACCCGGCCTTATCTCACCCTCGACGATCCTCGCCACGTGGCGGTACAGGTCGGGTAGCGCCCGAGTAGTGTCGGTGACGGCCGCCCGGCCGGAGTCGGTCTCGATGAACCCGACGTCGCCGACCTGGCCGCCGCCCTCAGCGTAAAAGGGGGTTGCCTCCAGGAAGATCTCCGCCTCGTCGTCCCCGCTGGGGATAACCCCCGTGACGGTGGTAGTAGCCGTCGTCGTCTCGTAGCCGACGAAGAGTGTCGCCCCGCGCTCTGCGAGAAGCTTCCGGTACTCACCTAGGCGTTCGTCGCTGCCGGCCGGGGCTTTGCCACCGGCGCGCGACTGGTCACGCTGGCGGGTCATCTCCTTGGCGAAGCCGTCCTCGTCAACGACTGCCCCTCTCTCAGCGGCTATTTCCCTGGTCAGCTCGATGGGAAAGCCGTGGGTGTCGTGCAGACGGAAAGCCACCTCGCCTGGGATAGTCGACGATCCGGAGGAGATCTCAGCGTCTAGCATGGCCAGGCCGGCACGCAGCGTGGCACGGAAGCGAGCTTCCTCCCTCGCCACGATGTCTGTAATCAGAGCCTGGGACGCGACAAGCTCCGGGTAGGCCTCGCGCATCACCCCGACGCACGCTTCGACCAGAGCGGGCGTCACCTGCTTGTCCACTCCCAGTGCAAATGCCTGACGTACGGCCCTTCTGATCAGCCGGCGCAGCACGTAGCCACGGTCCTCGTTGCTCGGCACGACTCCGTCACCCACAAGGAACGTCACGGAACGGGCGTGGTCGGCGAGGATCCTAAGCGACACGTCCGTCGCCTCGTCTGTCCCATAGCGCCTGGAGGTGAGCGCCTCCGCGACCGAGATGACCGGACGAAGCACGCTCGTATCCCATATCGTCTGCACCCCTTCAACAAGGGTGAGGATGCGCTCCAATCCCGCCCCGGTGTCGATGTTCGGTTTGGGCAGAGGCTGCAGCGAACCGTCTCTTTGACGGTCGAACTGCATGAAAACAAGGTTCCACACCTCGACGTAGCGCTCCTCGCCGCCGACGCCGGGACCTCCCTCCTCCCCCCATTCCGGCCCCCTGTCGAAGTAGATTTCCGAGCACGGCCCGCACGGTCCGGTGTCGCCCATCTCCCAGAAGTTGTCCTCGTCCATCCTGACGATCCGCTCGGGGGCTATCCCGACCGAGTTGCGCCAGATCCCGGCCGCCTCGTCGTCGTCGCGGTACACGCTCACCCATAGACGGTCTGCTTCCAAGCCGAGGACCTCGGTGAGTAACTCCCAGGCCAGCGGTATCGCCATCTCCTTGAAGTAGTCCCCGAAGCTGAAATTGCCCAGCATCTCGAAGAACGTGAGGTGCCTGGTCGTGCGTCCGATCAGGTCTATGTCGTCGTGCTTGCCGCGCACCCGGACACACTTTTGGATGCTCGTAGCCCTCGGGTAAGGCGGCGATTCCTCCCCCAGGAAATAGGGGATGAACTGGTTCATCCCAGCGTTGGTGAATAAGGGCGCCCGGGGGTGGTGAGGGATCAGACCTGCCGAAGGCACCGCCATATGGCCGCGGTCGACGAAGAACTGGGTGAAGGCGCGGCGTAAGGCGTTAGCGTCCATGACCGACCAAGCCTAGAGGTTACGGCGCCGGAAGCTAGAAAGGGGGCCGGCGACGCCTTCCCGGCTGGGCTGGGCGCCAGCGGGCCCCGAATGACCCCCTGGCGTGCTTCGCAGCCCAGCCCGACGATCGTCGTCGGGCGAAGTGCCTTTGAGCTGCGCTTCCCGTTCCCGCATCGCCTCACGCCCATCTGCGAGCGCAGCTACGAGGCGCCTTCCTGTCGCCTCTACGAGTCCAGCAGGTCCGTAGTGAGCTGCCGCGGTCTTGGCCTTACGCTGAGCCCACAGCGAACCCCCAGCTCCGAGCGCCACTCCGGTGATCAACCACCGCGTCCTTTTGGGCATCAGGCCCGCCTCCTCAGACTCCGTCCCACGCGCACGGTGCCCGATCCGAAAGCCACGACCTTGATGAGCGGGGCCGCCAATACGGCGTGAGCGACCCGCGACGCCGAGCCGACAGTCGCGGTTATAGCCTCCGCCGAGCCGACCAGCTCGTCGACACGCGCAAGCTCGCTCCTAGCGGCATCGATCGTCTCTTCGGCTTCTCCTATCAGCACCTGCAGGTGCCCCTCCAGTTCCTCGACGAGCGAGGCGAGCTCCCGGGCGCTTCGCCGCAGCGACAGACCGGCCCCGAAGAGAACAGCCACGACGGTGGTGGCGACCACAGCTAGCAGTACGGCTATCAAGGTGTCCGATTGTACCCGGGGTGGGACCGCCCGGGGAGGGAAGCCTCGCTGCCAGCTCCGAGCATGGCACGCAGCGTCTCCAACAGATCTCCTCGTCCCACCGGGTGCTGCTCGCCGCCTGAGAGGTCCTTTATTGCCACCTGCGAGGCTGCCGCTTCGTCGGGCCCAACGACGAGAGCGAACCTCGCTCCCGAGCGGTCAGCCGCTTTGAACTGTGCTTTAGGCGAGCGGTCGTCGAAAGCCCGGTCAACTCTAAGACCGGCCTGGCGCAGCTCGCGCGTGATGTCCCGGGCGGCGTCGCCACCGGCGAAGTCCACGACGAAAGCGTGGAGACGTGCCGGCGGTCGTGGAGACGTGCCGGTGGCGCCGAGGGCTAAAAGGGTCCGCTCGACGCCTATCGCGAAGCCGACGGCGGGGGTTGGCGGCCCTCCCATGGCCTGCACCAGGCCGTCGTAGCGACCACCGCCACCCAACGCGTTCTGCGACGACTCCAGCATGGTTCCTGCGTATTCGAAGGTGGTTCGCGTGTAGTAGTCCAATCCCCGGACCAGGTGTGCTTCGACACGGTAGGGGACCGAAAGTGCTGACAGGCCCGCCGTGACCCGCTCGAAGTGGGCGGCGCAGCTGTCGCAGAGGTTGTCCACCTGAAGGGGCGCTCCGGCTGTCTGAGCTCGACAGGCTTCCCGTTTGCAGTCGAGGACCCGCAGCGGGTTCTCCTCGACGCGGCCGCGGTGCTCCTCGCAGAGGTCGCCGCGGCGGGCCATCAGGTAGTCGAGGAGCTTCTGACGGTAAGCGGGCCGGCAGGCGGCGTCCCCGAGAGAGTTGACGAGCAGGTCCACACCTTTGATCCCGAGCCTGGCGAAGAAATCCCATCCGAGGGTTACCACCTCCACGTCCAAGTCGGGGTCGGAGCTGCCGAAAGCTTCGATACCGACTTGGTGGAACTCCCTGAAACGTCCCGCCTGGGGACGCTCGAAACGGAAGTTGGAGCCCGCGTACCATGCCTTCCAGGGGGTCACCGGCCGGTGCTGGATGAAAGCCCGCACGACTGAGGCGGTCACTTCGGGGCGGAGGGCGACGTGCCGGCCGCCTTTGTCGACGAAGTCGTACATCTCCTTGCGAACGACGTCGGTGGACTCGCCGATCCGGGTGAACACGCCGACGTCCTCGAAGGTTGGCGTCACGATCAGCTCGTAGCCGGCTGCGCCCGCTGTGGAGGCGAAAGTCGAGAGCATCTCCTGCCACGGTCCGGACTCGGATGGCAGCACGTCGAAGGTTCCTGGCGGGTTGCGAAGCTCGGGCATCGCAAGCGAGCGTACCCGCCGGGGAGCTCAGGTCCTGTTGGGCAGCACCCGGTAGGCGTCGTAAACCGAGTCGATCCGCTTCAAGGCGGCGATCACGGACTCGAGATGAGCCGGGTCGGCCAGCTCGAACTCGAAGCGCATCCTGCTCACCCGGTCGCTCCCGGTCAAGGACTCGCTACGCAGAATGTTCAGGTGGTTGTCGGATATCACTTTCCAAACGTCCACTCCGAGGCGGGTTCGGTCGAGAGCCTTGAGCTCGACAGCGGCGACGAAACTGCCGTTGGACGCTTGGTCCCATTCGACTTCGATCATCCGGCCAACCTCGCCCGATGCGAGCGCCGCCGCGTTCGGGCAGTCGGTGCGGTGCACGCTCACTCCCCTCCCCCTGGTGACGAAGCCGACGATCTCGTCGCCGGGTACCGGGGTGCAGCACCGCGACAGGCGAACCATCATGTCGTCTAAGCCTTCGACGTGTACACCGACACCGCGCCTGGCGGGACCACCACGGCGGGGCAGGCGGGCCGTGCTGGGCAGCTGCTCCTCGTGCTCGCCTCCGCGCAGGTCCCTAGCAACGCGCTGGGCTATCGACTGCGCCGAAACGTGGTTCTCGCCGATCGCAACGTAAAGCGCTTCGAGGTCAGCGTAGTTCAGGGTTTCGATCAGCTTGGCCAGGGTCTGGGAGGCCGCTAGCTTCTGGACGGGCAGACCCTCCTTGCGCAGCGCCTTGGCGAGCTCCTCCCGGCCCGACTCGATAGCGTCCTCCCTGCGCTCCCGGCTGAACCACTGGCGTATCTTGTTACGGGCCCGCGGGCTCGCAGCTATCTTCAGCCAGTCCCTGCTCGGCCCGGCAGACGGCACCTTGGAGGTGAAGATCTCTACGGTATCACCCGAGGAGAGCCGGGAGTCCAGGGGGACGAGACGACCGTTGATCTTCGCTCCGATACAGCGGTGTCCGACTTCGGTGTGGATTGCGTACGCGAAGTCGATCGGAGTTGATGAAGTCGGAAGCGACATGACATCGCCTTTCGGCGTGAACACGTACACCTCGTCGGTGTCGAGGTCCAGCTTTAGGGTCTCTAAGAACTCCGAGGGGTCGGAGCTCTCAGCGGACCATTCGACGATGCGCTGGAGCCAGGCCACGTCGGCCGCTGTCGCCTTCTCTTTGTAGCCCCAGTGCGCAGCGATACCCCACTCGGCACGCCGGTGCATCTCCACCGTACGGATCTGTGCTTCGAGAATCTTGCCCTGAGGGCCCACAACAGTGGTGTGAAGCGACTGGTATAGGTTGAACTTGGGGGTGTTGACGTAGTCTTTGAACCTTCCCGGAACCGGCGTCCATGCCCCGTGCACAGCTCCAAGCGCCGCCCAACAGTCCTTGACAGAGTCGACTATGACCCGCACGCCTACGAGGTCGTAGATGTCGTCGAACTCCTTTCCTTTGACGACCATCTTCTCGTAGATCGAGTACAGGTGCTTAGGACGGCCTGTCACCTGGGCGACCACGCGGGCGGCGTCCAGGCGCTCTTTGACCTGGTCGACCACCTGGGCCAGGTAGATCTCCCTTTCCGGCGCCCGGTTGGCGACCATCTGGTCGATCTCGGCGTAACGGCGGGGATGCAACGCTGCGAAGGCTAGGTCCTCCAGTTGCCAGCGGATGTCCTGGATCCCGAAGCGGTGGGCCAGCGGCGCGTAGATGTCGAGCGTCTCCTGCGCCGAGCGTTTCTGCTTCCACTCGGGCATGGCGGCGATGGTCTGCATGTTGTGTAGTCGGTCGGCGAGCTTGATCAAAAGCACCCGGGGGTCCTTGTCCATCGCGACGAGCATCTTGCGCATCGTCGCCGCCTGCTGAGCTTGGCGCGAGTCGAAGCGGACACGGTCGAGTTTCGTGACCCCGTCCACTATCGACGCTACTTCGGGGCCGAAAGAAGCCTCGAGGTCCTCAAGGCGGACCGCCGTGTCCTCGACGGCGTCGTGGAGCAGAGCGGAAGCGATCGTGACGTCGTCTAGTCCGAGAGACGCCAGGATAGTCGCCACCGCCAGTGGGTGGCTAATGTAGGCCTCTCCGGAGTTGCGCAGTTGACCGGCGTGAGCCTCCGCCGCCGTCTCGTAAGCGGAGATGATCAGCCCGAGAGGGTCACGGGGGTGGCGCTCCCGGAAGGCGGCGATGAGGGGAGTCAGGGCGTCGGCAGTCTGCACCTGACGCCTCCACGCGAGGACTCGCTCGACGGTCACTACGGCCCTCGACCTGTTGAGCGTGTCGCCTCTGCTCACGGCGCCTGCCTTGTCACTTGCGTCTCTCTCCTTACTGGCAGCTCATCGGTATGTCACCAAGGAAAAAGTAGAATGATCGGCAATCCTGCGGCGTCCCTCCAAGAAGGACAGCTCTAGGGCGAAGGAGAACCCAGCGGTCACCCCGCCCATTTTGGTGACGAGGCGAGCAGCAGCCGCCGCCGTGCCGCCTGTGGCGAGGACGTCGTCGACGACAAGAACCCGCTGCCCGGCTCTGATCGCGTCCTCGTGCACTTCCAAGCTGCCCGCGCCGTATTCAAGTTCGTAGGTCTCCTCGTACACCGCCCACGGCAGCTTTCCTGCCTTGCGGACCGGAACGAAACCGGCTCCGAGAGCCAAAGCTACTGGAGCTGCCAGGATGAACCCGCGAGCTTCGATGCCTACTACGACGTCGACGGCACTTTCACGAAACGGCTGCGCCATATCCTTCACCAAGCGGGAGAACGCCTGAGCGTCGGCCAGGAGAGGTGTGATGTCCTTGAACGCGACACCAGCATGGGGAAAGTCTGCTACGTCCCTTATGAAGCTGCGGTAGTCGCCTTCGACTTGTCCTAGGGGTGCGTGCACTTCTCCAAACTACCCGCGGCGGCGCTCTAGCCGCTTCACGCCACCAGGACCGGGCGGCTTCAACGCTTTCGACCCTTCTTGCGTGGCCGGGGCGGCACTGCACCAGAAGGCCGAGTCGGGGCTCTAAGGGGGATAGGGGCGGCCGGAGAGTCGGCGGGCGAGGACGGGCGACCTTCGAAGGGAGTCTCGACAGGCAGGGTCGCTCCGCCACGCTCAGCACCTTCAGGTGACGTTTCGTCCAACGTGGCGGAACCTGCTGCTAACACCGGTGTGAGCTTACGTCGCGGGGCCGACCCGAGCCGGCGGCGGATCTCCGAGTAGCGCGGTTCACGCTCTTTCATCAGGGCCAGCAGAGGTGACGCTATGAAGATCGACGAGTAGGCCCCGGTTGTCAGACCGACGACTAGAGCGAGACCGAAGTCCTCGAGGGCTGTGGCACCGAGGATCCAAGCTCCGACCACCAGGATCGAAAGGATCGGGAGGATCGCAACCAGCGAAGTGTTGAGAGACCTCGCGAGAACCTGGTTCATCGAGATGTTGACGGTGTCGGTGTATGTCAGCTTGTTCGACGAAGCGAGGCCGCGCGTGTTCTCCTGCACACGGTCGAACACCACGATCGTGTCGTAGAGCGAGTACCCGAGGATGGTGAGGAAGGCTATGACCGTGTCAGGGCTGACCTGGAAGCCCGACAGCGAATAGATCCCTACCGTGACGAGGATATCGTGAACAAGTGCCGTCAGGGCTGCGACGGCCATCTTGCCTTCGAAACGCAGCCATATGTATATCGACACGGCCACCAAGAAGACGATCACCGCTTCGATTGCCTTGTCTGTGATGATCGATCCCCACGACGGGCCGACGTCGCTTAGCGTCACTGCATTCGGAGACACGTGAGCGACCTTCGCCAGCGCGTCGGTCACCGCCGTCACCTCCGCCTGGTTGCCCGTGACCTTTGCAGCGGCTTCGACCTGAACGGTCCGCTGGTGGGTAAGGCTGTTCGTCAGGATCTGGACGGTGGACTGACCGAAGCCCGGCACCGCCGCCCCGACAGCAGAGCGCACAGTAGATACCGACGCGTTCGAGGGGACACTCCACACCGTCCCACCTTTGAAGTCGATCGAGAAGTTCAGACCTCGGACCCCGAGCGAGACGAGCCCGACGACTATGACCGTCCCGGAGATAGCGAACCATCTCCGCCAGCGACCGGCGAAGTCGAAAGACGTCTCCCCCCGGAACAACCTCCGGAACGCCCCGGGGCGTCTCGTGTCGGCGCCCACCGGCTACGAACCCGTCCTGGCGCCGAGGCCCCGGGCGATCCCGAACAACGGGTTGTCGGTTATAGAGCGGCGCCGGCCGACCCAGATAACCGCCGGGCGGATAAAGAAGAAGGCGGTGAACACATCGAGGAGGGTCGACAGTCCCAGCGTGAAAGCGAAACCTCGGACGTCGCCGATAGTGAGAAGGTAAAGGATGAGCGCCGCCATGAACGACACCAGGTCAGCTGTGAGGACTGTGCGGAAAGCCCTTGAGAAGCTCCTCTCGACAGACTGGCGGACCGACCTGCCAGCCCTCACCTCGTCTTTCAGCCGCTCGAAGTACACCACGTAGGAGTCTACGGTGATGCCTACCGAGACGATTATCCCGGTTACACCAGCCAGCGTGAGGGTCAGGTTAGAAGTCTGGCTGAGCTCTGCGAGGATCGAGTACAGGATCGAACCGCCGACACCAAGGCCGACCAGGACCACCAGCCCGAGCGCTCTGTAGTAGGCGAGCATGTACAGCATCACGACCGCGATACCCCCGATGCCGGCCAAGAGTCCAGCGCGCAGTGAGTCCTTGCCGATCGTGGCTGAGATCGTCTGGACCGTCTGGGGCACGAAACGCACTGGCAGTGACCCGTATTTGAGCTCGTTGGCCAAGGCGGTCGCTTGCGCGGAGGTGAAGTTGCCGCTGATCGACACGTTACCGTTGAAGCTCGAAGCTTGAAAGTCCGGTGCGGATTCGACCAGGCCGTCGAGCTCGAAGGCCTCCTCGCTGCACGGCGGTGGGTTGCTGGGGGACTGCTGATAGCAGGCGTACCGTGCGGCAGCGATCTTGTCGAACTCGACGGCGCCTTTGGAGTTGAGCGTCAAGGCTACGGTGTACTGGCCGGTCGTCGAGTTGACCTCGGCGACGGCGTTGGATATCACCGAGCCGGTCATGTCGGCCGGGCCGAGTACGTAGCGCGCGGTCGGATCCGTGGAGAACGCGGCCGGGTCGACGGGAAGCACGACCGACGAGCCGGGCTTGTCCTGAGCCGGGGTGGTGGTCGGAATAGACGAAGGGTTGGTGCTTGAGCAAGCCGTGGTGGCGTTGACCGCTCCAGGTGCCAGTGTGGTCGTCGTCGCCGGCGTCGTGGTAGCTGGGGAAGCCGTGGTGGTAGACCCGGCTGAGAGGTAGGCGGCGGTCAGCTTGGTTTGGGCTGCGATCCCGAGCCCCGACCGCGACGTCGTGGACGGGGCAGTGGATCCGGCCGGTTTGGCGGCAGTTCCAGACGTCGCCGGCGTCGTGGTGGCCGGCGAAGCCTTCTGGGGGGCGACGTAAGCGGGTATCACGCAGTCCACCGGTCTGAAGTACAGCACCGCAGTCTGGCCGAGCTCGGCGAGGGCCTGCTGGGAGTTCTTGAGCCCAGGCAAGTCGATCACCACGTCGTTGCCCTGTCTAGTGACGTTGGAGTTGCTGACCCCGAGGCCGTTCACCCGCCGTTCGATAATGCTCACCGCCTGGTCGAGCTCAGCCGCGTCGGCTGTACCCTGCGGCTGCAGGACCACCGAGACACCGCCGCGCAGGTCCAGGCCGAGGAGCGGGGTGTGCCCGGCGGCGAGAGTCGCCGCTAGCGATCCGATTGCCACCACGAAGATGAAGACAAGCGACCATATGAGGCTCCGTCTCATCTCAGTCTCTGGGGGACCCGGGGCGTTGCGGTGGTTCCGCGTTCCCCTCCGGCTCCTCGCTGTCGGCACCTTGCTCGGAGTCGTCCGACTCGTAGTCCCCTTCGTACTCGCCGTCCTCGGCGTCTTCGTACTCGTCGGACTCTTCGTCGTAGCCTTCGGGCTCGTCTTGTTCTTCCTCGTATCCCGTACCTGGGGGCGCAGGGGGCGCCCCCAGCGGCGGGCCGCCTGCGGGCGAGTTCGGACGTCGGCTCACCATCCTGGGAAGGAAGGTCATCACTACACCCGGTGACACTTCCACGCCGACCGAGTCGGGACTTACGCTCACCACCGTGCCGAAGATCCCTCCGGCGCTCATGACCTCGTCGCCGAGACCGACCTGGCGCAGAGTGGCCTGCTGGGCACGGGTCCGCCTGTTCCTCGGCCGGATGAACAGAAAATACCCACCGGCGAAGATGAGTATCAGCACCAGGTACGGTGTCAGGGAGCCCGACGAGGAGGTGCTCTTGGCTACGGTCGTAGATGGCGTGCTCTGCGCCAATGTTGAGAGCAGAATGTGCATGGTGGTGTTAACCCTCAGATAGTGGCCCGGCGTCGGGCTCGCTGGACATTAGCGCAGACTGCCACCGCTCCAGGCTTCATCCACCTCGCGAACCGTAGCGGCGAGAGTGCCCGCGCTGATCGAGTCACGGATCGTCGACATGAACTCGAGCATCCAATGCAGGTTGTGGAGAGTTATCAGCCTCCCCGCCGTCGGCTCGCCGACGATGAGGAGATGCCTGATGTAGCCGGCGCTGTAGCGAACGCAGACAGGGCAGGAGCAGCCCGGATCGATCTTACCTTCGTCGTACGCGAAGCGTGCCGACCGTAGCCTGATGCGTCCGCCGCGTGACATGGCGACGCCGTGACGGGCGAGACGGGTCGGTGCGACGCAGTCGAACATGTCCACCCCGGCGGCGACGGCGTGGACGATCGAAACCGGGTCGCCGACCCCCATCAGGTAGCGGGGCTGGTCGACGGGCAGCCCCGGTGTCGTAGCGGCCAGCGCTGCGAGCATTTCCTGCCTGGACTCGCCAACAGACAGCCCGCCGATCGCGTAGCCATCGAAGTCGAGCTCCGCTGTGCGCTCGGCGCACTCGGCTCGAAGTACCTCCGAAACGCCGCCCTGGACGATGCCGAACAGGCTCTGATCCTCCCTGCGGTGAGCACTCCTCGCAAGCGCCGCCCAGGCAAGTGTCCGCTCCGCAGCACCGCGGATCACCTCGTCGGCCGCCGGGAGACCGCAGCAGTGGTCGAGGGCCATCTGGATGTCGGCACCGAGTTGCTCTTGGATCCTGACCGCCCCGGCCGGGTCGAGGCGAAGACGAGAGCCGTCGTAGACTGACCTGAAGCTGACCCCTCCGGCGTCGACCTCTGCTCCGAGGGAGAACACCTGAAAGCCCCCCGAGTCGGTCAGCATCAGACCCGGCCACCCGGTGAAACCTCCGACACCTCCAAGCTTTTCGACCACCTCGGCTCCCGGTCGCAGCATCAGGTGGTAGGTGTTGGCGAGAACCACCTCGGGGCCGAGAGAGTCCAGGTCGGCAGCGTCGAGGAGCTTCACCGGCCCCCGAGTTCCAACCGGCATGAAGCACGGCGTCGCGAAGGATCCCCGGGCGAGCTGCACGATCCCGCAGCGTGCGTCACCGTCGGCTGCTTGGATGCTAAGTCGGGCCTTC
>JAJZNG010000122.1 GCA_021847945.1 Actinomycetes bacterium | reverse complement strand
ACTAGTACTGCGCCTGCCACAGGAGCCCCCGGCGGTCGCTGTTCTAGGGGACTCCATGTCGCTGCGGCTACCCGTGGGTAGTGGCCGCCGGTGGTGACGCTCGCTAGCGTGTTGGGGCAAGATCACCAGCCCCGGTCCCTTTCGGAGTCGGGCATTATCACGGGAGTTCGAAGCGATGGATCTACACGGCCTTCTCGGGGCGCAAGCCGACGAGCTTTTGTCCCACAAATGCAACGGTATCGACGGGTCCAGCATGGTTCTGCCGGGGCCGGATGCAATCGACTCTGTTATGAGCTGGTCGGACCGGCCCATACAGGTCCTGCGCAGTCTTCAGAGCATGTACTCGCACGGAAGGCTGGGCGGCACAGGCTTCTTGTCCATACTGCCTGTCGACCAGGGCATCGAACACTCCGGAGCAGCTTCGTTCGCTCGCAATCCGGCGTACTTCGACCCGAAGAACATCGTCGAGCTGGCCATCGAAGGGGGCTGCAACGCCGTGGCTACGACGCTCGGAGTGCTCGGAGCCGTAGGAAGACGCTACGCCCACAAGATCCCCTTCATCGTGAAGCTCAACCACAACGAGCTTCTCACCTACCCAGCCCAGTACGACCAGATCATGTTCGGCTCGCCCCGCCAGGCCTACGACCTCGGCGCGGCCGGTGTCGGTGCGACCATCTACTTCGGTTCCGAGCACGCCACCCGCCAGATCCAAGAGGTGTCCGACGCGTTCGCCGAGGCCCACGAGCTAGGGATGTTCACCGTGCTGTGGTGCTACCTGCGCAACAGCGCCTTTAAGAAAGACGGCGTGGACTACTCGCTGGCGGCTGACCTGACTGGTCAGGCAAACCACCTCGGTGTCACCATCGAAGCAGATATCATTAAGCAGAAGCAGGCGGAGAACAACAACGGTTACGGAGCCATCGGCTTCGGTCGCACAGACCCTCTCGTCTACGACAAGCTGACCACGGACCATCCGATTGACCTGACGCGCTGGCAGGTGGTGAACTGTTACATGGGCAGGATCCCGCTGATAAACAGCGGCGGGGAGTCCACCGGGGACTCCGACCTCGCCCAGGCAGTTCGCACCGCTGTGATCAACAAGCGCGCCGGCGGGGCGGGTCTGATCTCCGGCCGCAAAGCCTTCCAGAAGCCCACCGCGCAGGGCGTCGAGCTGCTCAACGCTATTCAGGATGTGTACCTGGACCCGGCGATCACAGTGGCCTGAACGACTTCTCCCGAATCCGATCCTGCGCCGTGGCCGGTGCCCGCTGTAGGCTTAACCGGCAAGCTAGCTTCTAAACGCCCGGCTGAGCCGATCAGCGGGAAGGACGACCCATGACTGACATCAAGCGCAGTGCGGTACGAGTCATCGACGTTGACCGTGCCGTCATCCGGTTCGCCGGGGACTCCGGCGACGGAATGCAGCTGACAGGTGACCGCTTCACTAACTCCTCGGCGCTGTTCGGCAACGACCTTTCCACGCTGCCGGACTTCCCAGCAGAGATCCGTGCTCCGGCCGGCACTCTCGCCGGCGTGTCAGCCTTCCAGGTTCACATATCCGACCATGACATCCTCACGCCCGGTGATCACCCGAACGTCCTGGTGGCCATGAACCCGGCTGCGTTGAAGGCCAACCTTGCCGACCTGCACCCCTCCGGCACCGTGATCGTCAACAGCGACTCTTTCGACGAGCGCTCCCTTCACAAGGCCGGGTATGCGGCTAACCCGTTGGTTGACGGAAGCCTCGACGGCTACACCGTGTTCGAAGTGCCGATGACAAGCCTGACTCTAGAGGCGGTAAAGCCTTCGGGTACCAAGCCACGCGACGCGGAGCGCTCCAAGAACTTCTTTGCGCTCGGCCTTATCAGCTGGCTCTACGCCCGGCCTCAGGAGCCGACGCTTGAGTGGATATCGCAGCGCTTCTCCAAGACGCCGATGGTCGCCGAGGCGAACACCTTGGCCTTCAAAGCAGGCTGGAACTTCGGGGAAACAGCCGAGCTTTTCCCCAACACCTACGAAGTCAAGCCGGCTCCACTGCCGGCTGGCACGTACACGAACATTTCCGGTAACACTGCCCTCGCCTGGGGTCTGATCGCCGCCGCGCAGCTTGCCGGTCTCAAGCTGTTCCTCGGCAGCTATCCGATAACCCCGGCTTCGGACATCCTCCACGAGTTGTCCAAGCACAAGAACTTCGATGTGACCACCGTCCAGGCGGAGGACGAGATTGCAGGCATCGGCGCCGCGATCGGTGCCGCCTATGGTGGGGCCCTCGGCGTGACAACCACGAGCGGCCCGGGCGTCGACTTAAAGACTGAGTCGATCGGTCTGGCGGTCAACTTGGAGATTCCGCTCATCATCGTGGACATCCAAAGGGGTGGCCCTTCCACCGGCCTGCCGACCAAGACTGAGCAGGCTGACCTGCTTCAGGTCATCCACGGCCGCCACGGCGAGGCACCAGTACCGGTGGTCGCAGCTAGGACGCCAGGCGACTGCTTTTACGCAGCTATAGAAGCGGTCCGAATAGCGGTCAAATACAGGACTCCGGTCTTCCTGCTCTCCGACGGCTACCTGGCCAACGGCGCCGAACCGTGGCCGGTGCCCGACGTTGCCAGCCTCCCGAAGATCGACCCGAACTTCGCGACTGCTCCGAACCACGTCGACGCGGACGGAAACGAGTCTTTCTGGCCCTATCTCAGGGACAGCGAGACTCTCGCCCGCCCTTGGGCCGTTCCGGGCACTCCGGGTCTCACCCACCGGATTGGGGGGTTGGAGAAAGCCGATGGATCCGGGTCGGTCTCCTATGACCCAGCCAACCATGACCTGATGAGCCGTGTGAGGGTCGCCAAGATCGCCGGTATATCCAAAGACGTAGCCGCGGCCGAGGTCGACGACCCGAGCGGCGACGCAACCCTGGTGGTCCTTGGCTGGGGTTCCACCTACGGGGCTATCGCCGCCGGGGCTCGGCGGGTTCGTCAGCGGGGGCTGAAAGTTGCTCACATTCACCTGAGCCACCTGCACCCATTCCCCGCCAACCTCGGTGACCTGCTTCGCTCCTATGAGAGAGTTCTCGTACCCGAGCTCAACTTGGGTCAGCTGGTCAAGCTCGTCCGCGCTGAGTACCTGGTAGACGCGAAGCCCCTCACCAAGATGTACGGCAAGCCTTTCCAAGCGGAGGAGATCGAGACGGCGATCCTCGAAGCCTTGGACCAGCCTGTCGAACCCTGACGAAGCGGTAACGGACACATAGCAGTGCAGCACAGACATGCACCTAACACACGAAAGTGACGCTTTTATGACTGACCTGGCAGAGCCACTCACCCCCTCAGCGCGCAACGCATCGCAAGGCGACGGCGCTCCAGCGACGTCCAAGAAAGATTGGGCAACTGACCAGGAGGTCCGTTGGTGCCCGGGTTGTGGTGACTATTCCATCCTCACCGCAGTGCAGATGCTCATGCCGGAGCTGGCCGCCAAGCGAGAAGATACCGTCTTCGTGTCCGGCATCGGCTGCAGCTCCCGGTTCCCGTACTATATGAACACCTACGGGATGCACTCGATCCACGGCCGGGCTCCCGCAATCGCCACCGGTCTCGCGGTCAGCCGCCCCGACCTGCACGTCTGGGTGATCACAGGGGACGGCGACGCCCTGTCGATCGGCGGAAACCATCTCCTGCACGCCCTACGCCGCAACGTGAACCTGACGATCATCTTGTTCAACAACCAGATCTACGGGTTGACGAAAGGCCAGTACTCACCTACTTCCGAGACGGGCAAGGTGACCAAGTCGACGCCGTTCGGCAGCCTCGACCAGCCGTACAACCCTGTTTCGCTGGCGTTGGGGGCTGAGGCGTCGTTCGTGGCCCGCACCCACGACATGGACCGCAAGCACATGATGGAAACCTTCAAAGCCGCCTACGAACACCGCGGGGCGGCTCTCGTGGAGGTGTACCAGAACTGCAACGTCTTCAACGACGGAGCCTTCGAGGCGATCCTCTCCAAGGATGCCCGTCCCAACATGCTGATACCGCTCCGGCACGGGGAGGCCATCCGTTTTGGGCCTCAAGGCGAGCACGGCGTGGTGCTCGAAGATGGTCAGGCGAAAGTAGTCGAGGTCGCCGAAGTGGGAGAGGAAGCACTCCTCGTTCACGACGCCCACCGCGTGGATCCGACGCTCGCTTTCGCCTTGTCGAGGCTGTCCACGGGCGTAACCTCACCGACTCCGATCGGGGTGTTCCGCGCCGTGGAGCGTCCGGACTACGGGTCGCTAGTAAACACCCAGGTAGCCGACGCTCGCCGGGCGAAAGGACCTGGCGACCTGGCGAAGCTGCTCACCTCAGGCCCTACATGGACGGTGGGATGAAGAGGCTCTGCTGCGTCAGCAGCTGAGTTCCCTGATGACCATGCCCGTCCTCGGTTTGGGCCAGAAGAAGGTTGTCTTTGGGGGCATCCTCGACGCCCCAGCGCTCACCGCTGAAATCTGCTCTACCGTAGCGGGCCGCAGCAGCACCGCCACCGAGGCTGCCCCGGTAGCGACGGCAGCTGCCGCATCGTCCCACCCGTGCTGATATACGACGTTGTGCTCCGGCAGCGAGCCGAGAGCGACGTCGAGACGGCTGGAGTCCAAGTCGTAGGCGGCTGCTGCGAGGGTCCGCTCGGTAGGCCGGGCGAGCCACGCCGAGTCTGCGGTCAGGACGCCCATGGTGGCGGACTCTTCCATCCGCGCGAGGATCGACCGGTCGACGGGACCGGCGGGCACTAGGTCGAACCACTCCGACAGGCCGGCGACGATGTCGAAGCCGGGCGGCAGGCCTTCGATCAGCCGGTGTATGGCTTGGACGTTTAGTTGACGGTCGGCCAGCTCGACTGCCAACGCCATCACGTAGTCCTCCCCGCCCAGCGGCGAAGACTCGGTTCTCAGCTCCTCCCGGAAGGTGAGGGCAGTCTCGTAGCGGTGGTGTCCGTCGGCGACGAGGACGGGATTCGCTCCGACGGCCTCGGAGATCGACCGGACAGACCGCTCGTCGGTTATGGGCCACAGTTCATGTAGGACCCCCTCGGCGTCGTGGGTGTGTTCGACTGGGTGCTCAGGTGCTTCCAAGAGAGCGCTCAAGCCGGACGTGGGGGATAGGACCCAGATCGGCGAAAGGTTTGCCCGGGTGGCCCTGATCAACTCGAGGCGGTCGGTTTTAGCTTTCGGTGTCGTCTCCTCGTGGGGGAGTATGCCCCTGCCTGGCTCCTCAAGCCCGAGGGCGCCGATCACCCCGACGGTCTGACGTGGGACCCCGAGAGGGTCGCGGTAAGACATGCGGTAACCGTAGAAAGCCGGCTTGGAGTCCCGCTGTAGTATCCCGCCGTCCCGCCAAGCGTCGAGGAGTCTGCGAGCGCTGGCGTAGCGTTCGGCTGTGCCGTGGGGAAGCTCGAGCCTCACCACGTTGTAGGGGCTGCGCCCCTCCAAGGCGATCCTCTCGGGCTCGGAGATCACGTCGTAGGGAGGGCAGATGACTTCCTCCAAGGATCGAACGTGGGACAGGGAATACCTGAGACCGGTGAAAGCTTCGAAGCGGGGCACGGCGTGACAGTCTTCCAGACGCGACAGCCCGGCGTCGCACAGCGGGCGCCTAACGTGTCGCCTCATGCTTTGCGTTTTGGACCTCGACGGTGTCGTCTGGTTGGCGGGGAAACCGATCGAGGGATCCCCCGAGGCGGTGACCCGGCTGCGCGCAGCCGGGGTATCGGTGGTCTTCGTGACGAACAACTCCTCCAACACCCTGGTCGACTATGTCGACAGGCTCGAGCGCGCTGGCGTCGTAGTCGACCCGAGTGAGCTAGCGACGTCCGCCCAAGCGGCGGCAACGCTCTTGCACGCCGGCCAGCGGGTCAGCCTGATCGGCGGACCCGGCTTGTCCGAGGCCGTCGTAGCGACCGGTGCGGAACTAGTCGAGCCCGAAGCGAACCCGGATGCGGTCGTCGTTGGCAGGACCGTGGAGCTGGACTTCGGACGGCTGAGCCGCGCTTGCACAGCGCTTCGCGGTGGAGCCCGCTTCGTAGCAGCCAACAACGACGCGACGTTTCCGACCCCCGACGGTTTGGAGCCAGGCGCCGGAGCTCTCATCGCCTTTTTGGAGGTTGCGTCCGGGCGTCGTGCAGAAGTGGCCGGCAAGCCGAACCAGGCGATGGCGAACCTCGTCAGGCGGCGCCACGGTGTGCCCGACCTCGTGATCGGGGATAGTCCGAGGACCGACGGAGGGTTCGCCGAGGCCCTAGGAGCCCCCTTTGCGCTTGTCTTGAGCGGCGTTACGGCCAAAGGTGACGTACCGGTCGATCCGCCGCCCAGCATCGTCGCTGCCGACGCTGCGGAGGCCGTCGATGTGTTTCTAGCCTCAGGAGCGTGACCCGACGAGCCACTCGAGACGTCGCCCTAGTGCTAACTGCCGCAAGCACTAGGGCGTTTTGCTGGTAGTATTAGGGTATGCCCCGAGATGAAAAAGTGAGAAAGGCCCAGTCGGCAGGAGTCGACTTCTTGGAGTTAGCCCGTTCCAAGGCAGAGGAGTTCTTAAAGGAGCTCTCTCGGTCAGGCGAAAGCGCTCAGGAGGCCCTTGACGACCTTGCCAAAGGGTCGAAGCGCTCCACGGACCGATTCGTCGACGCTATACGCAACGAGGTCAGCCGCCAGTTGACCGCTTTAGGCCTTGTAACCAAGGCGGACCTCTCCGCTCTGGAAGGCCGCTACGAGGAGCGCTTCGCTGCTCTTGAAGCTCGCTGCTCTCCGGCACCTCAGGCGCCCCCGAAGACCGGTGGCGCAAAATCGGCCAAGCCTGCGGCGAAAGCCTCGGCACCTGAGGCACCTGTGGCACCTGAGGCGCCTTCAGGTGCGAAGGCCTCAGTGGCGAAGGCGTCCGCGCGCCCTTCCCGGCGCAGGGCTACCGGTCCTGGCGGCGCGCCCACTTCGGGGCCCTCCGACAGTGGCGAGCCATCCGAGGGCTCCGGGGACTGACCTGAGCCGGCCCAGGCGTCGACTTGACGTGGCACTGGTAGACCTGGGCCTTGCCGATTCCAGATCTGCCGCCGCAGCCTTAATAGACGCAGGCCGGGTCTTGGTGGGCGGCTCGTCGGCTACGAAAGCCTCGCGACTCGTCGGCGCAGGTGAACCGGTGAGGATCACGGGAGAACCGCCGCGGTATGTGAGCCGGGGAGGGCAGAAGCTCCACGCAGCGCTCGAATATTTCGGAGTTGACCCGGCTGGAAAGCAGGCCCTGGACGCAGGTGCCTCAACCGGCGGTTTCACCGACTGCCTCTTGCAAAGCGGCGCCCTGCGGGTCGTAGCGGTCGACGTCGGCAGAGGCCAGCTTCATCCCCGCATCAGGACTGACCCTAGGGTAACTCCGTTGGAGAGGACCGACGTCCGCTCGCAGGCGCTGGACCTTTACCGGGCGACGATGGAAGTTGTCGTAGCCGACCTGTCCTTCATCGGGCTCAGAAGCGTCGCACCGGCGCTGGTCAGCTTCGCCGCTCCCGGCGCCGACATCGTCGTGCTTGTCAAGCCGCAGTTCGAGGCCGGACGGGCTGAGGCGTCGCGCACCAAAGGAGTCATTCGCAGCCCAGACGTCTGGAGGTCAACTCTCGGGGCGGCCACTGGTAGCGTGACAGCGGCAGGAGCGGTAATGATGAACCTGATGGTCTCACCCCTTCGAGGAGCCGGCGGCAACGTCGAGTTCCTGTCACATTTCCGGGCAGTCGATAGTCGTGCAACCGAGTTTCGAGGTTGTGGCGCTGCGAACGACTATCCTGATGCCTCGACCCAGGACCTGGTCGACCGGGCAGTGGAGGCCGCACAGCGGGCCTCAAAGGCCGTGCAGGGCGCGGACGGCTTCAGGGGTGGGGCGTAAAGGCCGTGGCTTGCATTGGCTTCGTCTTCAACTCGGCGCGTCCGAAGGCGGTGCAACTCGCCGAGCAGACCGCCTCCTGGCTTGTGGACAACGGACATCGAACCCACATCCTGAGCGCTGCTCCCTCGGCGTCTGAGGGCAGCGCCGTACCGCCAGATCTGGACCTGGCTGTGAGCCTGGGCGGTGACGGCACGATGCTTAGGACCGTCGACTTGGTGAGCAGCCGGGAGGTGCCTGTGCTCGGGGTCAACCTCGGGCATCTCGGCTATCTGACTGTCGCTGAACCGTCGGGTCTGAGGGCGGCGCTTGAGCGTTTCTTGGAGGGGGATTTCGCCGTCGAAGCTCGAATGACCTTCGACGTCACGCTAGGTGAGCCGCCGCCTGGAGGCAACGGCAGGGCGGGAAGGGTGTCACGCAACGCCCTCAACGACGTCGTACTGCAACGGTCCCTCGTTGGGCACACCATCCACACGACCGTCGCAGTCAATGGGAGCCCTTTTCTGGCTTTCGTGTCCGACTCGCTGATCCTCGCCACGCCAACCGGTTCGACCGCATACAACCTCTCAGCGCGCGGGCCGATCGTCTCGCCGAAAGCCCGGGTGTCTGTTCTTACGCCCGTAGCACCACACATGCTTTTCGACCGCTCTGTTGTATTAGTCGCCGAGGACGAGGTTGCTATTACGGCGTCGGGCGAGTACCCGGTGGAAGTGGTAGTCGACGGCTGGCGGACAGCCACCCTCCAGCCGGGCCAGAGCGTGCAATGCCGCCAAGGGGAGAAGGACGCTCTGCTGGTCACGTTCGAAAGCCGCGACTTCCACAGGATATTGAAAGCGAAGTTCAACCTGAAGGACCGCTGAGCATGCTCGTCGAACTTCGAGTTTGCAACCTGGGTGTATTCGAGGACGCCTCGATCACCTTCGCTGCAGGGATGAACGCTCTGACAGGCGAGACCGGGGCCGGCAAGACGCTGATAGTGGACGCTATCGCCCTCCTCGCAGGCAGATCGACCGACCCCCTCGTGGTTCGCCCGGGAGCTTCGGAGGCGCTCGTGGAGGGACGGTTCACTCTCCCCGGCAGTCCCGGGGCTGACGCTGAAGCCGCAGAAGTAGTCGTCTCACGGGTAGTGCCGACAACCGGGCGAAGCCGAAGCTACGTAGACGGCAGGATGGTGAGCGCCTCGACCTTGTCTGAAGTCGTCAGGAACCTGGTGGAGATAAACGGCCAGCACGCCTTCGCCTACCTTCTGTCCGCCCAGGTTCAAAGGGACCTTTTCGACCAGGCGTGCGCCGTCGACACTGGCCGCCAGCGGGAACTGCGCCGGGAGGTCGCCAAGCTGCGTTCCGCTCTCGAAGGTCTCGGAGCCGACCCTGTAGCCAGGGAGCGGGAGTTGGACCTTCTCAGCTACCAGCTCCTCGAGATCGACTCGGCGTGCGTAGACGACCCCGACGAGGAAGCGACCCTGAGGGCCGAGCAGGAGTCCCTAGCCGACGCGGCCGGCACCGTCGACGCGGCACGGGCTTTACGGGAGGCCCTCGTAGGAGACAGGGGGAGCGCGGAGCGCATCGGCGACGCAATAGCGCTCGCCGGGTCACGCCCGGCTCTATCGTCGATCGTCGCAAGACTGTCAGCTGTCTCCGAGGAGATAGTCGACTGCGCTGGGGAGGCGAGGCTCCTCGCCGAGGATCTCGAAGCGAACCCGGAGAGGCTGGACGCGGTGGGTGAACGCCTGGGCCTTCTCGCAACGCTCCGACGCAAGTACGGTCCAACACTGGCGGAGGTCGTCGCCTACCGTGAGAGGATCCGGTCGCAACTCCACGAGTTGCATGCGCGCGACGGGCTTATATCAGCGCACCGGGAGCGCCTCGAAGTCGCCGAGAGGGACATGCGAGCCGAGGATCGTAGGGTCTTAGAAGCTCGTCGCGGGGCCGCACCAGGCTTCGCGGCGCTGGTCGAGGACCACCTCGCCGTCGTCGGATTGCAACGAGCACGTTTCGGTGTCGAAGTGGTATCCGACGCCGGGAGGCAGGTCGTTACCTGGCTCTTCGCCGCCAACCCGGGCCAGGCGATGCTACCCCTATCCAAGGTCGCCTCCGGGGGTGAGCTGTCGAGAGTTCTCCTCGCCACCAGGTTGGCGATCGCCAGGGCCTCGGGAGGTTCCGGTGTCGAGATGAGCGGTCCGGAGACGCTGATCTTCGACGAGGTTGACGCCGGGGTGGGAGGCAAGGCCGCTGCTTCGGTCGGCGGGGCCCTCGCCGAGCTTGCGTCGAGCCGACAGGTTCTGGTGGTCACCCACCTCGCCCAAGTGGCGGCGTTCGCCGACCGCCAGGTAGTCGTCACCAAGGAGATCGGGGCGGACGGTGATGGCGACCTGACGAAGGCGTCGGCGTCGCTGCTCGACGACGAAAGCCGCGTAGTCGAGCTGGCGCGAATGCTATCGGGTCAGCCCGACAGTGCAACGGCTCGCACTCACGCACGCGAACTGCTCGACGCCAGCCGGGGCGGTCTTACAACCTGACGCGTTCATTGGTGCGGCCACGCCGGGTCCCAGCGACGGTCGGGTAGTCCCCGTTCGGAGTTGCTAGCCAGCGAGGTAGGATCGGCCCCGGTCGGTGGTGGTCACCGCATGCGCACGTCGATCGGAGTGGAGGACTCATTTGGCGAAGCACATCTTCGTCACGGGCGGGGTGTCGAGCTCCCTCGGTAAGGGCTTGACAGCGTCGTCACTCGGCCGGCTTCTGAAGAGCCGGGGTCTGAAAGTGACCATGCAGAAGCTCGACCCGTACATAAACGTGGATCCGGGCACGCTAAACCCTTTCGAGCACGGCGAGGTGTTCGTAACCGACGACGGCGGGGAGACCGACCTGGACCTGGGCCACTACGAGCGCTTTGTCGACGAGAACCTCCACCGGGATTCCAACGCCACGGCAGGGTCGATCTACCAGTCGGTAATAGCGAAAGAACGCCGTGGTGCCTACCTGGGGAGAACCGTCCAGGTGATACCCCACATAACCGACGAGATCAAGGACAGGATCCGGCGACTGGGCGGCGAAGACGTCGACGTGGTCATAACCGAAGTCGGCGGAACTGTCGGTGACATCGAGATCCTTCCTTTCTTAGAGGCGATACGCCAGTTCCGAAAGGACGTGGGGCGTAACAACGTCTGCTACGTGCACGTCACGCTCGTGCCCTACCTCGGCCCTTCCGGGGAGCAGAAGACCAAACCTACGCAGCATTCTGTGACCGAGTTGCGCAGCCGGGGCATACAACCGGACGTGATCATCTGCCGCAGCGACCGGAGCATCTCCGATGGCCTGAAGCGTAAACTCTCGCTCCTGTGCGACGTGCCGGTCGAGGCCGTCGTTTCGTGCACGGACGCTGCCAGCATCTACGAGATACCCATTTCCCTCCACGAGGAGGGCCTCGACGACTACGTCTGCGAGCTTCTCGGGTTCGAACCGTCGCATCACCCGCTGGACCTTTCCGCGTGGGAGTCCATCGTCAGGAGAGTCGAATCGACAGACCGCACCGTTCGGATCGGCCTTATCGGAAAGTACGTCAACCTGCCCGACGCATACCTGTCGGTGGTGGAGTCGCTGCGCCACGGAGGTTTCGCCCAGGGGGTCAAGATCGACCTGCAGTGGATACAGGCCGAGGAGGTCGAGGGTCTCCTCGGAGCGGGTCGCCTGGCCAGCCTGGACGGGATAGTCATCCCAGGAGGTTTCGGCGAGCGAGGGGTAGAAGGTAAGGTTGCGGCGGCCACTTTCGCCCGGGAGGCGTCCATTCCGTGCCTCGGGCTGTGCCTGGGATTGCAAGTGATGGTTATCGAGTTCGCCCGCAACGTAGTAGGGCTCGCCGGCGCGAACTCCCGCGAGTTCGACGCCAGCGCAGCCCACTTGGTCATCGACTTGATGGACGAACAGCGCGAGGTAGTCGACATGGGCGGCACGATGAGGCTGGGACTTTTTCCGGCCAAGCTCGCACCCGGCAGCGTGGTAGCCGCCGCTTACGGCGAGGAGCTCGTCTACGAGAGGCACCGTCACCGCTTCGAGGTCAACCCGCGTTACCGTTCGAAACTCGAGTCGGGCGGCCTGGTCTGCTCTGGAGTGTCCCCGGACGGGCGTCTGGTGGAGTTCGTCGAGCTCCCGGGGCACCCGTTCTGGGTCGGCACCCAGGCCCATCCAGAGTTCCGAAGCAGGCCCGATCATCCCCACCCGCTTTTCGTGGCGCTGGTAGCTGCGGCCGCTGAGAGGGCCGAAGGCCGGTCCCCCCACCTCCTCGACGTTCCCCAAGCCGATGAGCTCAAAGTTCTCTAAGATCGCCGAGACGGTCCGTTACTCGGGGCCGCTCGTCGACGCGGTGCAGCTAACTCTGACAGGACCCGACGGTGAGCAGCTCACCCGAGAGGTGATCCGCCACCCGGGAGCTGTGGTGGTCGTAGCTGTAACCGGGCGGCGCAGTTTCCTGCTCGTACGCCAGTACCGGGCGGCGGTCGAAGGCGAGCTTTTGGAGGTCCCAGCTGGAAAGCGCGACGTCGAAGGCGAACCGCCAGAGCTGACCGCCGAGCGGGAGCTCGCCGAGGAGGTCGGGCGCAGGGCGGGGCGGCTTGAGCTGCTAGCACGCTTTTACAACTCCCCGGGATTCACCGACGAGCTCACGTACCTGTACCTTGCGCGTGACCTCGTCGAGGTCCCCACCGACCGCCAAGGGGTGGAGGAACAGAACATGGAAGTGGTGGAAGTGCCTTTCGACGATGTCGCTTCGATGATCGCCGACGGCACCCTGGTAGACGCGAAGACGATCCTCGGACTCACGCTTGCCTTGCAACGCCTACAATGATCTTCCATGCCGACCGACGCTTCGACCTTCGAGCCGAGAAAAGCCCTGGAGCACGAACGCGACAGCCTGCACGCTCAGCTCGGCGAGCTCGGCTACGGCAACCGTCTCGACTACGACCCGAACTTCGCCGACTCGAGCCAGGTGACCGCGGAACGCGGGGAGAACGACGCTTTGATAGGAGAGCTGGTCGAGTTACTTCACGAGGTTGAGCACGCTCTCGCCAAGTTCGACACCGGCGATTACGGGCGCTGCGAGCGTTGCTCCAAGCCGATCGACCCGGCCCGCCTTGAGGCTCGGCCCGAAGCGCGCCTGTGTATCGAATGCGCTGCCTCCAAACGTTAAGCGGGCGTTACTTTCACAGTCCGACAGCCCTGTAGGCCCGCTGCAGCGTCGCGGAAGCCACATCGTTCGCCCGTCTGGCCCCGGTCGCGAGGACGTCTGCAACGTAGTCTCGCTCGGCGGACAGCTCCTTGAAGCGCCGCTGGATCGGCTCGACCGCGTCGAGGACCGCTCGGGCGACGTCCGCTTTTAAGTCCCCGTAGCGGGAATAGCCTTCGGCTACCCGGTCGGGATCCTCGCCTCGTAGCGTTCCGAGCAACTCCAGCAGGTTGGACACTCCGGGTTTGCTCTCACGGTCGTAGCGCACCGAGCCCGGTCCGCTGTCGGTATCGGTGACGGCACGCTTGACCTTGCGTTCTATATCGGCCGGCTCGTCGAAGAGGCCCACCACGCCCGCCGGCAGGTCGGTCGTCTTGGACATCTTGCGAGTCGGGTCGGCTAGGTTCATGATCCGAGCACCCCTGCCAGGGCGGGGGATCGCCGCTTGCGGCACAACGAAAGTAGTGCCGTAAGTAGCGTTGAAACGCTGCGCCAAGTCGCGGGTCAGTTCGAGGTGCTGACGCTGGTCCTCGCCGACAGGCACCCTGTCGGCGTCGTAGGCGAGGATGTCGGCCGCCATGAGGCACGGGTAGGTGAAAAGTCCAACCCTGGCCGCCTGCTCGCCGCCCTTGGCGGTCTTGTCTTTGAACTGGGTCATGCGGGCGAGCTCCCCGAAACTGGCGGTGCATTCCATTACCCACGCGAGCTGGGAGTGTGCGGGAACCTGGCTTTGCAAGAACAGCGTGCACGTGTCGGGGTCCAACCCCGCAGCGAGGAGCAGGGTAGCCATTGTCAGCGACCCCTGGCGGCGCTCGGCTGGATCACCCGGCACGGTTAGGCCGTGCAGGTCCACCACGCAGTAGTAGCAGTCTCCCAGAGTCTGGTCTTCCACCCAATAGCGGATAGCCCCGAGCAGGTTTCCCAGGTGGGGTTCACCTGTCGGCTGTATTCCTGAGAGGACCCTCTGCGGCTTCGGATCGGCTGAGCTGAGCACCCGAACAGGCTAGTTCCACGTTCCGCCGGGACGGTTCCAATAGTATCAATGCATGCCCTATACGGTTAGCACGCCCGTATTCGAAGGGCCCTTCGACCTTCTCCTGCACCTGATCAGCTCCGACAAGGTGGAGCTGTGGGAGGTTTCGCTTGCCGACATCGTCGACGGCTACGTGGCGACAATCGCAGAGCTCGGTGACGGGCTCGACCTGGAAACTGCAACCGAGTTCCTTCTCATAGCTGCGGTGCTCCTTGAGCTCAAGACGCGCCGTCTCCTGCCGGGCAGGGAGAACGTCGAGGCTGAAGAGGAGTTCGCCCTTTGGGAGGAGCGCGACCTTCTCGTAGCGCGGCTACTCGAATGCAAGACTTTCAAAGACGCTTCGCGCGAGCTGGAGCGTCGCATCGACGAAGCCTCGCGCTCCTGGCCGCGCCGTGTCGGGCCCGGCGAGCTCTACCAGTCGGCGCGCCCCGACGTGATGGCTGGTGTCACCCCTGAGCGGCTGCGTGACGTGATGCAGCGAGTCCTGGAGCCCAAGCCTGTGGCCAAGGTCGAGCTGACCCACGTCGCGCCGGTGCGTGTCAGCGTCGCAGAGGCGGTCGCCGGGCTCGTCGTCGCACTTCCAGAGCGACAGCGGGTTTGCTTCACCGACCTAGTAGTGGGTGTACGGGAGCGCCTCGAAGTGATCGTGTGCTTTCTGGCTCTCCTGGAGCTGTACAAGCAGGGCTGCGTAGACCTCGAGCAGGCGACGACCTTCGGGACTTTGCAGGTGATCTGGCTGGGTGAGAACACCACGGACGTGGCCGGCGACTTGGTGGTCGTCGAGGACTATGAAGGTTAGGATGCGGCGGTGACCGAGGACGCCAAAGCGATAGAGGCGATAGTCATGGTCGCCGAGGAGCCTGTGGGTGCGGGGCTGCTCGCTCAGCTGTTGGAGATTACCCCGTCGCATGTGGAGGTGCTCTGCCACGAGCTCGCCGAGTCGTATCGCCGGGAGAACCGGGGCTTCGAGCTGGTCAAGGTAGCCGGCGGGTACCAGTTCCAGTCCCGGCCGGAGATGGCGGTTTACGTGGAGCGTTTCGTGGTGGACGGCCAGAACGCACGGCTATCAGCGGCCGCGTTGGAAGCGCTTGCCATAGTCGCGTACAAACAGCCGGTGTCGAGAGCCCAGGTAGCGGCGATACGAGGCGTCAACGCTGACGCGGTCATGCGAACCTTGGCGGCGCGCGGCCTGATCGGCGAGGTCGCGCGCGACGACGGCCCGGGCCAGGCGGCTCTGTTCGGCACGACCACCCTGTTCTTGGAGAAGCTGGGGCTGTTCAGCATCGAGGAGCTGCCCCCCCTCGCCGGTTTCGTCCCGGGACCCGAGATAATGGATTCTCTCGAACGGAGCCTCCTGGCGGATTCGGCCCCCAAGGTGGATCTGAGAGGCGGAGGCGAAGCCGACAGTGACGTCACCGAGTCCACCTTCTAACAGCGAGGCCGGTGTCAGCTCGCAGGGGGAGCGGCTTCAGAAGGTTCTAGCCGCCGCCGGAATAGCCAGCCGCCGGCGTTGCGAAGAACTGATAGCCGAAGGCAGGGTCCGTGTCAATGGCGTAACGGCGTCACTGGGAAAGCGGGTCGATTCGCGAATCGACACGGTCAGCGTCGACGGGGTCCGAATAGCCACCGACCCCGGGTTGGTCTACTACGCCCTGAACAAGCCGGCCGGGGTGCTGAGCAGCGCCGCCGACCCCGCCGGGCGTCCAACCGTCGTAAGCCTCGTACCGCCCGATCCGAGGGTCTTCCCAGTGGGGCGCCTCGACGCCGACAGCGAGGGCCTTATTTTTTTGTGCAACGACGGGGGCTTGGCCTACGCGCTGACGCACCCTTCGAAAGGCGTCGACAAGGAGTACCTGGTGCGAGTTCATGGCCATCCCAAGGCGGGAGCGATTCGCCGTATGAGGGAAGGCATCGACCTGGACGGCAGGAGGACCGCCCCGGCGAAAGTTTCCCTAGTAGAGGCGGACCTGCTCAAGGTCACCATCCACGAGGGCCGTAACCGCCAGATCCGCCGGATGGCCGAAGCGGTCGGACATCCTGTCAGACAGCTCGTCCGAACCCGAATAGGTCCCGTCAGGCTTGCCGGTCTCACTCCTGGCGCTTACCGGTTGCTGTCCCAGGAGGAGGTCAGGAAGCTCGAACGAGCCGGGGGAGGCAGCCCTCACGGATCGCCCGAAGGCGCCCCGCTAGGAGGACAGCACGCCGGTTCGGGGACGGACGCGTAGTGGTAGCCTTCGGCGCCGTGGCCGACGGCGAGCACACCCCCAAGTTTGCGCAGGTGATAGGAGCGGGCCTCATCGGTGGGTCCATCGGTGCGGGACTGCGCGCCGGCGGGTGGCACGTGACGATGTCCGACGTCGACGAAGCTCGAACGGCCAGGGCGGTGGAGATTGGATCGGCCGACCGCGCCGGGAGCGACGCGAACGCAGAGATCGTCTTCGTGGCTGTGCCCCCCTCGTCGGTGCCCGACGTCGCGCTCGACGCTTTGGAAGCGCACCCCGCGTCGGTGGTAACAGACGTGGCGAGCGTTAAGCGGGTCATAGTCGAGAAAGTTGCCTGCGCCCGCTTCGTCGGAGGCCACCCCATGGCGGGCTCCGAGCAGGAGGGAGTCGACGGCTCCGACGCGGGCATGTTCGCCGGCGCCACGTGGGTGCTCACACCCGGACCTGGCACGGACCCGGTGGCGTTCGCTGCAGTGCGTGCCGTCATAGGCTCCCTAGGGGCTAGCGTCGTCGAGTTGGACCCCTGGCGTCACGACCAGCTGGTGGCGATGGTCTCCCATGTGCCGCACCTGACAGCCGCCACGCTCATGAATCTCGCAGCGGTCTCAGCCGACGAGCACTCCACGCTTCTGCGTCTCGCCGCCGGAGGGTTCCGGGACATGACCCGCATAGCTGCCGGCGGCTCGGCTATCTGGCCGGATATCTGTGCCGAAAACCAAGAGGCGATCCTTGAGGTCATCGACCGTCTGAGAAATTCTCTCGGGGTCGTAAGGGACCTCGTCGCGGACGGGGACCGCTCGGGGCTGGTCGAGATGCTCGAAACGGCACGCGAAGCCAGAGTAAATCTCCCCGGCCGGGTCGTCCAGTCCGAGACGCTCGTCGAAATACGAGTTGTCGTCTCCGACCGTCCCGGGGTCCTCGCCGAGGTCACGACGCTGCTCGGCGAGATGGGGGTGAACATCTGGGATCTGGAGATAGCCCACAGCGCAGAAGGCGACAGAGGGGTTCTAGTCATGGTCATAGACAGCCTCACGCTCGACTCGGTGCGTCGGGCTCTGGCATTGCGAGGGTTTCAATGCTCCTACAGGCAGGTCGGATCTTGAGCTCCCTGACCGTCGACCCTCACGGCAAGCCGCTGACGGGCGCTGTCCGGGTGCCCGGCGACAAGTCGATCTCGCACCGGGCTGTCCTGATGGCGGGTTTGGCGCACGGCACGTCGCGTATAACCGGCCTTTCGTCGGGCTTGGACGTAGCCGCCACCCGACGCGCGCTTGAAGCGTTCGGAGTGCCGGTGCAACAAGCGGGCTCCCCCGGCGCGTGGGACGTCACCGGCGGAGCGCGGCGCGAAGCGGAAACGGTCATAGACGTCGGTAACTCTGGGACGTCTATCCGCCTGCTGTCGGGATGGTCCGCTTCGCTGGACGCTCTGACCGTGCTCGTCGGTGACGAGTCCATCGCCAAACGTCCGATGGGCCGGGTGGTCGAACCGCTGAGCGCTATGGGAGCCAAGCTCGACGCGCGGTGCCACGCCACCCTGCCCCCCCTGGTCGTGAGAGGCGGTGACCTCCACGGCATCGACTACACCGTCCCGGTCCCGAGCGCGCAGGTTAAAGGGGCTGTCCTCTTGGCGGGACTGTCAGCTGAGGGAGAGACGACAGTGCGCGAAGCTCAGCCTACGAGGGCTCACACCGAGGAGATGCTGCCGCTGTGGGGAGGCGACGTGACGGTCGGGCCGGGCCGAGTCACTGTCCGACCTTCGCGGCTGCACGCCTGCGGCTTTCACGTGCCCGGCGACCCGTCACAGGCGGCGTTCTGGGTTGTCGCAGCGTGCGTCACGCCGGGCAGCGACGTCACCGTGGAGAAGGTCTACCTCGGACCGGGACGTGCCGGGTTCGTCGACGTGCTCAGGCGCATGGGCGCTCACGTCGATATCGTCGACTACGACCCAGACAGTGCTGTCGGGGACCTGCACGCCCGCTACGGGCCTCTCCAGGCCACCACCGTGGAAGGCGACGAGGTGCCCAGCCTGATCGACGAGATCCCGGTGCTCGCCGTGGCTGCGGCGGTTGCTTCGGGTACCACAACCTTCGCCGACGCGGCCGAGTTGCGTCACAAGGAGAGCGACCGGGTGACTTCGACGGTTGGTGCGCTGCGCTCGGTTGGATTCCAAGCTGACGGCATGCCCGACGGTCTCGTGGTGCATGGTTCGGCAGGGCGACCCGCCCGGGGTGGGACGGTCGACTCAGCCGGCGACCACCGTGTTGCGATGTCCATGGCCGTGGCTGGCATGGCGGCTTTGGAGCCGGTCACGATCCAAGGCTGGGAGTGCGTCCGGACGAGTTACCCGACCTTCGAGGAGGACATGGCGAGATGCCGGGCGCGCTGAGAGTAGTCGCGTTGGACGGCCCGGCAGGCTCGGGCAAGTCGACCGTTGCGCGGGCCGTCGCAGACCGGCTCGGTTTCGACTACCTCGATACCGGCGCGATGTACCGGGCGGTCGCCTTCGAGGCGATCCGACGGGGCGTGGACCCGCACGACGCCGCCAGGATCGGCGAGATCGCCAGGCAGATGGACTTGGAGGTCTCCGACCGTGTGGTGGTCAACGGGGCTGACGCGACGATCGAGATAAGGGGTCCAGAGGTTACGCGTGCAGTGTCAGCCGTCGCATCGCACCCCGAGGTGCGCTCGGAGATGGTCCTCCGCCAGCGCGAGTGGGCGGATGGCAGGACTGGCGTCGTGATGGAAGGACGCGACATCGCGACTGTTGTGTTTCCCTCCGCCGAGGTGAAAGTGTTCCTGACCGCGAGCGAGACGGCCCGCGCCGAGCGGCGCAGCAAGGAGATGCTGGACAGGGACTACAACGAGGTCGCTGCCGACATGGTGCGGCGCGACCGGGCGGACTCGACCCGGGCGGCTTCGCCGCTGGCAGCGGCACCCGACGCCGTCGTGATAGACACCACGGACCTCACGAGCGACAAGGTCGTTGGGAAGGTCCTTGAGATCGCCGAGGCGGCATGGGGGGCTTTAGGTGAAGCATAAGGTCGAGTTGGCGTGGTACGCGTTCGCCCGCGGGGTTGTCGAGGTCGTATGCCGGCTTGTATGGCGGGTGCAGGTAGTCGGCAAGGAGAAGCTGCCAGCCAGCGGCGCTTACGTGATAGCCCCCGTTCATCGTTCCAACGTCGACACGCTGCTCGCGGGGTGCCTCACGCACCGTCGTATCCGCTTCATGGGCAAGGACAGCCTGTGGAAGTACCGTTGGTCGGGAGCGCTCTTCAGCTCTCTTGGAGCTTTCCCCGTTCACCGGGGAGCGCCGGACCGTGAAGCGCTCCGCTCAAGCGAGGAAGCGTTACGCTCCGGGGAGCCGGTAGTGCTGTTCCCCGAAGGTACGCGCCGCAGCGGGCTTCGCCTGCACCCGCTTTTTGAGGGGGCGGCGTTCGTGGCCGCCCGAGCCGGGGTTCCGATCGTACCTGT
>JAJZNG010000223.1 GCA_021847945.1 Actinomycetes bacterium | reverse complement strand
GTCGGGGTACATGTCCATGTTGCAGAGGGCGAGGTAGATGTCGACGCGACCGACAGACTCGCCAGGTTCGCCGACGAGCGGTGGCTGGTAGTGCACGGCGTCCACCGCAAAGGCACCCTGCCCGGCACTCTCGCTCACAATCCCCGATCGAACATGAACAACGCCGTCGGTTACGCCGTACCTCAGACATGGCCGGGGCGGGTGGTGCTTGGAACCGACGGGATCGGCGCCGACATGCTCGAAGAGTTTCGGCTCGCCTACGTACGCGCCCGCGAGTTCGACGTCACCGCCACCCCCGAGCAGGCTTGGGGGTGGCTCGAAGCGGGCTGGGACCTGGTACCCCAGGCTCGATCGGACCGGGTGCGGTGGAGCTACGCCAGGGTCGACGACCCGTGGTGCGCCGCCTTCACCACCGGCGTACGGGCCTTGGACGTTTGGGTCGACGGTGAGGTCGTACTCCAAGAGGGAGTCCCAACCAGGGTTGACCCCGTCGAGGTTAGAGCTCGTGCTGGCGAGCAGGCTCAGCGGCTTTTCGCCCGACTCTAAGCGGCCGGGTCGCCAAGCGGTGCGGGCGGGTCGTCAGGAGCTGGCGCGGGTCGCGTTGAGGTAGTTGTACACAGTCACCCGCGACACCCCCATCGCGTCGGCGACCTCCTCGACGGCGTTGCGGATAAGGAACGCCCCGCGTTCGTCGAGCATGCGGACGGCGCGCTGCTTCGACGCTCGGTCGAGGTCGGACAACGCAGCGCCCAGCGCCGTCTCGACCTCGCCTACCAACGCGCTCAGACCGTTGTGGTAGCCGGCCGTCTGGACTGGCCTAGCGGTGCGTTCGACCCCGGCGACGACCTCGCCTTTCCATCTCAAAGGCAACGCCGTCTCGGACATTTCAGCGGTCCCGACGATCCGCGCTCCGAGGGCAGACACGACGGGCCGGACGGCGTCGAGGAACTGTAGGGTTTCGTTGCCGGAAGCCTGTTTCGTCACGGTCATGGCCACGCCGGTAGCCCCGGCACGGAAAGCAGCCTCGACGGCCGCCGACGCGGCAGCGAGCACAGAGTCGACAGGGCCGCTCATAGAATTGCCGAAAGGGCCTACCTCCAGCTGGAAGCCACTGTCGCGGGCCGCGGCCAGAGCTGCCTGCACGTGAGGTCCTAGCTCCCCATCGGTGAAAGGCTCGACCGTAAAGTCCACCTTCGCGTAGACCACGGCGACGAGTGTAGCTACCTCAGGACTGATCTTGACGAATTATCAAATTCGCCTTGACATTCAGTCAAGAGCGCGTCATTTTGTAGGAGTGCACCAAGACCTTCAGATCGACATCGGGAGGCTGGCCGCCAGGCTCTCCGAACTAGGAGCGATCGGCTCGACCGGTGACGGTGGCTGCGCCCGCCTAGCCCTGACAGACGAGGACCGCGCCGGTCGTGACCTGGTGGTCACCTGGATGGCAGACCTCGGCTTGGACATCAGCATCGACGAGATCGGCAACGTGGTGGCGACACGGCCAGGACTGTCTGAGGGTCCGCCGGTCATGTGCGGCTCGCACATTGACACGGTCGCCACAGGGGGCATATACGACGGCAACCTGGGAGTGCTAGCCGGTCTGGAGGTGATCGAAACCCTGTCACGTGCCGGAGTCACGACCCGCCGTCCCCTTGCGGTCGCCTTTTTCACCGACGAGGAAGGTGCCCGCTTCTCCCCGGATATGCTCGGAAGCCTCGTCTACTGTGGCGGCCTCGGCGTCGAAGAAGCCCGTGACATCGTAGCCTCTGACGGAGCGAGGCTCGGAGACGAACTTGCCCGTATCGGCTATGTGGGATCGGCACCCTGCCCCGGTCTGGCCCCCTACGCCTACGTCGAGTTGCACATAGAGCAGGGTCCAGTCCTAGAAGCGCACGGCGAAGACATCGGGGCTGTCACAGGGGTGCAAGGGATCTCGTGGCAGGAACTGACGCTGGTGGGCCAGTCCAACCACGCGGGCACGACGCCGATGTCATACCGCCACGACCCTGGACTAGTCGCCGCCGAGATCGCCGTGCAAGCCCGTCGACTGGCGGTCGGAATGGGAGCTGACCAGGTCGCGACGGTAGGCCGGCTGGAGCTCGTGCCGAACCTGGTGAACGTCGTCGCCGCGAAGGCGTCTATGACCGTCGACCTGCGAAACACCGACGAGGAACTCCTCGCCGAAGCCGAGGCGAAACTCGCTGAGGAGATAGACGAGATCTGCCGGCGCGAAGGCGTTTCTTGGTCGACGCGTAGGCTCGCACGCTTCGCGCCGGTCGAGTTCGACCCGACAGTGGTGTCGTTGGTCGAAGCCAAGGCCCTCGGCTTGGGGCTTTCCGTGCGGCGACTGGCATCAGGCGCCGGTCACGACGCGCAGATGCTCGCACGCATGTGTCCAGCGGGGATGATCTTCGTGCCGAGCGTCGGCGGTATCAGCCACAACCCGAAGGAGTTCACGGATACGGGGCATCTCGAGGCTGGGGCGAACGTGCTGCTCCAGGTCCTGTTGGACCTCGCAGACACAGACGTCCTTGGTTCCCAGGTGGAAGCCGTCGGGGTCGAGGGGTGAGCCGTCGCTTGGTGGTGGCAGCCGCTCAGATGGGCCCGGTGGCGCGCAGCGACACCAGGGCCGGCGTCGTAGAGAGACTGCTCGATATGTTCATCCAGTCAGCTGACCGGGGTGCCGACTTGGTCGTGTTCCCCGAGCTGGCGCTAACCACATTCTTCCCTCGCTGGTGGCAGGAGCCTTTGTCCGCCGCTGACCACTGGTACGAGACCGAGATGCCCGGGCCTGATACCAAGACTCTCTTCGAGGAGGCGGCGAGGCGGCAGGTGGGCTTCTTTCTCGGATATGCAGAGCTGACCCCGCAAGGTCATCGCTACAACACTTCCGTGATCGTCGACCGCCGAGGGTCGATCGCCGCCAAGTACCGAAAAGTGCACATCCCTGGACATGAGACAAACGAGCCGTGGCGACCATTCCAGCACCTGGAGCGCTACTACTTCGAGCCGAGCCCTGACGGCTTCGCTGTGCACGACTTCCTTGGCGCCCGGGTGGGAATGATGATCTGCAACGACCGGCGCTGGCCCGAGACCTACCGAGTCATGGGGCTGCAGGGCGTAGAGATGATCCTGTGCGGCTACAACACGCCGATACATTATGCTCCCGACCCCTCCCAGGACGTGCTTGCCGGTTTTCACAACCAGTTGGTGCTCCAAGCTGGCGCGTACCAAAACGGCACCTGGGTCGTCGCGACAGCCAAGGGCGGCATGGAGGAGGGGGTCGACTCGCTCGCTCAGAGTTGCATAGTCGCACCGTCAGGCCAGATCGTCGCGCAGACGATCACCAACGGGGACGAGGTGATCATCGCGGAATGCGACATCGACTGGTGCGCCAGGTACAAAGAGACGCTGTTCGACTTCGATCGATACCGCCGCCCGGAGTGCTACGCCATCCTCACCGAGAGTGATAACGGCAAGTCCAGCCGAGAGAGGGGAAAGGCCGTGAGCTCTGAACACTCTTTCAAGGAAGGTGATCCCAAATGACGACACTGCAAGCCGCCGAGAACGTCGACACTGAAACTGTCACGATGACAGTCAACGGTGTCGGGGTGTCGGTCAGGGCTGACCACCCGCACCTGCTAGCGGCACTCCGCGAGGAACTCGGGATAACCTCGGCCAAGGATGGCTGCTCGCCGTCGGGACAATGCGGCTGCTGCACAGTCATGGTCGACTCCAAGGTCACAGTGTCCTGTCAGTACCCAGTCGCCAAGGCGGCCGGCCGCTCCGTGGTGACCCTCGAAGGTCTCCCCGAAGCCGAGAGGCAGCGCTACGCGAGAGCCTTCGCAGCCCACGGAGGCCTCCAATGCGGATTTTGTATCCCGGGCATCGTCATGCGGGCGAAAGCCCAGGTCGACAAGAAAGGCACCGGCCTGTCTCGCGAGGACATGAGCAGGCATCTCGGCGCCCACCTATGCAGGTGCACCGGGTACGTCAAAATCCTTGACGCCATATCGGCCGTGGCGAGCGGCGAGGACTGCGAAGCAGACCTTCCCGGCGGTGTCGGATCCACCGGCACCCGCTATCAGGCTGAGGCGCTCGCCTTGGGCGACCGTGGCTACGTCGACGACTTGCGGGTCCCGGGAATGCTGCACGCCGCGTTGCGATTGACAGACCACGCCCGCGCCGAAGTGCTCAGAATCGACACCACCCGCGCGCTTGGAGCTCCCGGTGTGCGCGCCGTGCTGACAGCCGCGGACATCCCCGGCGATCTCAGAGTTGGCATCTTGCACAAGGACTGGCCGGTAATGATCCCGGTCGGTGGCAGGACTTCTTATGTCGGCGACGTCCTAGCCGTCGTCGTTGCTGACAGCAGGGACCAGGCCCGCCGGGCGACAGCTTTGGTAGAAGTCGACTACGAGGTCCTCGAACCGCTCGTCGATCCGGATCTGGCTTTGTCGAGCGAAGAGGTCGCCGTGTGGGGCACGGACGGCAACATACTTTCTGTGTCGTCGTACTCGCGCGGTCACGTCGACAGAGCACTGAGTGAAAGCGCCTATAGGGTCTCGGAGACCTTCGAGACCCAGCGGGTGGAGCACGCCTTCCTCGAGCCGGAGTCCACTCTGGCGGTTCCCCGGCCAGACGGTGGCCTGCACGTGTACTCGGGAGGGCAGGGTATCTGGGACGACCGGGACCAGATCGCTGCCTGTCTTGGCGTCGGAACGGACAAGGTAAGCGTAGAGCTCGTCTCGAACGGCGGTGCCTTCGGGGGCAAGGAGGACATGTCCAACCAGGCTCACGCAGCGCTCGCCGCCTGGCTTGTCGGCAGCCCGGTCAAATGCACCCTTTCTCGCGAGGAGAGCTTCCTCATGCACGCCAAGCGCCATCCGATCACCATGGTTTACGAGGCCGGCTGTGACGTCGAGGGCAAGTTGACGGCGGTACGGGCGAGGATGGTCGGCGACTCGGGGGCGTACGCGAGCGTAGGGATGAAAGTGCTTGAACGTGCCGCCGGTCACGCCACCGGGCCCTACCGGGTTCCAGCGGTGGACGTGGAGTCGGTGGCGGTGAGAACGAATAACCCGGTGTGCGGTGCCTTCCGTGGTTTCGGCGCCAACCAAGCCCAGTTCGCCATGGAAGGTGTAATGGACCGCCTCGCAGAGCTCGCAGGGATCTCAGGATTGGAGATCCGCCGGAGGAACGTCATCCATCCCGGGGACGTGTGGGGTCCGGGCCAAGTTATGGACGAAGGCTGCGCCGGAGCAGAGCAGTGCCTCGACGCTCTTTCGGGGGCCTACGAGGAGGCTAGGGCCGCAGGCAAAGCGGTCGGGATCGGCCTCGGCCTGAAGAACTCCGGCCTTGGTAACGGCTATCGCGAAGTGTCCCGTGCGGTCGTACGCTTCGGCGACGACGGGACCGTCGAGGTCCGCCACGGTTGGACCGAGATGGGACAGGGTATCAACACCGTCGCTCTCCAAGTAGCGGTGGAGGAGCTGGGCTTAAACCCGGCGAAGATTCGGGTTCTCGTCGACACCAGTCGGGAGCTCGGTGACGGTCAGACCACAGGGAGCCGGGGCACGCTGATGGGCGCCGGCGCTGTACGCGACGCGTGCAGGAAGGCCGATGCCGCCGGCAGGGTTCCCGGGGTTGACTTCCAAGGAGAGTTCGTCGTGGACTGGACCCAGCATCTGGGGGAGGTCGACAACCCGACAATACATTCGGCTTTCGGGTATGCAGCTCAGCTCGTCGTAGCGGACCCCGAAACGGGCGCCATCGAGAAAGTTCTTGCAGCCCACGACGTCGGGCGGGCCGTAAACCCGCTGCTATGCGTTGGTCAGATCGAAGGCGCCGTGCACATGGGTCTTGGCTACGCGTTGAGCGAGGAGTTCCCCTCTGACGCCAGAGGGTATCCGACCAAGACGACGCTGCGCTCGCTCGGGATTCTCAGGGCGAAAGATGTCCCTCCTATAGAGGTGAAGCTCGTGGAGGTACCCCAACCTCGAGCCCCTTACGGGATAAAAGGGGTGGGGGAGATAGGCCTCGTTCCCACAGCCGGGGCAGTCGCTGCCGCTCTGCACGCCGCAGACGGAGTGTGGCGCAACAAGCTGCCGATGAAGACAGGCCGGCCGGCAGGCGAGGAGGACTGACCTCGCCCCTTTCCCGCGACGCTAGGCGGAGGGCTGATCGCTACCGGGTCGACCAGCTACGATCAGAGGAATGGCAGGCGTCGGCGTTCATCAGTGGAGTGACTCGAATTCACCTCTGCCGGTCCGTGAGATTGAGTCCAAGACGATACGCCTGTTCGCCCTCGTGGCAGACGACCTTGCTGGAGCGACGCACGCACTGCTAAGCGGGGACAACGACCTGTTCCAGATCCTCGCCGAGAGGGAGCAGGTGATCGACGACCTCTACGTGGAGATCGAGGACCTGGCAAACCGTCAGATAGCGCAGATGGCAGTCGGCCCCGCCGACCTGCGCCTTTTGCTCAGCGTCCTGCGGATCGTCCCCGAGCTCGAACGCTCCCACGATCTCGTCGTGCACATCGCACGTTACGCCGATCACGGGCTGTCCGGCGAGATGACCCCACGGTGCCGCGGGATAGTCGAACGGATGGGGGCTATCGGAGCCGAGATGTGGAGGCACGCCGCCGAGTCGTGGTACGAAAAGGATCGCTACGCCGCCGAACGCCTCGACGAGCGCGACGAGGACCTCGACAGCCTTCACGCTGCCCTGATAGCGGAGCTCGCCTCGGGAAAGATGTCGGTGCCGGTAACAATGGATATGACTTTGGTCGCCAGGTTCTTCGAACGTCTCGGAGATCACGCTGTGAACGTCGCCAGGCGCGTCGAGTTCCTGGCAGGTCCGGGTCCTACGGGCTAGGCGGACGGTGACGGTGCGGGGAGCGGCCGGCTCGGCCGGAGGCTGATGCGCGCCTGGTATCTGGCCGCCGCCGGTTTAGCAGCAGCGGCCGTGGCCGTTGCGGTCAACCCGTCTGCGGCAGGTGCCGCTGCAGACCAGGCGTGGCCGGCGTTCGTTCTCGTAGCCGGGCTGCTCCTGGTCGGTCTCGTGGCGGCTTCGGACGGGCTGTTCGTCGCTGCGGGTCGGCTTCTCGGCCGGGCATGTCCGACGCCGGCCCTGCTTTTCGCTGGCCTCGCAGCGCTGATCGTCGTGGTAAGCGCCGTGCTCAACTTGGATACGGCAGTCGCCTTTCTCACGCCTATTGCTGTCAGCGCCGGCAGGTCTCAGGGTGAGGAGGACCAAGGTCCCATCAGCGGGGCTCTACTTCCCGCGTGCATTCTCCTAGCGAACGCAGGCTCGCTCGTCCTGCCGGGCTCGAACTTGACCAACTTGATCGTCGTAGCTCACTCCAAGGTGTCAGCAAACGAGTTCGTCTTGCGGATGGCCCTGCCGTGGATCGCTGCGAGCGTGATCACGACTGCCGTGATAGCCATAGCATCCCGGCGTGCGTTGCAAGCCCATCGGGGTGACCGTGAACCCGCCGTTGAGGGAGTCCCACCGCACCACCGGCGGCCGCAGCCGCTCCTGGGCGTCGGTTTGGTCGCGATCGGCGCAGCGGTCGCCGTGATGCTGACCGTCAGTTCCCCCTCGCTCCTAGTTGCTGGGATCGGGCTGGCAGCGGCAGCATGGCGCCTTCGGGGGAAACGCCTCAGCTTGTCCACCGTGGAAAACGTCCTCAACCTGCCGGTACTGGCAGGGCTGATGGGCCTGGCTGTGGGTGTGGGGACCTTGGGGCGCCTTTGGTCGGGCCCAGCGGACCTTCTCTTGCACCTAGACCCGTTTGCAATCGCTGCGGTGGCTGCCGTGTCGACGGTTCTCATCAACAACCTGCCGGCGGCGTCCCTCCTTTCAGCGCGTGCCGTCACGCATCCCCTGTCGCTTCTAATCGGTTTGGACGTCGGCCCGAACTTCTTCGTTTCTGGTTCTCTTGCCTGGGTACTGTGGATATCGTCTGCGCGTGCCGCAGGCGAGCGTGCCGGGGTACGCCGCGCGGTGAAGATGGGCGCGGTCGCAGCTCCGCTGGCAATAGCAGTCGGCGTGGCTGCCCTTATGGCCAGTGGAGCCAGCTAAGCGGTCTCAAAGAGGCTTCAAGTGCGGTCGACCGCCAGCGCTAAAACTGTATTGCAGAGAGCTCGGGGTGCCACCCTAAGGCGCGTTCGACGGCCCTGCGCCAACGATCCCGCTGCGGATCTCGACCCGAAGGCACCACGATCTCCTTAGGCCTCCACGCCTTAGCGATGTCCTCCAGCGAGTCCCAGGTTCCGTCCACGAGGCCAGCAAGGTATGCGGCGCCGACGGTCGTCGCCTCGAGTTCAGGGGAGACCTCTACGGGCCGTCCGCACGCGTCAGCCAGGGCTTGCAGGAAGACCCGGTTGGCTGACATGCCCCCGTCGACGCGCAGAGAGCCTATGGTCATGGCGCTGTCAGCTTCAGCGGCTTCGAGGAGGTCCGCCCCCCCGTGCGCCACACCTTCGAGAACAGCACGGACGAGATGGGCGACGCCACTACCCCTGGAGAGACCGAACACCGCGCCGCGAGCACCGAAGTCCCATTGGGGTGTTGCCTGACCCAGGAAGGCCGGGACGACCACGACCCCGTCGCTGTCGTCGCAGGAGGCGGCGACACTGTCGGACTCGGCGGCGTCCGACAGGACTCCGAGGTCCTCGACAAGCCATTCGACGGCCGACCCGGCCGTGAGCATCAAGGCCTCCACTCCCCAGGTGACTCTGCCATCTTGGCGCCACGCGACTATAGGAAAGCATCCGTGGCCACTTCGCATAGCCGAGCCCGGCGCCGCTGCTCCCGTGCAAATGTCAAGCATCCCGCCTGTTCCGAAGGTTGCCTTGCCAAGCCCGGGCAGTGTCGCCCCCTGGCCGGCGAGGGAAGCCTGCTGGTCGCCGACCAAGCAGCGTAAGGGCAGCGGAACTGAAAGAGCTTCGGCGATTCCATGCTCGGCGCAGGTGTCGACCACTTCGGGAAGCCAGTTCCGCTCGAGGCCCAGAGCTTCGAGGACAGCGTCGTTCCAGGTGCCTCCGGTGATACCGTAAAGGCCTGTCACCGCCGCGTTGCTCGGGTCGGTGATGTGGCGTCCCGATCGGGTCAGGTTCCACACCACCCACGACTCCACGGTGCCGAGACGGATGGCGCTAGGCTCAACGCCTTCGGCAAGGGCCTGTTGAACTTGCCAGGCGAACTTCGTGGCCGACTCGCTCGGCGATAGTCGAAGTCCCCGCTGTTGAAGTTCGAGGCAGGTTCCCGCTGTGCGAAGGTCCTGCCATGCCAGGCCGGTAGCCACGGGGGCCCCGGTCCTGGCGTTCCATGCGACCGCTGAGGCCCGTTGAGCTGTCACAGCCAGAGAGTCGGGTCTGGAACCTGCCTGGCGCGCTTCGCCAAGCGTCAGCTCTGCGCATTCCAAGGCAACCGAGGCGAGAGCCGTGGGGTCGATCTCGACCAGACCTGGGAACGGCGTCGCAGGAGGCGCGAGACGCCTCGTTTGGTGTGCCACCGTACCGTCTGCGTCGACTATCGAAGAGCGGACGCTGGTGGATCCGACGTCTATCACCAAGACTGTCACTGCACGAACCCGAGCTTTCCGGGGTTGAGGATCCCGTTCGGGTCGAGCGCCCCCTTCAGCGAGCGCAGCACGTCGAGGCCGGTGCCGAGGTGTTCCCTCATATAGCCGGCTCTGTTCAGGCCGACCCCATGGTGATGGGAGACGGTGCCGCCGTTGCGAAGGGCCGCATGGGTCACAGCGTCGAAAGCCGCCCTGTAGAACAGTTCTGCGGCGCCCTCGGGCTTCCATGCGGGACTCGTCGCCGCCGCTCGTGCGCTGTCACCAGGTCGGGGGTCGTCGACCGGCCGCCCGGCAAAAGTGAAATACAAGCAGGCGCCATCGCTGTAAGCATGTGACTGATGCGCTGAAGCAGCGAGCGTCCCCTCAAGGCTTCGAAGAGCTGCCAAGGCCTCGGCGTAGATAGCCGGTAGCGCTCGCCAGGAGCCAGCCACCTCGACGGTGTCCACGACCAATCCGGCTGCAACCAGGTTTGCGATGTCGGGAATATCATTCCTGCGCTCGAACCATGTCTCGACAAGGTCCGCTCCGAGTTGGGAAGCGTCGGAGCACTCGTCGGCGACGACCTTCGTCGCAGCGTCGAGCATAACGGGGTCGGCCTCGTCGGCTACTAGAAGGACACAGGCGCCAACACCGGCGAAGTGACGTTCCGACTCGGCGCGGTCATACAGACGCAGGACCGCCGGCGTTGCACCACGCTGGAGGACCCGCCTGCAAGCTTCGAGACCGGACTCGAAGTCGGTGAACCCGTAAGCGAACTTACTCTCGGCCGGTGGCACCTTATGCGCTCGCAGGCGGACCGAGGTGATAACCCCCAGGGTTCCTTCGCTGCCAACGAAAAGCTGCGTCAGGTCGGGACCCGTAGCGGATCTGGGGTAAGCACCGCCGGTGTGTAGGACCGTGCCGTCCGCCAAGACCACCTCCAAGGCAGTGACCATGTCCTCGATCTTGCCGTAGCGGGTCGAGAACTGGCCCGCACCCCGGCAGGCAACCCACCCGCCGACGGTAGAAAGAGCTATGGACTGCGGCCAATGTCCGACGGTCAGGTCATAGTTGCTCCGCAAACCGTCCTCGAAAGCCTGCCCGAAAGTCCCGGCCCGCACCTCGACGGTACGGCTTGTGGCATCGACGTCGACGATCCCTTCCATGCCGGTCATGTCCAGCGACACGCCGGACTGCAGGGGTATGCTTGCACCGCACACGCCACTGGCGCCAGCGAACACCGTGAGAGGGACTTTCTCCCGGTTGCACAATGATGCGACGGCGGATACCTCCTCTAGCGAGCTCGGCACGGCGACTAGGTCAGGCAGGCAAGGGGAGCGTCCGTTCAAAGCCCACAGTGTCGAAAGTGGCCACCAGTCGCGACTTGCTTCGACGCGGGCAGCCTGGTCAGCGCGCACAGACCCACACACTCCGCGAAGCCGGGAGGCGAAGCCGTTAGGCATGGCGGGGAAAGACCGGGAGAGCGCGAAGCGCGGCGGGTTCGGCTCCGACGAACCGTCGAGCGCTCTGGGAGGCGGGGTGCGCTTGGCTTTCACGGCTGCTTGGTAGCCTCGTTTATGTCGGAGATGGCCCCTTCGGCCTGCAGTTCGGCGGCTACGCCAGCTTTGAACTCCGAGGCTTGGCGGTGCACCTCGTCGGGGTCCCACCCGAGTTGTTCACCAAGAAGTTCCGCCACACGCTGGGAGCATTCGACAGCAGCCTGGCGGTCAAGGATTCGCGCTCTGGTCCGCCGGGACAGTACGTCGTCGACGCTTTGGGCCATCTCTACCTGGGCCGCCCAGACGACCTCGGCGGCCAGATAGGGAAGGTTCGGGTGGAGCCGGCCAGCGAGCTCAGGCCGGTCGTCGCACAAGGCGAGCACCTCGGCGGTCTCTGAGCCGTGACGTCCAGACAGGTGCTTGAAGTCAGCGTCGCTGACGCCGAGAGACCGGGCTTTGTCAGCGACGCTGCGGTCGGGTCGTCCGGAGTTCGAAGCGCCGACAAGGGGGAGGCGCTTGGTCGGCGATGCTGCAAGCGTAGCCTTGGCCGCCTCCGCTGGCCTCCAACGGGCGCTCAGGGACTCTAGACGTCGGCGGGCGCGCCGCACCCGAGGGTCGGAGGTGAACCGGGTAAGACCCTGGGCGCCTCCCTCTGGCCGGTCGGCGAGGGCGTCCACGGCGTCAGCTGCCATCTTACGGTAGGTGGTCATTTTGCCGCCTGTGACGGTCACGAGCCCATTCGCGGCGACGATAATCTTGTGGCGTCTCGACAGGTCGGCTGTGCGGGCAGAGGATGCGTCGCTCACGAGGGGGCGTAAACCTGCCCAAGTGGCGGTCACGTCGCGTGTGGTCAAGTTTGCCGAGGTCCACGCGTTCACCGCTCCAAGTACGTAGTCGATGTCCTCGGGGGTGCACTGCGGGTCGTCGAGGGGTCCGTCGTAGTCGGTGTCTGTCGTCCCCACGTACGTGTAGCGCCCCTCGTCCGACGGGGAAGTCGCCTCATCGGCCGCCCAGGGAACCACGAACACGGACCGTCGGTCACCTGGAACGCTGATGACCGACGCGTAGTCACAAGGCAACCGCGACGCCCGTACGGTCACATGGATTCCCTTAGCGGGTCGAAGCGAGAACCCTGCGCGCTGCTCTACCCCGGATGCCGCAACTTCGGCGGACCACACCCCACCTGCGTTGATGACGTGGCGCGCCTTGACGACCGTACCGTCGCCCAGACGGGCCCCACACACCTTGGAGTCCTCCTCGACGAGCTCCTCGACGGGACAGTAGTTTGCGACGCAAGCCCCAAGCGATGCGGCAGTGCGTGCGAGTGCAAGGGTCAGGCGGGCGTCGTCGGCTTGAGCGTCCCAGTACAGGAACGAGGCGACGAGGGTCTCCGAGCGGAGCACCGGGAAGTGAGCGAGAGCCTCCTCGGAGCTGATACGACGGTGACGCTTACCGATCCGGATGCCCCCCGTGATGTCGTAGAGCCACAGGGCACTTTGGTAGGCCTTGGCTACGCTTCGCGACGCGACCCCGTCCTTTCCGAAAAGCGGTATCAGGAATGGCAGCGGGTGGACCAGGTGAGGAGCATTTCCAAGAAGTATCTGACGCTCGTGAAGGGCCTCGTATACGAGTAAGTAATCCTGCTGCTGCAGGTAGCGGAGACCCCCGTGGATAAGCTTCGACGATTTGGAAGACGTCCCAGACGCTATGTCGGCCGTTTCGACCAGGGCTGTGGAAAGTCCTCTGGCTGCTGCGTCCAAGGCGACGCCGCATCCGGTCACACCGCCCCCGATGACCAGCACGTCGAAAGTCTCGCTGGCTAGGCGAGAGAGCGCCTCTGCGCGGTCGAAAAGTTTCGTCATAGCTCCAACATACCCACTGCCGCCAGCCTGGCCGGGTACTGGTTTACCTGGGAACTTCCGTAGGCTTTACCTGGGAACTTCCGTAGGCCGGAGGGGTAGAGGCTAGCTGCCCGGAAACCGGCTGCGTGCACTAACCTAAAGGGGAGACGCCAGGTCGTCGCAGGACTCCCAAAGGGTCAGCTTGCGAAAGCCGAGACGGTGCTCTAGTGACCTAATCCTCTATATTTCCCAACAAACGATCGAAAGGAACAGCCGGATGGCAGAGCTAAAGGGCTCCAAGACCCACGACAACCTGAAAGAGGCCTTCGCCGGCGAGAGCCAAGCGAACCGACGGTACCTCTACTTTGCTCAGAAGGCCGACGTCGAGGGCTACCCAGACGTCGCCGCGCTGTTTCGGTCAGTTGCCGAAGGCGAGACCGGCCACGCCTTCGGTCACTTCGACTTCCTCGCCGAGGTAGGAGACCCCGTGACGGGGGTAGCAGTCGGTGAGACCGAGGACAACCTGAAGTCCGCCATAGAAGGCGAGACCTACGAGTACACAGAGATGTATCCCGGGTTCGCAAAGACCGCCCGCGAAGAGGGTTTCGCAAACATCGCTGAGTGGTTCGAAACCCTCGCCAAGGCCGAGAAGAGCCATGCCGGTCGCTTTACGAGCGGTCTCCAGAGCGTCTCTTGAACTCTTGAGCACCGGGGACATCAAGACGGCGCTGCCGCGTGAGGTGCCGGGGGGGCGTAGGATCTGACCGCCACATACGACCCCAAGCACCCGTCTTACTTCGTCGAGGCCGATTTGCGCGAAGAGATGACCAGGGTCTACGACCTCTGCCACGGCTGTCGGCTGTGTCTGTCGTTGTGCCCGTCCTTCCCGACCCTCTTCGACGCGATAGACGCCCATGATGGCGACGTCGGGGCGTTGACCACCTCCGAGCAGGATCTCGTGGTCGACGAGTGCTACCAGTGCAAGCTTTGCTACGTGAAGTGTCCGTACGTACCTCCTCACGAGTGGCAACTCGACTTCCCTCGTCTGATGCTGCGGGCTGCCGCCAACCGGCCGAAGACGGTGTCTCAACAGGTGACCACACAGGTGCTTGCCAGGACTGACCTGGCCGGCAAAGCCGGGAGCCTCCTGGCACCGGTGGTTAACACTGCGCTGTCCAAGCCGGGCTCAGCTGTCCGCAAGGCGCTCGAGAAGGCGGTGGGTATTTCCGCTCAGCGGGTACTTCCCCCCTACGCCAAGCTTCGCTTCACCACTTGGTTCGCTCGCAGGCGGGCGGAGCGCAACTCCAGGCTCGCAGGGCCCTGGCAGGCCAGAGCCGCCGTTTTCCCAACGTGCCTTGTCGAATACCAGAACCCGGCGGTCGGCCAAGACCTGGTAAAAGTCTACGAGCGGAACTCGGTGGACACTGACGTAGTCGACGGTGTCGGCTGTTGCGGTGCTCCGTGGCTACACAGCGGGAACTTCGAAGCCTTCGAGCGCCAAGCGCGAAGGAACCTGCCGGGTCTCTTGGCGAGTGTGCGGTCGGGTCGTGACATAGTTGTCAGCCAACCCACCTGCGGATACGTGTTGAAGAGGGACTATCCCGAGTACCTCGGTGGCGGCGACGCCGGCGTTGTCGCCGAGCACACATTCGACGCCTGCGAGTTCCTGTGGAAGCTTCACAAGGACCCCGACAAGCGCTTCGACACCGACTTCGCAGGTGACGTGCCACAAAGCATCACCTACCATGCCCCCTGCCACCTTCAGGCCCAAAACGTAGGTCTTCGAAGCCGCGACCTTCTAAAGCTCACAGGAGCGAAGGTCACGACCGTGGCAAAATGTTCCGGTATCGACGGCACTTGGGGTTTGCGGCAGGAGAACTACGACCTTGCTCGCAAAGTAGCCCAACCTCTGGAACAGGCCATCGACAAGGCGGCTTCGCAGGTCGTCGCTGGCGACTGCGACCTTGCGAACACTGCGATTGGACAGGGGACGGGTCGGACATCTCGACACCCGCTCCAGATCATCGCACGGGCTTATGGGATACCCGAGGAGTGAGGTTGAGGCTGTGTCGCTGCGTGCTCTGACCCTCGACGACATTATGGAACCGCGTGCCTACGAACGCCAACGGGACGTGATTCGCAACCAGGTCATATCCCTGAAAGCTGCGAGACGAGTTGCGGTGGGTCCCGTTATAAGCCTCGTATTCGAGAACCGAGACACGATCCGCTTCCAGATACACGAAATGGCGAGAGCTGAGAGGGCGTTCAGCGACGAGGCCGTGGAAGAGCTTCTCGGCACCTATAATCCGCTGATACCGCAACCCGGTCAGCTGTCCGCGACACTTTTGATCGAGTTGACGACCAAATCGGAGATGGAACACTGGCTGCCGCGCCTGGTGGGGATCGAGACTGCAGTCCGTTTCGAGATCTCTCCTGCTCGTGCTCCGATGATGTCGGTACCGTGCCGGGTCGAGGATGCGCATGCAGCGAGCCTCACGCGCACGGAGGTCACCTCTGCGGTTCATTTTATCCTCTTCGACTTCGCCGCCGAGCAAGCGGATTCGTTCCCCGAAGCGAGCGTTGCTCTGGTGGTCGACCACCCCTTCTACCAGGAGCGCGTCGAGTTGTCAGAGGCCACGAAGGCGTCGCTCACGTCTGACCTGTCCCGATAGCAGTACGCCTGAGATCCGGGGAGGCCCTTCGACGATGTCGGAGACAATGTGGCGGTGAGACCAACTAGAGGCTGGACAAGCCCACTCAAAGTTGCCAGACTGGAAGGGTCGATCGGGGCCGAAGGGCAAGGAACCGACGCTTTTCCATTTCTTAGACACCCAGAAGCTGGGAATGAACATGAACGAAACCAAAATCACCGCTCCGCCGGCGTGGCGCCAGAGAGCTGCTTGCCGCGGTGTTGACCCGGGTATTTTCTACCCCGTAACTGACGAGGACGCTGAGGACGCCAAGGCTATCTGCGCCCAGTGTGACGTGTGCGAACTGTGCCTACAGTGGGCTTTGGACCGCCGGGAGCACGAAGGCGTGTGGGGAGGCACAACGGAGCGCGAAAGGCGCAGGATCATCCGCCGGCGACGGCGCTCCGCATGACGATCCCTCCCCAGCACAGGGCCCTGCGGCAAGCTTGACAGCGCAGAGCTTCGAGGGCTGGAGGAGTGTGCTCGGTGCTCTTGCAGCTGGCCAGACGCTGAGCTCAGAGCAGGCCGCTGCGGCTATGTCGGAAGTCCTGCGAGGTGACGCCAGCGCTGTCCAGGTGGCCGCTTTCGTATTCGGGATGCGTTGTCGTGGCGAAACCGACCAAGAAATGTCGGGCATGGTCGGGTCCATGATTGCCGCCTCTGAACGGGTCATGCTTCCGCCGGATGTTCTAGCGCAGGCTGTCGACACCTGCGGCACAGGTGGCGACCGGTCCGGGACCTTCAACGTGTCCACTGCGGCCGCGTTGGTGATCGCCGGATGCGGCGTGCCGGTCTGCAAGCACGGTGGTCGGGCCGCCTCTTCGAAAGCCGGATCGGCTGACGTCCTCGAAGCTCTCGACGTCGCTATCGACCTAGGCCCGTCAGGCGTGGCCCGGTGCGTACTGGATGCTGGGATTGGGTTCTGTTTCGCTCCGCGGTTCCACCACGCTATGAGGCACGCTATCCCGGTGCGACGCGAACTGGGCGTCCCCACAGCGTTCAACTTCCTCGGACCGCTCGCCAATCCCGCCAGGGTGCGCCGTCAAGTCGTCGGGGTGGGCGACGCCGGAATGGCATCAAAGATGGCTCGTGTCCTAGCCGCTGGCGGCGCCGAGCACGTGATGGTGGTACACGGCCATCCGGGACTAGATGAGTTGTCGACGCTGGGACCTTCGACTCTCTATGAGTACCGCCGTAACTCGCCCCAAGGTGAGGAGTTCAAGGAGTGGACTTTCGACCCCGACCGGGCCGGGCTGGCACCGGCATCTCTCGACGACATAGTCGGAGGTGACGCGGCTGAGAATGCGGCGATAATCCTGAGCGTCCTGTCCGGCACCAAGGGCCCCCAGCGGGATATTGTCGTTCTCAACGCCGCAGCCGGGCTGGTCGTAGGTGGTCGCTGCCAGGGGATCCCCGAAGGTATTGACCTCGCAACGGCGGCCATAGACGACGGCCGAGCCAAGGAATGCCTCGATCGGCTGGTGAGCGTTTCACAAAAGGAGCGCTCGGGCGAAGGCGCCTAACCGGTGCCCTCTGCGGTACCGACGTCCCACACAGCGTCTAGGTCGGACTTCCTGTAGGCTTGAAAAGCTATCAGAGTAGAAGTCGAGACGATACCGTCTAGGCCCGCTATGCGCCTTGTGACTACATCGGCGAGATCTTCGTGGTGGCGTACACGTACTACGGCAACGATGTCGGCTTTGCCTGCTACCGAGTACACCTCGCTGACTCCGTCGGTCTCCGCCAGTTCGACGGCGAGGTCAGCGAGTCGGGCGGGTGTCGCGTCTATCAGGACGAAGGCGTGAATCATCGCCCTAAGCTAGCGCCGTAGCGTGCTCCGCCAGTCGTTCCCTGGCGATGTCTCACCCCCCTGGAACAATGGTGATCATGAAGACCTTGTCTATCGGCTGCGACCACTGCACGATGGCTGCCTCGTCGTGCTGCGATGATTGCGTGGTCAGCTTTATCTGCGACCGTGACCCTGACGACGCGGTGATCATTGACGCGACCCAGAAGCGAGCGCTCATCCTTCTAGGCGAAGCAGGTCTCGTGCCGCCACTTCGCTACAGCGCCTGCAGCTGAGGGCGCTCGCCTGGCGACCGCCCGGGGAGTGCGGCGGGCTGCTAGCGTTTGCGCTCGGCGGGTCCCGGGTTGACCCTGACGCGACGAGGCTGGCAGTGGACACGGGGTACAGCACAGTTTGATTAAGCATCTCCTAGTCACAAACGACTTCCCACCCAAAGTGGGGGGGATACAGAACTACCTCTGGGAACTCTGGCGTCGCCTGCCTCCCAGCGACTTCGTGGTACTCACCTCCCCCTACGAAGGGACGGAAGCCTTCGACCGCTCCCAGCCTTACCGCATCGTCCGTACCCGGGAGCCGGTGCTGCTGCCAAGCCCGATGATGGTGAGGAGAATCCGATCTCTCGCTGCGCAGGTCGGCGCTGCTCTTGTCGTGCTGGATCCGGCGGTACCCCTCGGACTGGTAGGACCTCACCTGGGTCTGCCGTACGCGTTAGCGCTTCACGGCGCCGAGGTAACCGTACCCGGCCGCCTCCCACTAGGCAAGCAGGCCATGGGTCGGGTTCTCGGCGGTGCCTCGCTCATAGTCGGGGGGGGCGGGTATCCGATCGCCGAAGCTAGACGGGCCCAGCCACACCTGCCGCCGGTCGTCGAAGTTCCGCCGGGCGTCGACTCGTCCCGCTTCAGGCCCTTTTCACCAGAAGACCGGGCGCAAGCCCGAAGGTACTTCGGCATCTCCGAAGATAGGCGACTCGTGCTGAGCGTTAGCAGGCTCGTACCCCGCAAAGGCATGGACGTCCTGATCGAAGCGGCGTCGCGCCTGGGGTCGACCGGTGACTACCCGGACCTGCAGGTCGCCGTAGCCGGCGTTGGCCGTGACCGCGCGAGGCTTGAGAGACTTATCCGCCGCACGGGCTCTCCGACCCGGCTTCTCGGCAGGGTAGCCGACTCTGACCTGCCCAGTTTGTACGGAGCGGCCGACGTTTTCGTCCTGTGCTGCCGGACCCGGTGGGGCGGTCTGGAGCAGGAGGGATTCGGTATCGTCTTGCTGGAGGCAGCCGCGGCCGGCCTGGCCTGCGTGGCCGGTAACAGCGGCGGAGCCAGCGAGGCAGTGTCGAACTCGCGTACCGGCTTTGTGGTGTCCGATCCGCGCGACCCGGCACAGCTCGTCGGACACCTGAGGCGTCTTCTCGACGAGCCTGGGCTCGCAGCCGCGATGGGAGCCGCTGGGCGGACGAGAGCGAAGACAGAGTTCTCCTACGACATGCTGGCCGCGAAGCTTCGCAGAGCCCTCGACGTCGCCGGTCTGGGCGCATGACAACGGCGTGGCTTCGCTTGGCGCGCGAGTCGTACTACGGTGCATTCTGGGTTAAAGCGCCGAGGAGGTACCCGCAGTGCAGGAACAGGTAGTAGAGCGGATGATCATAGACGCGTCCCCCGAGGAATGCTTCGCCGTCCTCACGGACTTCGCTCGCTACAGCGAGTGGGCGGCGGACGTGAAGTCTGTCCACGTGGAAAGCACCGACGACACCGGTCGGGCTTCGGTGGTCACGTTCCGGGCTGCTGCCTTCGGGCGGAGCACCTCTTATACCCTCCGCTACGACTACGAGGGCTCACCGTCGTCCCTGTCGTGGGTGCAGGTGGACGGTGACCTGACGGGCCAACTCGACGGTTCTTACCATTTGACGCCAACCGAGTCCGGCGAAACCGAGATCGAGTACCGCCTCGTCGTCGACCTCAAGGTCCCGCTACCGGGCTTCGTGAAGCGCCGGGCCGAGGGTCGCATCATGGGAACCGCCCTTCGCGACCTAAAGGCCTTCGTGGAAGCGAGAAAGGCGCCGTCAGCCAACTAGGAATGGTTGAGACCGAGGAACTGCCTGACCCGCCAGGACATGCTCGGACTTCGGAACTTAGAGGTCAGCGCAACCCCGGTAGAACCGGCTCCAGCCAGTGCGACGGGCGCGGTCAGCTTCACCGTGGCAATCGGGCCGGAATCCACCGTTAAACCCCCCTCCGATGCCGGCACGACGACGACGTGAGCTTTGCTGCCCGGCGGGTAGATGCTTTTGAGTGCGTTAGTAGTAGCCGATAGCTCACTCTGGCCGGCCCACGAAACCCGGTACACCGGGGTTCCGGCCGCCAGTACCGTCCGCGGACTGAACGCCGCGAAAGCGGCTGTGGTCAAAGCCGTCGCCGAGTCGAGAGCCGACTGGACTAGAGGGCCCTGGTGCTGTCCGAGTACCACCCCGTAGAGCGTGAGAGGCGTACCGTCGACGACTCTCGTCACCGACCACACAAGGCACCCGCCTGCCGCCCCCGTCGAACCGGTCTTAATCCCGGTGTAGCCGTCCTTACCTACGAGGCTGTTGTAGTTGCTGACCGTTCCAGCTAGGGGAAGGGTCA
>JAJZNG010000075.1 GCA_021847945.1 Actinomycetes bacterium | reverse complement strand
GGGCGCTTGTATCCTGGCCGGCTCGTCTTGTGCCTGAGCCAGTCTCTCCAAGCCTTCATGCCCAGCTCCATGAGTTCGCCGTCCTCCCACCGTGGGCCTCCCGCCGACCGGGAAGTAGCGTCCGGCTGCCTTCGCCATGAGCCCGCCTGGCCCGTCGAGACGCTGACGACACGACGGCCGGCAGTGGCACGCCCGCGGTCCCCGACTACCCCGCGGGGGAGGGGACGGCCGCACCACTGACAGGTGAGGGCCAAAGAGTCCGTCACGTGATGGGTTATGCCCTACCCCGGAAGTACCCCGCGAGGGGCATCGTCGCTGGTCAGCACGGCTACCCGTGCGCCGGCAAGGGCCGAGAGGAAGAAAGTCAGAAATCTTCGCTGGAGGCCTTGACTTCGTGCCGCGATCGAGTCATCGATATCGACCCCCAGTGGCGCTTGTCTCCGGTCGCACAGGGCACAACCCATGCCTGCGCACCACGAACCCCAGCGTTCTTGCGGCGAGCACGCCGCGGTCTTGTCGCGCCACCGGCCGTGCCGGAAGCCGGTCCTGAGCCTGGAGCCGGCCCGCTACGTCCCCCTGGACCCGGCCCACGAAGAGGCGGCGGTCACCGCCCTGGCCGACCTGCTGGTTCCGTACGTCGACCAGTCCGACGAGGAGGCCGCTTGACCAGCCTCAACCCCGGAGGTCTCCTCCAACCAGATCGTCCGCCCGGAAGAGAAGGAGCCCGCCCGTGAGAGTCGCCACCTACACCCGGATCTCGACCGACGAGGACCACCAGCCCTACTCCTTGGAAGCCCAGGCCGAACGGCTCGGCGCCTACGTGAAGAGCCAGCCTGACTGGGCGCTCACCCGGCGCTTCAGCGACCAGGCCTCGGGCGCGACCACCGAGCGCCCGGGCCTCAAACGTGCCCTGGCCGAGGCCCGGGCCGGGCGCTTCGACCTGTTGCTCGTCTACCGGGTCGACCGGTTCTCCCGCTCGGTGCGTGGCCTCGCCCAGCTCTTGGAAGACCTCGACGCCGCCGGCGTCGCCTTCTGCTCGGTGACCGAGCCCTTCGACACGACGACCGCGGCCGGGCGGATGATGGTCCAGATGCTCGGCGTGTTCGCTGAATTCGAGCGACATGCCGAATTCGGCATGTCGCTCGTTATGCCGACTCCGCGATTGTGCCGACTGGATGCCCAAAGATGAGGAAGAACAGGCAGGATGGCGTCGAGTGAATCGGCATAATCACAGGCCCTCAAGAAAGGCAAGGAGGGCGTCGGGCGGTCGGTAGCGACCAGGCGGCACGTGCCGGGGCTTGGTGCGGCTGAGCGCGCGTTCCTTGATGGATAGATCCCCGTGCAGGTAGCAGTCGGTCGTTCGCACCGACTCATGACCGAGCCAGAGAGCGATGACGGTCTGGTCGATGCCGGCCCGCAGGAGTTGGACGGCACAAGTGTGCCGTAGGACATGGGGAGCAGGTCTCTTGGCACGCAGGCTCGGACACGTCTCGGCGGCGATTGCGGCGTACTTGCCCAAGAGGTGCTCCACGGCGTCGCGGCTGAGTGGGCCTCCCCGGTTCGTCGCGAACAGCGGGTCACCCGGTTCGCCCCTCCGCTCTTTGAGCCAGGTCCGCAACTCCGCCACGGCTGCGGCGGTCAACGGGGTGATCCGCTCCTTGCGTCCCTTGCCCAGGCAGCGGACGTGGGCACCGGTCCCAAGGTGCACGTCCTGGCATTGGAGCCCGATTAGCTCGGAGACCCGCAGCCCGGTCTCGATGGCGACAAGCAACAAGGTACGGTCGCGCCGGCCGATCGAGCGAGAACGGTTCTCGAAGTTCGGCCTGGGGCTACATCCCGACAAGACCAGGCTCATCGAGTTCGGGCGTAACGCCGCCCGGGATCGAGCGGCCCGAGGAGACGGGAAACCGGAGGCATTCGACTTTCTGGGCTTCACGCACTACTGCGGGAAGAACAAGAGCGGAGGTTTCTGGCTTCGGCGGAAGACCATCACGAAACGGATGCGGGCCAAGCTTGCCGAGGTCAAGGACCAGATCAAGCGACGCCGGCATCTACCCATTCCCGAGCAGGGTAAGTGGCTCGGATCGGTGGTGCGAGGACATCTCGCCTACTACGCCGTGCCGGGTAACACCGATTCAGTACAAGCCTTCCGGGCCGAGGTGACCAGGTACTGGTTTCAGGCGCTACGCCGCCGCAGCCAGCGAACCCGGGTCAACTGGAAGCGGATGAGCCTGTACGAAAAGAGGTGGCTCCCACCTGCCCGCCCGATGCACCCGTTCCCGATAGTGCGCTTCAACGTTCGTACCCAAGGCAGGAGCCCAGTGCGTTAGCAGCGCACGCTGGGATCTGTGCGGGGGGCCGCTCGCAAGGGCGGTCCCTACCGCAATCGCCGCAGCCGAAGCTGCGCTCTGTGAGGCCAAAGCGCTCGGTGGCCGGCAGGTGCGCCTTGCACCGTCCGTCGCACCTTCTATGTGACCCGGCTCCCGCGACGGCTACCCGCGACGGCCGGAGCGCCGCTTCATCTCGCTTTCGTACTCGGGGAAGTAGCGGGAGATGACGTCCAACCGAAAGCTCGGGAGGATAGAGCTTGCCGGCTCTCGCTCGAGCAGGAAGGCGAAGGACTCTCTCACGATCTCAAGCTCCGGACGCTCGCCCCAACCGAGCTTCTCCGGGTAGCCGGTCGGCACCTCGACCCGATGAGCGGACACAGCGCCGCGCGACCTGACCTCGACCTCGTAGAGGCCGGCCTCGCCCGAGACGACGACGCGCTCCTCATCTCGCATCAGAGGTGGGCCTCGAGGCAACGAACCCCCGCGTCACCGACCGTGGCCGAGTGCACCACGCCTGCCTCGACGACCAGGCGGTCACCTGGTGACAAGAGCTCGTCGCGGCCCTCGAGGTGGAAGACGATGGAGCCCTCGACACAGAAGAGGATCTTCTCGTAGGCGTGCGAGTGGGCTGGGTAGCTGTAGCCGGGACCGTTGGACCACCCCGCTGTCGGGTGTCCGGCAGCGAGCATCTCTGCAGCGAAGTCCATCGCTGGACGCTATCTCGGCTCTCGGCTCCCCAGGCATTGCTTCAGCCCCTGGTGAAGAAGCCTCCCATGCTTGATGGAAGCAAACGCCTCGGATGGCTAGCCACGGCGGTGTTCTTGGATCTGACCCTGATATTGCAGCCGGGTAGCCGAGTGCTGCTTTGAGCGCCCAGAACTTC
>JAJZNG010000084.1 GCA_021847945.1 Actinomycetes bacterium | reverse complement strand
ATCTAGCATGGCCCGGAAACTCAACCACGACGTCGACTTCCACGGCTGCCCCATGAAAAAAGATGACATGGTTCTGCTCACTATCCAAGCGGCCACCAGGGACCCCGAGGTGTTCGACGAGCCCGCAAAAGTGCGCCTCGACCGAAGCCCGAACCGACACATCGCTTTCGGTGCCAGCGAGCACCGCTGCCTCGGATCCCACCTGGCGCGGGCGGAACTGAAGATAGCGATGGAAAAATGGCACGAGCGCATACCCGTCTACAGGGTCGCCGACGGGGCCGAGATCACCGCCAGGGGGAGTCACATCGACGCGTTACCGCTCACCTGGGCGGACAGTTGAACCAGCCGAAACGAAATTTGGGAGACCCGATGACAGAAAACCTCAACCGTTCTTTAGTGCTCGTGAGCCGTCCTGAGGGCCTTGTAGGAGACGACAACTTCGAGGTGCGGTCAGGCCCGGTGCCCACACCCGGCCCCGGCGAGGTGCTCATCCGAGTCACATGGCTGTCATTCGACCCTACCCAGCGGGGGTGGCTGCTCCCGGGCGGCACGTACAAGGCGCCGCTGGAGTTAGGGGAGGTCATGCAGGCCTACGCTGTAGGCCAGGTGGTCGAATCCAACAACTCCAAGTTCAAACCTGGCGTGCACGTGCAGGGGATGCTCAGCTGGCAGGACTGGCATGTGAGCGACGGAACTGACCTCACGATCGTGCCCGAAGGTGTCGAGCCCAAGGCGATGCTCGGCGTGTACGGCACCACGGGCCTCACTGCGTACTTCGGCCTCACCGACGTCGGACAGCCCGTCGCTGGAGAGACGGTCGTGGTGTCGGGCGCTGCGGGGGCGACAGGGTCGGTGGCCGGCCAGATAGCAAAGATCCTCGGATGCCAGACGATAGGCGTCGCCGGGGGTTCCGAGAAATGCTCGTGGCTGGTCGAGCGGGCCGGTTTCGACGCCGCTATCGACTACAAGTCGCAGCGCGTCGGCTCCCGCCTCGACGAGCTGGCACCCGGAGGTGTGGACGTCTTCTTCGACAACGTCGGCGGTGAGACCCTCAACTCGGTGCTCAAACGGATACGCCGTCACGCCAGGATCGTGCTGTGCGGCAGCATCTCCACCGGTTACGTGCCGGGCCATCTCCCGCCCGGACCGTCCAACTACTTCAACTTGTGTTTGAGGAGCTCGCGTATGCAGGGCTTCCTGCTGGGCGACTACCGGGAGCGCTTCGAGGAGGGACGCCGGACCATGCGAGACTGGGTCGAAGCCGGCAGGATCGTCTACGAGGAGGACATCCAGGAGGGCTTGGAGAACGCCCCGAAGACGCTTCGCAGGCTCTTCGAAGGGGCGAACCTCGGCAAGCAGCTGCTCAAGGTCGCCGACCCGCCTCTGGCCGGTTAGGGAGACTCCCCAGGAGAGCTCAGGTTCGCGGCGGAGGCTCGACCAATCCGACTGCGAAGGCGTAGCGTACGGCTTGGGCTCGGTCGCGTACCCCGGTCTTGGCGAAGATCCGGTTCACGTGGGTTTTGACGGTAGCCCGGCCTAGATACAGCCGGGCGCCGATCTCGTGGTTGGAGAGGCCGGCGGCGATAAGGGCCAGAACCTCGGCCTCCCGGGCTGTGAGCCCGTCGGGCCAAACCCGCCCGGAGCCTGACCCGGAGCCGGGTCCAGGGCCAGCGGCGGGGCCTGCCGCTAGCGGCTCTGCCCCGGATTGATTCGCCGGCGACTGCGATACCAGGCCGTCGAACGCGTCCTTCGGATTGGCCACGACCGCGATCAGCCGCTCTTGAACCTTCGGGTCCAGCGAAGTCCTGCCCTGATGCACCGCCCGGATGGCCGCTTCAATCTCCTCGGCGCTCGCGTCTTTGGTGAGGTAACCCCTGGCGCCGGCGGTCAGCGCAGGGAGCAATGAGCCCTCGTCGCTGTAGGTGGTGAGGATCAGGACCGGCGGACCTCCTGCGGCCCGGATGGCTGTAGTGGCTGCCACCCCGTCCGTGCCTGGCATGCGAAGGTCCATGAGGACCACGTCCGGGCGAAGCTCGGCTGTGAGCTTGACGGCTTCGGCCCCGTCGGCAGCCGATCCGACCACCTCGATGCCATCCGCAAGCCCGACGAGCATCGCCAGCCCCTCTCGTACCACCCGCTGGTCGTCGCAAACCAGCACTCGGATCGGTGGCGGGCTCATGCCGGTACCGTCACGCGCACTTCCCATCCGTTGGCAGTGGGACCGGCGCTGTAGCGGCCGCCGACGAGAGCGACCCGCTCTGCCAGCCCGGACAGCCCCCAACCGTGTCCCGGAGGCGCCAGCGGCGCCGAGCCGTCAGCTCGGTCGTTGGCCACCGTCAGGACGACTTCGTCGGGTTCCCACGCCAAGCTCACCGATGCCGTAGCGCCTGGAGCGTGGCGGACCACGTTGGCGAGGCCTTCACCGGTAGCCCGGAAAAGCACCACGCTGACGCCGGCGGCCAGTGGTCGGGTGGTGCCGCTCACGGTCAGGCTCACCGGCAGCCCCAAGTCGTCACGGTAGTGAGCCACCAGCTCGTCGATGTGCTCGATCGACGCCATCTCACCTCCGCGGAGCGCGTCGACAGCTCGGCGGGCATCGGAAAGGCCGGATCTGGCCAAGGTCGCAGCGCGGTCGACCAGCTCCTGCAGCTCCGGGCTGGATTCGACGCGTCGGGATAGTTTTCTCGCCCCTTCCAACTGGATGGCTAGGCCGGAAAGCGAGTGGGCCAGCACGTCGTGCAGCTCCCGGGCTATCCGTGCCCGTTCGGCGATTGTCGCCGCTTCGGCCTGGGCGTCGCGTGCGTCTTCCAGCTGCGCCACCAGCACGTCCGTGCGTTCCTGGTCGACCCGGGATTGCTTTAGCAGCCCACCGACCAAGCCGAGAACGGTGCACAGCAACACCGAGGCCAACGCGTTCTCGGTTCCGACGCTGCGCTTGAGCGAGAACAACAACGCCAGCGATACGGTGCTAGCACCGCCCACCGCTAATGCCCACTGTCGCGGCAGGCGCAAGGTCGCCAAGAACACGGCGGCGGCGACCGCTATAGACGAGCTGGTGAAATAGCCCAGCAGCCCAAGATCAACCCCGGCGGCTCCCATCGCGCCGAGCGAACCCGCTTCGACTGTTACGAGCGAGCGTGGGCTTGGGGCTAGCAGCACGAGGGTGTAAACAGCGAGGCATACTGTTAGCTGCAGGACGCCTGCCCCTGGGCGGGCC
>JAJZNG010000173.1 GCA_021847945.1 Actinomycetes bacterium | reverse complement strand
AGCCCGCCGCTGCTCGGCTTTCGCGACAAGTTGACCGACGATTTCGTCGAAGCCCTCTTGGATGGCCCAGGTTCGGCGCGTCGGCACGCGAAGCAGCTTCATGCGACCGGGGTACGGGCCCGCTGGCAACGGCCGGGCGGGGCGCGGAGCTCAAATGACCTGGCGCCAATGGGGCGTCAGTCAATGAGACGGATGGCCGTGAGGCGAGCCTGGGCGGCGGCTAGGAGCGGCGGGTTCTCGTCAGCAACGGCCAGGCACAGCTCCGCGTCGAGATGTTCGGCGGCGGCGAGAGCTTCGAGGGACATGAGGTTGAGCCGGACGCCATCGTCGACAAGGCGGGCCATCGGCCATGCCAGTTCCCGCAGCGAGATGAGCTCGATCGAGTCGGGCAGTCGGGTGATGGCTTGGATCGCGGCTGCTGCGACCGGGGGATTCGCGCGACCGATGGCACGCGAGAAGAAGCCGACCACACCGTGGTCGCCCACTGCCCGGCACATGCGTTGGTACCAAAGGCCGGTGGTGAACACGCTGCCACCACCGGGCCTGAGCTCATCTGGTTCTTCGTCGAGAAGGATCCGCAGCAGGAGGTGATCGTCGACGACGAAGCGCCTTTGCGTCATTGCAAATCAGGTTCATCCGTGGTCGCCCGCTTGGCCAGGGCGGAGTAACCTCCGGCGTCGTCGATGGCTGCGCTGAGCAATGCCCGCAGGCCGCCTCGGCCGGCCGGGACGATGAGCAGGGAATCGCCGAGGTCGGCTATCTCGACTGCTCCGCCCCGGTCGAGTTTCCAACGGCGTCGTGCCTCAGCTGGGAGGGCCATCTGTCCACGCTCGGAAACCCTGAACTCTGAAATAGCCACCCGTTCAGCTTACATCCTGACAAGGCAACCCTACAAGGATGCTTTGGCCTACTCAGGCTAGCGGGAAAGTTCACACGTTCAACTTGGTCTCCGTCGCTGCCTGCCGCCCCTCTGTGTCAACATTGGCTGAGGCGGTCTTGTAGCTGATTTGTTGTGTTGTAGAGGGCGGGGAAGGAGTTCCCGATTGTTATGACTATCCGTCAGCGGGTAGAGGTGTTAGCTCGCTGCGGTGGTGTGAGCGTAGAGGAGGGTTCGTCTGATCCCGTGCGGGAGGTGTTGGAACGGGTCCGCCCGCCTCGTCAGTTCCCGGCGAAGTACAAAGCTGAGATCCTGGCCGGCTATGAGCGGGCCGGCAGGGACGGCAAGGGTGCGCTGTTGGTCCGGGAGGGCTTGTAGTCGTCGCTGATCTCTGCCAGCCCGGCTGCGGTCCCACGCGCCGCACAGGATCAGTCCGGGTTCTCTATGATGCCCCTCTGGATCAGCGACTGCGACCGTTTCGAACTTAAACCTCTTGGATCGGGCGGCTGGCGAGGATGTACCCCCCGTTTCAAGGACGAGTCCGTGGACGGCGAGATAGGAGAGTGGTGTAGGTGGTTGAGTTCGAAGGGACACAGCTCGCCTTCCAACGAGTGGACGGCTACCAGCCGCCGGGCTGGCCTGGGCAGCAGCTGACGACCCCCAACAGGTCCACCTCGACTTCGACGTGGACGACATTGAGGCGGACGAGAAAAGGGTGCTCGAGCTTGGCGGGACCGTGCTCGAGCGCACTGACCAGCTGCGCGAGGACGCCAACTGGCGGGTCCCCGCAGGTCCTTGCCAAGGGTTCTCAACGGCCGACCCTGGCGAGTCACCACCAGAGCCAAGACGCTCGGCACCGACTGGAACAGCTACGCCGCTCTCCGAGCCCGAACCTGACCCCCCAACCGAGGAATACGCGGAACCCGAGTATGCGACTTCACCAACAGATCCGTGGGCGGCATTTTGGGGCAGGTCGTAGGAGTGGAGGGGCAGTCGTAGAGGTCAGACTGGGATGTCGAGGAGGACTGCGATGGTTTCGCGGACCTGCCCGAGGATCATCGCCCCCACGTTCCCACGCGTGGACACGATCCTGCCCGTAGAGACCGCCCGAAGGTGCTGGCACTGTGCGGCTGACGGCTCCGACAAACCGTTGTGTCCGTCGGGAACGATCAGGACCTCGGAATGGAATCCGCGCACGGTCGATGTGAGAGGCACCACGTGGACAACGGAGGGATCGGCGTCGAGGATCCGCTGAGCGAACACGACTACGGCCGGGTGACGGAAGCCGGCCTCTCGACCTTCCGGTAACCCGAGATCGAGATCGACCACATCACCCGAGGTCAGCATCGAGCCAGGCCGACTCGTCTTCGCGCAACGGATGACCGAGCTGGCGGCCTATGCGATCCTGGCGCAGCACCCGCACTGCAAGACTCACCGTACGGCCCACGGTCGTCCCGAGCTCGTCGGCAAGCCGCTTCAGCTCTTCATGCGTCTCTCCGTCGATCCGGACGCTCGTCGAGTGCATGCAGATCAGCATACACGGCATGACCCCGACCGGGCGCGTCATCCTCCCGGCGTTCGGGGGCATCTGACTTGTGGTCGCCCGTGATCTTCGGGCACTTCCGTCGGATGCCGCAGTGGTTTCTCGCTGTGCGCAAGACTCGTTGCCGTGGCAGGCACCTTCGCCGATCGCTTCGCCCGGACAAGGTCGATGTTCGGGCCGCTGGTTTGGGGCCTGGACCCTTCTGGAGCTGTCTTTACAATCCTGGGACTGGATGACTTTCCTGACGGGCTGGACCGCTTCGCCGACCTAACTGTCGAGGCCGCTGTGGAAGCCGTGGGTCTCGTCAAGCCGCAGTCCGCCTTCTATGAACGTCACGGGTGGCGAGGGATCCGAACACTCGGTCGGCTGATTACGAAAGCCAGTCAGGCCGGACTCCTCGTTGTCTTGGATGCCAAGCGGGGTGATGTCGGATCCACCGACCAGACGTACGCGGAGGGGGCTTGTAGGGATGTCTGCGTAAGAGGGTCCACCACTTGATCCGGGGGATCTAGGAGTATTTCCCGGGATGAAAGGAGATCCGTTGTCTTTGATTGTTGATTCTGGGGTGTCGGACCGGTCTGGTATTGAGGTGTCAGATGCGGGTTCGGGGGTTGTTTTAGAGGGTGCCAGTCGGGTTTTGGGGGAGTTGTTATCCCCCGAGGAGTTGGACGTGATCATGGACCGTGTCCGCGGGCAGAACTTGAGTCTGGTCGGCGAGGGCGGCGTGTTAAGTCTGTTGTCGAAGAAGATATTGGAACGGGCGTTGGAGGAGGAAAGAACCGAGCATTTGGGCTACGAGCGCGGCGATCCGGCGGGGTGTGGC
>JAJZNG010000005.1 GCA_021847945.1 Actinomycetes bacterium | reverse complement strand
CCGCGTGGCGGGGTAGGCGGTACCGACCCCCGCGTTGTTTACTAGTACGTCGACCTTGCCTAGCTCGGCGACGGCGGTATCGACAAGCCGCTGGCAGTCCTCGGGCGAAGACACATCCGTAGCTACGGCGACAACCCGGCGGCCGGCCTTCTCCACAAGGCGGGCGGTGTCACCAAGCCGCTCCAGCCGCCTGGCCCCCAACGCTATATCCGCTCCGGCTTCGGCCAGGTGCTGGGCAAAAGCAACCCCGAGGCCAGAGGAGGCTCCCGTGACGATAGCCACCTTGCCGTCCAAGCGGAAACGATCCAAAATGCCCACCCTTGTCTCCTTGTGAAACCTTCGTAGCAACCCGGCCCTTCCGGGGACTTTCCTCAAGGTTACCCAGCCGTCGCCGGAGCCACCTGGTCGTGTACAGGTCGGGGTCGGCCGTTCACGTCCGTAGGCACAGCGTGCAGGTTGATAAGAGTTCGCCAAAGGTTCACCCCGACTACACCAGAAGGCAAAGTGATGTTCACCTCGTGGAGTTAGTTTCGGCTCATGAGAAAAGTCAAGGTTGAATCTTTTGCGCCAACCACTGCCATCAAGATCGCGGGCAGCGCTCTGGCGCTGGGAGCGGCCCTAACTGCCTGCTCCAACGCATCGACCACCAAGTCAGCATCGCCGACTACCGTTGCGGCGGGCTCGTCGACTACGACCGCTGCGGCTGCTGCAGCTTCGACGACGAAGGTTCCGCTAGTCGTCTATGCGGCCGAGGGATACGACCAGGCGGAAGTCAAAGCATTCCAGGCTGCCACGGGCATACCCACCAAGCTTGAGGATCACAGCACGGGGACGCTTCTCACCAAGATCCAGGCTGAGGGCTCCAACCCGCAGTGGGGGGTGTTCTGGTCAGACGGTGACGGCGCATACGCGGCCCTGGACAAGCAAGGCATGCTACTGAAAGGTTTCGAACCCGACACCGGCACGCTAAACGCGCTCGGCCAGAAAGAGGTACCAGCCGACAAAAGTTATATCCCGACCGGTATCACAGTAGCCGGAGCGCTCGTCTACAACAGTTCGGTCGTGTCCGCACCGCCCACTTCGTGGGCGGCCCTCACCGGCCCTGCTTGGAAAGGCAAAGTCGGAATGAACAACCCGGCCATCTCCGGACCTACCTACAGCTTCGTCGCTGGGATGATGAACCAGCTCGGCGGTGTAACCCAGGGGGAGCAGTACTTCTCCCAACTAGCCGCCAACGGTCTGCACGTGTACTCCACGAACAAGGTCACCCTCACCGCCCTGCTTCAAGGCCAGATCAATGCCGCTATCGTGCAGAACTCGGCAGGAATAGGCTTCGAGTACAAGTATCCCCAGATCAAGGTTGCCTACCCGTCGATGGTGACGGCGTTGCCCGGCGTGCTTGGCATCGACGACAAAGTTTCGCCGGCCGAACAGGCCGAAGCCAAGCAGTTCGCTGACTTCGTGTACTCCCCTGCCGGCCAGAAGGTTATGCTTAGCGGGGACCCTCACGGCGACTCGCTCTTCTTCCCGATAGTCAACGGGACGAGCCAACACTCCTTGGTGCCCCAGCTGTCGTCCATCCCGATACAGTTCATCAACCCCTACGTATGGGGCCCCCAGGAGGGCACCATCAACCAGTGGTTCACGGCGCACGTGGTGAACGGTTGACGCCCAGCGTCCTTACGGCCCGACGCCCACCGGAGCAAGGGTTAGCCTTGAAGTTTCGCCAGGCCGGACGGCACTCCTCGGTCGGCCTGGCACGCTTGGGCGTGGCGGCCGTGGTCGTGCTCCTGCTCGTGGTACCCCCCGCGTGCTTCTTGATCCAAGCTGTGTCGCCGCGCCTTTTCAACCAGGGAACGTCGTGGCTCACATGGTCCAACGTGTCGACAGCGTTCACTGACGGTCTAGGGCGGGCGCTTCTCGACAGCGTCGCCGTGTCCTTGGGGGCCGGGCTGCTTGCGGTCGTTTGCGCAGCCGGATTGGCTTTTATATCCGAAAGGACCACTGCCCCTGGACGGCGACTGTTCGTCCTGGCCCTTTGGGCGGTCCTGCTCGTCCCCTCTTACCTCGTCGCAGTCGGATGGGAGGAGATCGTGCTGAAATCAGGGCTGCTCGCCTCGATGGGGCTGTGGAACCACACGATCCAACGGACCGTTCTCGGACCGATCGGAGTAGCTTTCGTGCTTGGATTTAAAGGGACGCCTTTCGCCTACTTCGCACTGGCGCCATCGATGGGAGCTCTCGGGGGTGATATCGAGAGCTCGGTGCGCGTACACGGCGGAGGGAGGATCGACGCCTTACGAGTTATTGCTCCGCTGCTGTTGCCGGCAATCATGTCTGGGTTCGTGATAGTCTTCGCCGAATCAGTGGGGGACTTCGGAGTCGCCACGACAATCGCCGCTTCCGCCCACTTTCCTGTCGCGACTTACACGCTCTACGAGTCGATCTCCACCTTCCCGGCCAACTTCGGGGTTGCGGCCGTGGTCGGCTGGTCGCTTATTGGCACTGTTGCACTGGCTTTGCTACTCCAGAACGGCCTCATGCGATCCCGCAGCTTCGCCGTAGTCTCGGGTCGTTCACGCGCTTCGGCTCCTAAAACACTTGGCCGAGTAGGCGACAGCATGGCGCTTGGCTTCGCAGTTGCCTTCTTCGGAGCTTCCCTAGGCGTCCCGTTGCTCGGCGTGGTGTCGTCGTCACTGCTCGTGCCTTTCAAGGGTCTGCATCTGAGCTCGCTCACACTCTCCAACTACAAAGGTCTCCTCGGGGTTTCAGGTCTGAGTGGACCGATCCGCTTCTCCGCGGAGATAGGCTTGGTATGCGGATTGGCGACTGTGACGCTTGGGGCTGTCCTCGCTCGTACCATGGCATCCTCACGCAAAGGGATCGGTGGGAAGGTCCTCGACATGGCGTTGCTCGTCGCAGTCGCCCTTCCCGGCGTAGTCTTTGCGGCAGGATACATTTTTGCTTACAACCTTCCGTTCCTCGCACACGCCGGGATAGACCTCTATGGCACAGTTCCGCTGTTGGGAATGGCCTACGTGGCCAACGCCGTACCCCAGTCGTCGCGGATCATGCTCGGTCCGTTCTCCCAGATCCATGACTCGCTTTTACACGCCGCCCGGGTCCACGGAGCGGGCTGGGCGCGCTCGTGGAGAAGCGGCGTCCTCCCACTTCTGGCGCGCCCGCTGCTATGGGCTGCCCTCCTCGCCTTCTCCGGCTTGTTCTTGGAACTGCCGATATCCGAGCTTCTCGCACCGCCAGGAGTGGTACCTGTTTCAGTGGCCATTCTGTCGGTCCTAGGAAAAGCGAACATCGGTCAAGGAACAGCCCTGTCAGTGCTAGCGGTTGCTTTTACGCTCGGTGTTGTCGGTGTCTGCCTCGGGCTCTTTCACCTTCTAGCACCCCCCGGATGGCGCCACTGGCAGCGGCCGACCCCGGTGAAAGAACCCGCTGTCGGCAACGACGCCCAGACCGCAGCGTTGCCCGGTAGCGCGAGCACCATCCAGGCAGACCTCGTCGGCGTGTCATGATAAACGTCCGGACAGCGCAGGCAACCGCTTTGGGCCAACTTCGTCCGGAGAACACGGTCCCGGCCGTCGAGGTCGCCGGTCTCACCAAGGTATTCGGATCTAAAGTTGCCGTCGACAATATCAGTCTTGAGGTGGCGCCAGGTCAGTTCGTAGTCCTGCTCGGCCCATCAGGGAGCGGGAAGACCACCCTCTTGCGCTGCATAGCCGGCATCGAACGGCCGAGTGCCGGTCGCCTCGGCATCGCCGGAGTCGAGATGGACGGGCCCGGCACGCACCTTCCCCCTGAGAAGCGGGATCTGGCGATGGTCTTCCAGGACTACGCACTGTGGCCGCACATGACAGCAGAGCAGAACGTGGCTTTCGCGCTGCGTCGCCGTCGCCACGGCGCCGACGAGCGGCGGAGCCGTTCCCTGCTAGCTCTTGCCCAGGTCGGCCTGGCCGGCCTGGCCGGCCGCTACCCTGGGCAGTTGTCGGGAGGAGAGCAACAGCGTGTCGCTCTAGCCAGGGCCTTGGTCGCCGAGCCCAGCCTGCTTCTCTTCGACGAGCCACTGTCCAACCTGGACGCCGACCGTAGGGAACAACTTCGAGTCGACATTGGGGCCATGGTCCGCCGCCTTGGGGCCGCCGCCGTCTACATCACCCACGATCAGGCGGAGGCGTTCGCCCTGGCAGACGTTGTCGGCGTGCTCGATCAGGGAAGGCTCGTGCAACTCGCCACCCCCGAGACCGTCTATCGCGACCCCGTCAGCGAGTTCGTCGCCCGCTTCACGGGCCTCGCCGGCGAACTCGAAGGGGTAGCGGGCAGCTTCGACGGCACGCACCTGACAGTCGACGTGTCCGGACATGAGATTCACGGCAGGCCGATGCTCGGCGAACCACCCGAGCGAGGTACACCTGTACGTGTCCTGATCCGCCCTACGGCTGCGCACTTCGGGGGATCGGACAGCCCACAGCTACACGGCCGCGAGGCATTGCCCGGTTTGTCGCTGTCGAATGGTTCCGCGCGGCGTCCTAAGCCTCCGAGCGCGACTCTAGACGCCGTCGCGCTTGACAGTGCTTTTCGTGGCTGGGGCTACGACCATGTCATAGAACTAGCCGGTGGGCGCCGCCTGAGCGGTATCCCCCACTCGCAGCGGTTGAGATTCGAATCCAGAGCTCAGATCGTACTTTCCGCGGACGGATGCCTGGTTTTCCCAACGTCCCAGCCGGCACGGCCGGCGGGCCTATAAAATGGGGACGACGATGGGATCTGACTCATGAACGCGGGAGCGCTGTTTCTCGCTGTGTTTCTTGCATGTGCGGTCGAAGCAGTAGAAGCTACGACTATCGTCCTTGCCGCAGGGACGGCCCGCGACTGGCGCTCGGCGCTCATCGGGGTGGGCGCGGGTCTAGCAGTCCTCGCCGGAGTCGTAGCCGCTCTAGGACCGGCCCTGACAGCCGTACCGTTGCGGGACCTCAGGCTATTCGTCGGCGCCTTGCTGCTCGTCTTTGGCCTTCAATGGCTCCGCAAAGCGGTGCTTCGCGCGAGCGGTCACAAGGCCCTCCACGACGAGGACAAGATCTTTCGTGAACAACTGGCGGCCGCACGAGAGGCAGACTCGAAGCAGGTCGGTATCGTAGCCGACTGGTACGCGTTCACCTTGTCCTTCAAAGGAGTCGTCCTCGAAGGTCTGGAAGTGGCTTTCATCGCGTTGACCTTCGGGTCGAACCAACATGACGTGGCGCTCGCAGCTGTCGCTGCTGTGGCGGCGGTGCTAGTCGTGGTAGCTGTTGGAATCGCGGTACGCGCCCCGCTCGCACGGGTGCCAGAGAACACGATGAAATTCGTGGTGGGAGTGATGCTCATCTCCTTCGGGACATTCTGGGGGGCCGAAGGGGCGGGCGCACGCTGGCCTGGATCGGACGCCGCTCTGTTGGTGTTGGTCCCGGTGATCGCAGCGTTCGGACTGACCCTGGTGGCCTTCGCGAAGACCCGCGATACGGCAAAGACCCTTTCAACGGATAGGGCGACAACAGCTAGTAGCCCCGGAACAGCCGTATGAAGCACTTCAAGAACTTTTTTGCGTTTTGGTACGACTTCATAATCGGAGACGACTGGACCGTCGCCGCTGGCGTAGCCGTAGCCCTAGCTGTAACCTACGCCGTCGCCCGCACGAGCGTGAGCGCTTGGTGGATAGTTCCGTCCGCAGTAGCTGTAATCTTCCCGTGGAGCCTTTGGCGGGCCGTCCGCAAAAGCTAGCAGCCCAGCACAGTAAGTTCCGCTCAGCCGCCCCGGTGACTGGACAGCAGGTTCAGACTGCTGGAACGGACGTCACGAGGGTTTGGCGAATAAGCGGCTCGAAGTGTTCCAGGGGCTCGCTGGAGTAGTCGACGTCGAAGGCAACTTGGTCGTACTCGGCGCAGAACTCGGCGGTGTAGTCGAAGAACTCGCTGCCCCGGAACTGCTCACGCGAGTTGCGGTCCAGACCTATGTGATGCCAGAAGTAATAGCCCTGGAAGATACCGTGGTGCGCGACCATCCAGTGGTTGGCTTCCGACACGAACGGCTTAAGGATGTCAGCCGCGATAGACGGATGGTTAAACGGTGAAAGAGTGTCGCCAATATCGTGCAGCAAGGCGCACAAGACGTACTCCTCGTCCCTGCCATCCCTCTCAGCCCGCGTCGCCGTCTGAAGCGAATGCTCCAGACGGTCCACAGGGAAACCACCGTGATCGTTCTGAAGCTCGCGCAAAAGGCGGATGACCCGTTCAGGAACCAGACTCTGCGTGATATCCAACCTGGGCGCTATCTTTGCCCAGTCCTCCTGCGTGGACTCCTCGAAACTCGAGAATTTTGCCCTCTCCAGGATAGCCATATCACCATCATATCCGCTTGAACCCTCCACAGCCCGTCCAGTACGACTTCCACGCCGGGGGAACTTCGATAGGATCGGCTAGGTGATTTCGGCCTTCACGACAGGCGCTCCTGGCGATCTTGGAACATTCGAAGCAATCTCCTGAGTTGGCCGGCTCGGCGCAAGCACGTAAGGCGAAGAAAGTCCAGCTGAGGTGACCCACTACCTACCAGGGGGAGGAGGGCCGCTTGGAGGCGGCGGGCGGCGGCAGCGGCGGATCTTCTCATCGAGACGATCGCGTAACTGGCCACTTATAGGACTTCTCGCCGTTGTCACAGCCGCGGTGATCGTGGCCGCAACCGTGCTGTCGGGCGGATCCACTTCATCGAACAAGCAGTCCCAGACCGCTACCGTCCAACCCGACCCGACATCGTCTCCATCGACCGCCAGTTCGACCACGACCGCTACGACCGCTACAACTGTTCCGGCCCCCCAACCGGTGTGGCGGGTGGCATGGGGTTCCCCGATGGCATGGGGTTACGGCGTGGCCTCCAACGCCACGGTCCGCGACCTAGCGACGGTCGCTCTCGGGGGCCAAGCCATCAAACTCCGAGTTTCCAATCTCTGGGGCACCCAGCCGTTGGTTATCGGGGCCGCCACCGTGGCGCAGTCCGCCGGGGGCTCCGCCACGGTTCCGGGTAGCAGCCATACCGTGACCTTCAACGGCGCTACCAGCGTTACGATACCCCCAGGTCAGGCCGTGTATACCGACCCGGTACAGATGGCCGTTACCGAGAACGAAACCTTGGCGATCAGCATCTGGGTGCAAAGCACCACGGTCGTAAGCTTGCACTGGTGTTGCACCACAAGCCCTGTTCGCGGTTACTTCACCGCGAACGGCCGAGGCAATATGACCGCCGCGGCAAACCTGCTTGGGATCGGATACCAAAGCACCCAGACCAGGTTCGTCGACGCAGTCGACGTGCTGGAGACCACCGGCCAGCCGAGCATCGTCGTAGTGGGCGACTCCATCACCGACGGCTATAACAGCACCTTGAGATGGACTCATGTCCTACAGGAACGCATCGACTCGCTTCCCGCCAGCGAGCAGCGGGCCGTCATCAACGAGGGTATCAGCGCCAACGCCCTTCTACCTCCGAGTTCGACAGCCCCCACCGACGACACCAAGAGCGGAGGGCTGCCCGGACTCACACGCCTGGCGGCCAACGCCCTCGACCAGCCAGGTGTCGGCGAAGTGGTGCTCTTCCTCGGAACGAACGACCTGTGGTTCGGTTCCAGCGCTTCGCAACTGATAGCCGGCTACCAGCAGGCGATTACGCAAGCCCACGAAGCCGGGATACGAATAGTGGGGGTCACCCTGCTTCCACGCAGCACGGACAAGGACGAATATTGGACTCCCACCGACCAGGAGAACCTGGTCACGGTGGACAACTGGATCCGAACTTCGGGTGCTTTCGACGGAGTTCTAAACATGGCCCCTGTCATGGCCGACGTCTACAACGGCCAGTGCAACCCGACCGCTTTGTTCCCTCCTTACGACTCCGGTGATCACCTTCATCCCAACCCCGCCGGCCAGACAGCGTTCGCGGACGCTATCGAACCTGCCATCCTCCAACTGCCGCCCCTACCCCAGGTACCCCCACTCGTCAGCGTCACACCGACGCCTGGCTGCGACGCCTCCAGCGCCCCTTAGAACCAGCTTGCCATCCGCGGCGGACGCCGCCCTCGAATACGTAGCATGAGGTTTGACATCCAAGACAGCAAGCGCCTGGCGGAACGCTTGCGGTGGGACGACCTCGACCTAGGCGGCTTCGAGGACAAACCCCTGGACCAAGATGCGCTTCGATGCCTGCGTTACATGCACGACGTGGAGTTCCACACTGCGTGCTACCTGCGGGACCTTCTCGTCAGCCCCGCCCACGCCGACCCAGACCTGACGTCGTTCTTCGCGATCTGGGCATTCGAGGAACTGTGGCACGGCGAGGCGATAGCTGCGGTGCTCGGCGCCCACGGGGAGAGCTCCGGAGGATCACGAGTCCACATGATGCGACAGAATTTGGGGGCGGCTGACCACATCAGGCCCCTCGTCATGCTGGGTGGATCCTGGTTAGCAGGCGAAAACCTGCTGGCCCTTCAGATGGCGTGGGGAGCTATCAACGAGATGACGACCCAGGCCGGCTACGCCCTCCTAGGGTCGAAAGCCAGACACCCGTTGCTGTCGGCACTGTTGAAGCGCATAATGGTCCAAGAGGGACGTCACATGGACTTCTACGCTTCCCAAGCCGGCATGCGCCTCGTCGCGAGCGCCTCGGCACGCCGGCTCGCCAGGAGCGCCCTGCGCTGGCTGTGGTCCCCCGTCGGATCGAAGGTGATGCCATCCGGTGAAACCGAGTTCATCGCGACATATCTCTTCAACGATGTGCAGGGGATTAAGGCTATTCGAAGGATCGACCGGAGGATCGACCGGCTTCCGGGACTCGGCGGGATGAACTTGACTCGGCGCTGGTTCGAGCGCTTTCCGTAAGAGACTATTTTTCCGGTTCGTCCGCTGCCGAGCGGCCCTCTCTTGCGCAAGTCGGGCAGCTTCGTCAAGTCGAGACTCGCTGATGCCGACTGATGTTCAGTGTCAAGGACAGACCAAGCGTCAGGCCACAAGCCCTGGCCGGGCGAGAGGCGTGGCCAGTCGGTCACAAGCCGCCCGCTGCGCAAATCAGTCAAAGTCCGAAACACGTGGTTTCCCAAGACACGTTCGTGGTTCGCTCTTGGCGCTCCAATCGAGTTGCTCAGCCCACTGTCGGTAATTCGGGTTGTCCTCGTCTTCGCAGCGATCGTTCTCCCCCCAGCAGCCCTGGTAGCTGGATACCCTTTCACCCATCGCTGGATAGTCGCGTCAGTAACAGGGGTCTCAGGCTTGACTCTCATCGCGCTTATGAGAGCGCGCGCTGTCGGCCATAAAGCTTCGACGCTGTTGACCGGGTGGATCACGGTCTCCGCGGTTATCGCTGTGTGGGGTGCCCAACAAGACAGCGGAGCAATCTGCTTTCTCATAGCTTGGGCTGGCCTAGCGATTTTCGACGCCCTCTTCTCTTCTTGGAGGCGACTGCTGGTCGACACCGCCACCCTGGGGCTCGCTTTGTGGATCACGCTGGGAAGCAACCGGAACGCTATGTCAGAGTTAGCCATCATCGCCTCGGCGCTCATCGCATACGCCGGGGCCGGCTTGGCACTGGCCTTCGCCGCGTCGGCAGCTCGCCGCCGAGACACCGTGGACACTGACACAGGGTTGCCGAACGGTTACGGTCTCGCCAAGCGCCTAGGCGCGGGACCGCCTCGCCCGTTGGTCGTGGCGGTCACCAACCTTGCCGGTCTAAGCGACGCCCGAGGAGCCCTAGGCTACGCAGTCGGGAGCGAGCTCCTCCAACGAATCGTCGAGAACATCGGACAGGTGCTCCCACCGGACGCGATGATCGGCAGAGTTGACGGCGACGAGATCGTCGTCGTAGAAGTCGTGGGACCGCCGATCGGCCATCGGGGCCCCACCCTCGACACCGCGGCGCAGAAGGCCAGCATCCTCGTCGACGTCCTCAACAAGGCCCTCGGCGCCAGTCGCTATCTAGTTGGCGGCATCGAACTGGCAATCCGCTCCCACACCGGTGTGGCATTCTCCCCTTGGGACGGGGATGACCTAGCAACCCTCATCCGCAAGGCGTCACTCAGCGCCAAGAGGGCAATGACAGAGAACCAGCCGGTCCACATCTGGGACGGCGACGAGGGAGCCTTAACAGCGGAAGACCTGGCTCTTTTGGCCGAGCTGCGCGTTGCGATAAACAGGGGTGAGCTCTCCCTCGCCTACCAACCCCAGGTGTGCAGCGAGACGGGCGAGATCCTGGCTGTAGAAGCTCTCATGCGCTGGACCGGCGCCAAGCACGGGCCGGTATCGCCAGCCAGGTTCATTCCTCTAGCTGAAAGAACCGGACTGGTAAGTCGGCTCACCGAATGGGCTCTAGCCGAGGCTCTGGACGCTCAAGTGAGGTGGCGACGACAGGGCATCTTCATCCCGGTTGCAGTAAACCTGTCCGCCGCCCTGCTCAGCCGGGGTGATCTCGCGAAATGGATTCTTTCCGAGTTGCACTCCCGCCAGCTACCTCCGAACGTGCTGACAGTCGAGATCACCGAGACCGCAGAACCGGCGAGCATCTCCCGTGCAGCCGCGCTGCTCAGCCCGCTTCGCCAGCAGGGGGTCAAGATATCCTTAGACGACTTCGGCACCGGCTACACGTCCATGTCGGTGCTGCCAACCTTGCCACTCGACGAGATCAAGATCGACCAATCTTTCGTCGGCCGCAGCGGAACGTCTCCGGCCGACGACGCTATCGTGCGGAGCATCGCCGATCTAGCTCACAGGCTCGGTTTTGCAGTGGTAGCCGAAGGGGTCGAAGACCAGGCGTGCGCTGACCGCCTCCGCCATCACGGTGTTCAGATCCTTCAGGGGTTCTTCTTTCACCGTCCGTTGAGCGAAGAAGCTCTGGTAGAGGTGGCTAAGCAGGCTGAGATGGAGCGAACCCGCAGCGCCTGACGATGGCCTGATCCCTGCCGCACAGCGGGGTCAAGTTCCGGTAGGGCTCAGCCTTTGACGCTTCCTGCGAGCAACCCACGGACGAAGTACCGCTGCAGCGAGAAGAAGACGATCATCGGGATGATGATCGTCACGAAACCACCTGCAGTAAGCAGCTCAAGGTGACTGCCGAAGGTACCTGAGAGCTGCTGGAGTTGCACGGTTAGAGGCTGGGCGCTGGCGCTCTTGGCTGAGAAAGTCAAACCGATGAGCAGGTCATTCCAAACCCAAAGGAACTGGAAGATGGCGAAGGAGGCTATCGCCGGCAGCGAAAGCGGCATCACCACCCGGCGGTAGATGTACAAGAAGTTGGCGCCGTCAACCCGGGCTGCCTCGATCAACTCGTTGGGGAGCTGCGCAATAAAGTTGTACAGCAAGAACACCGCAAGCGGCATCGAGAACATGGTATGGGAGATCCACACTTCCGCTATCGAACCGTGCAGGTTGAGGTTCGGGAAGATCGGAAACCCACCGATGTGGGCGCCGTGGCTATAGAGCTGCAGGAGCGGCACGAGCGACATCTGCAAAGGAACGACCTGAAGACCGAAGATTATGAAATACACCGTGTCCGCGCTCTTGAAACGCACCCAGGAAAGAGAGTACGCGGCCATCGAAGCGACGATGATCGGGATGATCGTCGCCGGTATAGCGATTGCGAGCGAGTTCATGGCGTACGGGAACAACCCGCCGCCCTGGATGTTCGCACCACCGTGGAAAAGGACGCTTATGTAGTTTGAGAAGGTGAGAGACGGGTGCACGAACACCGTCCACCACCCGGAGCCCTCCGCCTCGGCCTTAGAGCGGAGGGAGGTTACGAAGAAGCCGAAGACTGGTAGCGCCCACAGGACCGACATCACGACGATTACCACCGTGGCTAGTCGCTGGTGCGTCTTGGCCGGCGCTCGGTGCGATGGAGGTGTGACTCCCGCCGGTTCGGGGGTCTCCCCCGTTTCCGTGACCAGCGCTTCGTCGACGCTCATGCGTAGCGCTCCTTTCGCAAGCGGAGGATACTGACGGTGACCAGTGGTACCACGGCCAAGAAAAGGATTACTGCGAGGGCGCTACCGCGACCGTTGTTGAACTCTTCGAATATCTGGCTGTACATCTCGTTTGAGAGCACGTCAGTGTGGAAGTTTCCGCCAGTGATCGTGTAGACGATGTCGAAGATCTTCAACGTTGCGGTCATGATCGTGATGATCACGACGGTCACGGTCGACGAGATCATCGGAAGCTGCACAGATCGGAAAAGCCGCCAGCCTTTCGCTCCGTCGACCCGTGCCGCCTCGATCACGTCATCAGGGATGGACCGCAGAGCAGCCCCCATGATCACCATGGCGAAACCTGTCTCGATCCAAACAAGGATGACCATCATCAGGAATGTGTTGAGGGGAGAGCTGAGAAGCCAGTTCGGCGGGTGCGACCACCCCAGTTTCATTGCGACTTCCGAAAGCAGTCCGATCTGGGGTAGTCCAGGCGCCCGGTACTGGTAGACATACTTCCAGATAAGGCTGGCACCGACGAATGAGATCGCTGTGGGCATGAAGATCAAAGACTTAGCGATCACCTGGTATTTCATGCGGTCAACTAGGAGAGCAAACACGAGACCAGCAACCGTAGACACGAGAGGGACGATCACAAGCCACTCCGCCGTGCGAACAAGTGTGTGCAGCGTATGCGGATCTGTGAACGCCCACTTGTAGTTGGCTAGACCGACGTACTTGACGTCAGGTCCGATCACATACTGACCACGAAAGCTCAAGAAGATCGTCCTGATCGCAGGAATGACCAGACCGACCAGAAGCAGTATTACAGCTGGGCCGAGCAGTAGAATATTGGCAATCGGCTTCTCGAAACGACCTCTGACCTTACCTGCCAGCCAGAACAGGAAGGCCAATATAGCTACGAAACCCCCGACGGCTTCAAGAACCCCGAGAAGCTTGTCGAGCGAAGTGGTCAGAAGATGCATCGGGTCCCCACCTTGTAAACGCCCTTAGGCAGTCCGAACTGTCGGTTGCTGGTTTGTCGAAACTTGTATAGAAGACTGTAAAGCCGGATATGACGAACTGACTGGGTGCCGGACGACCCTCAAGGAGGCCGTCCGGCACCACAAGCCTTTGCAGTCCGACGCTGGTTAGAGTCGGCCTACTCTAACCAGCCGAGGACCAAGCGGCGTCAACTTGCGCTGCGGCCGCCGACTGGCTTTCACTGCCTGAGAACCAAGCTGTCATTGCCTTCCAGAACTCGTTCTCCACCGCTGCGGGCATCGAGTCGTCGGCGCTGAACTCGAACGTCGAGTTCGGATCTGACAGGTACTTCGCCGACAACTGGTCGATCGGGTCCGTATACAGAGACTTGTCCACCTTGGTGTTGGCGGAAACCCAGCCGGGAGCGACCTTGATTCGGCTGTCAGCCCACTCCGGCGAGGACAGGTAGTTCTGTACCATCTGGACCGACGGGGCGCTTGAGAACGCAGTGGTGAACTCGCCCCCACCCATGATCGGGGTGTAGTTGCTACCCAGGCTCGGGTTCACAGGCGGCAAGTAGAAAGCGTAGGCCTGGTCTGTGGGGGCAGATCCTACCGTCGTACCCGTCGGCAGCTGTGCCTCGTAGAACGAAGCCTGCTGGAGCATCGCGCACTGACCCTTGAGAATCGGCAACCCCGCATCTTGGAAAGTGGTGGTGGCAATTGAGCTTACGCCTCCGAAGCCGCCGTTCACCCACGCTGGGTTTTGCATCCAGTTCTTCACGATCGTCATCGCTGCTTGGATCTGCGGGGATGAGAACTTGACCTTGCCAGCCACCCAATTGCTGTATACGGTCGGACCGAAATCGCTCAGCACGATTTGGGAGAGCCAGTCAGCAGATGGCCACCCGGTGGCGGTGCCCGAACTGATGCCCCCGCACCACGGCTTCATCTTGCCAGATGAGGCGATCTGTGCCGAAAGCGTCATGAGTTGCTGCCAGGTCGTGGGTACGGTCCAGCCGTTCGCAGCGAACTGCTGCGGCGAGTACCACACGAGGGTCTTCATGTTCGCGCTCTCCGGCGCTGCCCAGAAGGTGCCATTGACTGTAGCGAGAGTCTTCCAGATAGACGGCCAGTTGTTCTCGTTAGCGACGGTCTGAGCGGGGGGCTTCTTAACAGCGCCGGTGTTGACCATCTCTGCGAGAAGGCCGGGCTGGGGGATTACCGCCAGATCCGGCGGGCTGCCACCTTCAACCTCGACCGGCAGCTGGGACTCGAAGCTGTTCGACCCGGTGTACTGAATGGTGATCCCGGTGCACTTTTCGAACTGCGACCACGACGTCTCCAGCGAGGTCGACTCCGGAGCGAGGATCGAACCGAAGATCGTTACCGTGCCGGGATGCCCGGCGTATTGCGAGTAAGGAGCGCAGGCCCCGGTGAGAGTGGCACCGGACGTGGTCGCACTGGTAGCCCCTGATCCGGCGGTCGTGGCTGAACTCGATGAGCTCTTGCTGCTCGAACCGCACGCCGACAGAGCCAGCGCCATCGCGGACACAGACGCGGTTACTGCTAGTGCCCTCTTCTTATGGGCCATGTATCCCTCCCTCTAGTTGGATGCAAGCGTTATCATTACACGAGCCTGAGAGAAAAGCAAATTTCTGATTAAGTCGGCGGCCTCGACGAGGACCTCACCACCAACTTGGTCGGGATCTCCACCTCTCCTGGCTTGTGCTCTGAAGCATCGGAAATCTGGTCGAGCAGCATCTGGGCCGCGACGGCTCCGATCTGAGCCACGGGTTGCGCCACAGTCGTCAGGTCCAGCATCCCGGCGAGGTCATGGCCGTCGAATCCGACCAGCGACACGTCGGTGCCGACAGCGAGACCGTGGAGGCGCAATGCCCGCATAGCCCCAAATGCCATCTCGTCAGACATACAGAACACGGCCGTAGGCGGATCCGGTTGTGCCAGCAAGGCGTTCATCGCTGTCTCGCCCCCGTCCACCGTGAAGTCTCCGTAGCCGCAGTCGAGCGCGGACGAGTCCGGAACCGGCCAGGCGACAGCCGTTTCGAATCCCCTCTTGCGTGCACGCTCCGCGAGGAACGGGGAGCGACCTGGACGTCCCGCTATCATTCCGATCCTGCGATGACCGAGGTTGACCAGATGCTGCGTGGCAAGGCGTGCCGCACGCTCATCGTCGATGCTGACGCTGGGAACTCCGGGCCACTTGGTGCCTATGAGAACCTTCGGGGCGTCGAGATCGAGAAGTCCACCCAACTCCGGGCTGTCAGGGTCAAGGGATATCACGAGAAACCCGTCAACTCGCTGAGAGAGCCGTCGCACGGGCGGCGTGCGCGCCGGGCGGCCGGGATCCCCTGCCACGAGAAGCAGAAGATCCGTCTCGGCGTCTTGGAGGACCTGCTCCACCCCGCTTAAGACCGTCGCAAAGTACCAGCGCGACAGGTATGGGGTGAGTGCTGCGACGCTGCCGGTGCGCCCACCTGCGAGACGCGACGCTGCCGGTGACACGACGTAGGAGTACCGGTCTGCGACCGCTTGGACCCTGGCTATCGTCGCCGGGTCCACGTTGTGCAAGCGGCGAAGCGCCCGGGACGCAGTAGCTGTGGACACGCCGGCCTCTCGCGCTATGTCACGGATGGTGATTGCCATCGGCTCTTAACCTCCCTGGTGGTCGTGTAAACGCTATCGTGCCGGGCGGGAGGTCCGCCTGTCCATGTCAGACTGCTTAGAAGAACGCCGCCAACGTTGGTTACCCGACATCCGAGAAGCTCTCGAACTCGTCTACGACGACGTCGACCTGTTATCTCGCGTGGACGACCTCATACGAAAGGCTCATTCCAAACGCCCGGCAGAGTTGAAACGGCGGGACAGGCAGAGGCTGCTAAACCCAGACTGGTTCCAACGCGAGTCGGAGGTCGGATACGTCGCCTACGCAGACCTGTTCGGCGAAACCCTTCGCGGCGTAGCCGAACGCGTCGGCTATCTAAAAGAGCTGGGGATCACCTACCTGCACCTGATGCCGCTCCTGGAGCCGCGGCCTGAGCCCAACGACGGCGGATACGCGGTCGCAGATTACGACAAGGTGAGGTCCGACCTGGGCACCATGGATGACTTGGAGCGCATGGCGACGGTGCTCCACGGGGCTGGTGTCAGCCTTACTCTGGACTTGGTCTTGAACCATGTCGCCCGGGAGCACCGATGGGCTGCGTCGGCGCGACAAGGAGTCCCGAGATACCGGGACTACTTCCACATCTTCGCCGACAGATCGATGCCGGACGAATACGAGAAGACCCTCCCAGAGGTCTTCCCGGCTACTGCACCGGGAAGCTTCACCTTCGACCAAGAAGCGCAAGGGTGGGTATGGACAACTTTCAACAACTGGCAGTGGGATCTCAACTGGGCCAACCCTGACGTGTTTATCGAGTTCGCGTCGATAGTCCTTTCCCTCGCCAACAGAGGTGTCGATTGTCTACGGCTGGACGCGATCGCCTTCATCTGGAAGCGACTGGGAACCAACTGCCAGAACCAGCCCGAGGTGCACGCCATTACTCAGGCGCTACGAGGGATCGCACGGATCGTCGCCCCATCTACGATCTTCAAGGCAGAGGCGATAGTGGCACCAAGTATGGTGACTACCTACCTGGGGTCAGGGGCGCGGGCCGGCAAGGTGTCGGACCTCGCCTACCATAACTCCCTCATGGTCCAGGTTTGGTCTGCCCTGGCCGCGCGCGACGCTCGCCTAGCCGCCAAATCCCTGTCTGCCATGCGGCCCAAGCCGACCACCACTGCATGGACGACCTACCTGAGGTGCCACGACGACATCGGCTGGGCGATCGACGACCGCGACGCTGCGTCGCTCGGGTGGAGCGGGCCGGCCCACCGCGCCTTTCTAGCCGATTTCTACAGCGGGGTTTTCCCGGGAAGCTTCTCCTCGGGGGCCGACTTTCAGTCCAATCCCGGCACCGGGGACCGCAGGACGAGCGGCGCCGCCGCCAGCCTGGCGGGCTTGGAAAAGGCACTCGAAGATATGCGAGAGGCGGTCGGCGATGACCTACCAAAAGACCACGCAGGTATGACGGTCTGGTTCGACGGCGTGAACCTGGCCGTGTCCCGCCTGCTTTGCGCCTACGCCGTCATCATCGGCTTCGGCGGTGTTCCTCTCATATATATGGGTGACGAACTAGGCCTGCGCAACGATTACAGCTTCTTGGGCGATCCGGGCCGCAGGGCTGACAACCGCTGGATGCACCGTCCCCGCATGCCATGGGATCGCGCCGTGCTGCGCAACCGCGAAGGTTCGCTAGAGCACAAGGTGTACAGCGGCATGCGCAACCTGATTGCGACTCGCAAGAGGCTGGCCGGCCTGCATGCCGCCGTGGAGAGCTCCGTCTCAGCGGGGTCAGATCCAGCCGTTCTTGTGGTCGCTCGCCGGCACCCCGCGGGTGACATCGTCCAGGTTTACAACTTCTCCGAGCATCGTACCTGGGTGGCGTGGGATGAGATCGGGGTTCCGGTTCAAGACACTACCGAGGAGATATCACGCAGATCTATTGACGTCGGCGCCGGCAGCATCGAATTGGCCCCTTACGGCTCGTGGTGGATTAGCGGAATCGACGCCATGCCCAGCAGACCTTGAGACGACGCGTTATCTAAGGGGGGTTTAGCTACCGGTCAGATCCTGCTGCGTGGCGGTCCAGGAAGGAGTAGACGTCGGTTAGTTCGACCCCGGGATGCGGGCTGAAAACGACCGTGTCGGTCGGCAACCCCGATACGAAGTGACTGTGATCTCGAGCTGACGGCCAGGCCGCTCCCGCCCATTTCGCTACCGCCTCCGGCGGCGGCTGGCGGCAGCACGAAGGGTCCGGGCAGCGGGATACCTCGCGCCGTGAAGTGTCAGAACCGCGGAACCAGCGTGACATCGAGTCGATAGTCCCGACAGTGATGGCATCGCCGCGGTCACGGTCTAAGTCGATGTGGGTAGCGCACCAAAAGGTTCCCGACACGGTATCGGTCCTTTGATAGTGCATTTCGTAGGAGTCCGGTGACTCGTAGGCCTGGCGAGAGCTCCACCACCTGCACAGCCGCTGACCTTCGATAGTCCCGTCAACGTCGGCGGGCAGAAGGACACCGTCGTTCTCGTACGCCTTCCACAGCACGCCTTCTGGATCGGAGCGCTGGAAGTGTATAGGGATGTCGAAGTGGTGGGTGATGAGATTGGTGAGCCGGTGGGCCGCCATCTCGTAGGAGATGTAGAAGGTCTCTCCGAGATCCTCAACCGAGATGTCCTCGCGCCCCTTGGCCTCTCCGATGGCCCGGACGGCCGCTCGTTCAGGTGCGAGAAGAGCTCCGGCGAAGTAGTTGGCCTCTACTCTTTGACGCACATAACCGTCGAAGTCGACGGGTTCTCCATGGCCTAAAGCGAAATGGCCGAGCGTCTGCGCGATGACCGACCGGGTGGAGCGCTGGCCTCCGGTGGCATTACGCTGAGGCACGTAAACAACTCGGTTGCGGACGTCTGTAATGGATCGTGTCGACGGCGGAAGATCCTGCACTCTGGCGACGCCGAAGCCGAGATAAGAGGCGATATCGGTCAGGTTGCGTTCCGACACTGCACCTGAGCCGCTATAGCCGACCGCGTCGAGAGCCCGGGTGGCCACGGTCTCGACCTCGGCGAAGTAGTTGTCTCTCTTGCGCATCTCGTTTCGCATCGCAGCGTTGGCCTCCCTGGCACCGCTTTGGCGGGAACCCCCAGCATCTCCGCTTGGCGCGGGGGGCACTCGTCCTGACACCTCCTGGAGGCGCTCGTAAAGGCTGACAATGTGTTCGAGAGCGACGTCGTCGAGTCGAGCGCCTGGCCGCAGGTATGGAAGGCGCAGGGAGGCGTACAACGGGTCCTGTTGGATATGAGCTACCGCAACCTCCAACTCGGCGCGGCGATTGGGTGCCTCGGTCGCCAAGAGCTCACCGGGCGAACACCCCAAGGCCGCCGCCAGTTGGCCGACCGTGGACAGCCGGGGCTCACGATGGCCGTTTTCCAGTTGAGACAGATACGACGCAGGCCTGCCCAATGCACCCCCGAGGGCTTCCAGGGTCATGCCAGCCCGGCGCCGGAAGTACCGCAGGCGCTGCCCGAAGACGAGTGGGTCGAGGGAACTGGGTTCCATACGTTAAAAGATTATCATTTCTTGCGCATTAAGGCAAAGACATTGATATTTTTGGTCGATATTTTTTTAATTTTTGGCCATTATGAGCTTATGCCAGCTACTGGGAACCCGACTCCCGCCCAGGGGGAGCCGAACCTAGAAGTTTCGTTCGAGCCGCATCCCGATGCCACTACGGTTCTTACCCCGGGCGCTATAGCCTTCGTTGCCGGCCTTGAGAGGCGCTTCGGTTCTACCCGAGTTGCACTGCTCGACGCGCGGGCTGAGCGCCAAGCGCGCTTCGACGCTGGCGAGAGGCCTACATTCCTCGCGGAAACCCAGAGCATTCGCCTATGTGGCTGGCAGGTTCCCGAAGCCCCGAAGCCGCTCCTAGACCGCAGAGTGGAAATCACAGGCCCAGTCGAGGCGAAGATGATGGTCAACGCCCTCAACTCTGGGGCCAAGGTGTTCATGGCAGACCTCGAAGATGCGAACTCCCCTACCTGGGGGAACGTGGTCGCCGGCCAGGCGAACCTCCAGCGCGCCGTGAGGCGGACCTTGGAAGTGGAGGCGCCTGAACGTACCTACCGGTTGCGTCCCGAAGCCGACCTTGCCACTCTCATGGTCCGCCCCCGAGGCTGGCACCTAGAAGAGAAGCACTTCTTGGTTGGCGGCAAGGCGGTGTCGGCAAGCCTGTTCGACTTCGGGCTATATGTGTTCCACAACGGCCGCGAGAGCCTCTCCGCAGGTTTCGGCCCTTACTTCTACCTGCCCAAGCTCGAAAACCACCTAGAAGCCCGCCTGTGGAACGACGTCATGTCCTACAGCGAGGACACCCTGGGCCTCGAACGCGGATCCATACGGGCGACGGTCCTTATAGAGACCATTACGGCCGCCTTCGAGATGGACGAGATCCTCTACGAGCTGCGCCCCCACATCTGCGGCCTCAACGCCGGGCGTTGGGACTACATCTTCAGCGTCGCCAAGAAATTCCACGCCGACCCGGACTTCGTCCTGCCCGACCGTTCCCTTGTGACGATGACCACTCCGTTCATGCGGGGCTACACCGAGCTTCTCGTCAAAACCTGCCACCGAAGGGGAGC
>JAJZNG010000207.1 GCA_021847945.1 Actinomycetes bacterium | reverse complement strand
CCCGGCCTCCCGACCAGACCCGGCCTCCCGACCAGACGGCCGCCGTGGCCGACGACGGGAGCCGGGCGTGAAAGCGCGCCGAAACGCTTTTGCTGCCGGCCTGGCACTGTCGGCTGCGGCCGCCGGGGCGGCCGGGTTGAGCAAGTCGGTCGAGACCCTCAAAAGCCGTGCCAAACCCCTCGTCGATCCCCTGTTGGAACTTCCCGACGATGTGGAACGCTCGGAAGTGACGACTCCCGACGGGGCCCGAATCCACCTGATACAGCGAGGTTCCGGACGGCCGATCCTGCTGGTGCACGGCATCACCATCAGATCCGAGGTGTGGGCTCCGCAAATGCACTTGCTCGCCGACCACTACAGGATCGTGGCGATGGACGTGAGGGGCCATGGCCGCTCCAGCGTCGGCGCCGAAGGGGTAGGCCGGCGCATAGCCGCCAGTGACATTGCCACTGTCATCAAGTCTTTGAACCTCGAAGACCTGGTGATAGTCGGACACTCGATGGGCGGAATGATCTTGATGGAGTTCGCCGGTCGTTACTCCAAGCTTCTCTCCGAGCGCGTAGCAGGCCTGGTTTTCATGGACACTGCAGCGAGCGGTGTCGTACCAGCACCGTTCGTACCCGTGGCGCGCGCTGCGGGGAAGGTGCTCGGCGGGCGGGTCCAGGCGGGCCATCCCCCGCTGCGCTTCCTCAACGGCGACAGCGACCTCGCCTGGCTCGTCGCCCGACTCGGTTTCGGCTCTGCACCTTCGGGCCGGGCGGTCGCCCAGCTTCGCGAGTTCCAAGCGGCGGCGGCTCCTTCCGCCGTGGTCGCGTCGGGCATTGACCTCATCGACCACGACGGCCGTTGGGCGTTGGCAGCGACGACCACCCCGTCACTGGTGCTCGTCGGGTCGCGCGACCTTCTCACCCCGGTCCGCCAGGCTCGCAGGATCGCCCGGCTGCTGGCGAACTCGCGCCTCGAAGTGCTGCCGGGCGCCGGGCACCAGCTGATGCAGGAGCGACCCCGGGAGGTGTCACGGCTTATCGACGAGTTCGCCAGCAGCCTTCCTGAGACCAACACCGCCGACAGCTGACCCTTAAGTGGCGGGCGGAACGACTTTTAGGTGCACGTCGCGCAGCTGAGTCTCGCTGACCGGACTGGGGGCTCCCATGAGCAGGTCCCGGGCGGACTGGTTGAGGGGAAAGGCGATCACCTCTCTTATGTTCGCTTGTTCTTCGAGGACCATGATGATCCGGTCGAAACCTGGGGCGATGCCGGCGTGCGGCGGCGGCCCGTAGTGGAATGCGTTCCAAAGCGCCGGGAACGACTTTCGGATACGCTCCGGTCCGTATCCGGCGATGGCGAACGCCGCCTCCATGATGTCGGGGCGGTGGTTCCTAACCGCTCCAGACGACAGCTCGATGCCGTTGCAGACCAGGTCGTATTGGTAGGCGAGGACGTCGCCAGGGTCGAGATCGCGAAGGGCTTCAAGGCCGCCCTGTGGCATCGAGAAAGGGTTGTGGGCGAAATCCCAGGAGCCGGTGGCGTCGTCTTGTTCGAACATCGGGAAGTCCACCACCCAGACGAACTCGAGGCGGGCCGGGTCGGCCAGGCCCAGTTCCCGGCCGACCCGGACTCGGTAGTCGCCTAGCAGGGCGGAGACCTTTGAGCGGGGCCCGACCGCCACGAGGACAGCGTCGGCCGCCTCAGCTGCCGCCGCCTCGACCACCGAAGCAACTTCAGCCTCGTCGAGGCGACGGGCGAGAGGTCCTTTGGTGCCGGCAGGGTCGAGCTGCAACCAGCTGCCGGTCACTCCCGCCTTCTTGGCGTCCTCGCCGTACCCGTCGAACCACTTCCGGGTCCTGTCCCAGCCGCCTGGGACCCTCAGCGCCCGGATGACGTGCCCGGCGCCGGGAGCGTCGGCGAACATGGGCAGTTCGGTTCTTCCGCCCAGCTGGCCTGACAGCTCTGCTAGCTCCAGGCCGAAACGCAAGTCGGGTTTGTCGGTCCCGTACCGGTCGACGGCCTCGGCGAAAGTCAGCCGGGGGAACGGAGTCGACGTCGTCTTGTCGGACAGGCCGACGACGATGGCCTCCATGAGGTACTCGACTTCGACGAACACGTCTTCTTGGGTTGCGAAGGCCATTTCCAGGTCGATCTGGTAGAACTCGCCGGGGCTGCGGTCCGCCCGGGACGCCTCGTCTCTAAAGCACGGCGCTATCTGGAAGTAGCGGTCTATTCCGCCGACCATCAGCAGCTGCTTGAACTGTTGGGGGGCTTGCGGCAGTGCGTAGAACTCGCCCGGGTACAGGCTCGACGGGACGAGGAAGTCCCTTGCCCCTTCCGGCGAGGACGCCGTCAGGATCGGCGTCTGGACTTCTAGGAAGCCCCGGCCCGACATGTGGGAGCGCACAAGGTTGGCCAGGCGGGCCCTCTTGGCTATCCGCTCTGCGAGCGGCCCGCGACGCAGATCCAGGTAGCGGTAGCGCAGGCGGTTCTCCTCGCCGACTTCGGTGTCGCGCTCTACGGGGAAGGGCAGCACCTCAGCCGACGAGAGCACCTCGGCGCTGGTCACTCCCACCTCCACCTCGCCTGTCGCCAGCTTTGGGTTGACGGTCTCGGCGGTTCTGGCGATAACAGTCCCGGTGACGGTGACGACGCTTTCGACTCGGAGGGACTCGAGCAGCGCGAACGCTTCCTCCCCCGGGTGGGCGACGAGTTGGACCATCCCGGCGGGGGCCATCCCACCCGAGTCTCTTAAGTCCACGAACAGCAGCCCGCCGTGGTCTCTCTTCGCAGCTATCCAGCCGGCGAGGCGGACGGTCGCTCCGACGTCGCTGCTGCGAAGATCCCCGCAGCGGTGGTCACGGTAACGGTTGACGGCGAGAGGGGGGTTTGGCTCCATATCGGTGTCGAGGCTACCGGCCCTGGCCCGCTGCGTACTACCATCGCTCGCCGTGCCGCGTGTCGCCGTCGTAGGAGCCGGAGCGGCAGGACTCGCCGCCGCAAGGCGGATATCCGACTCGGGGGTGCCAGTCAGCGTGTTCGACAAGGCCAGGGGGGTGGGCGGCCGTTTGGCGACCAGGCGGGTGGGTAAAGCCCGGATCGACCACGGCGCCCAGTTCTTCACTACCAGAAGCCCGTCCTTTGACGCTCTGACCCGCTTGTGGGTAACCCGAGGGGTGGCTTACGAGTGGTGTCGTGGTTTCGCTGGCGCCCCTGACGGCCACCCGCGCTACGCCGGACGCGAAGGCATGACAGCCTTGGCTAAAGACCTGGCGACCGGGCTGGAC
>JAJZNG010000036.1 GCA_021847945.1 Actinomycetes bacterium | reverse complement strand
TATGGACCAGGTGACATCCTTGGCTTTGCCCAGGATGTCCTCAAGCGCGGCCAGGTCGCCGTCGTAGCCGCCGAGCGCAGCGTCGTCGATCTGGGCGGCGAAGGACTCGACGCCGCGTTCGAAGCCAGCTACGAGAGCTCCGATCGCCTGCGCCCCTCGGGGGTTGGCTAGAACTGCCCGCAGCCCGACCGGCCCTCGAAGCTCGGCATCGAGGGCGGACATCTCGCGGACCGCTGCCTCGACGCCTCCGATGATGTCGGGTCCGCCCAGGAACCCCGCCTTCGAGTGCAGATCGGCCATTAAGACTGCTGCGCTCTCCAGGACGGGGCGTAGCCGGCCCTCGGCGACTTCGAGGTCTGGGGGTTCCCGGTCAGACGGCTTAGCGATAACCGCGACGATGCCGCACATACCATCGAATCTACCGGCCGACCCGAACTCCCGCTGCCATTGCGCGCAACGCAAAGTTGCTGACAAAGTATTTTTGCACAGAGCGCACTTTCACTGGGTACCCTGTAGACCATGATCTCGACGGCGTTACAGGAACTGACGGGTCCGCAGGTAGCGGTTTCCCACCCAGCCGCCGAGGGACTGTCGCATCGCGAGCGCAAGAAGCTCGCCACCCGACAAGCCATCCACGAGGCGGCTTTCGAGATGGCGTTGACAGCGGGACTGGCGCACACCACCGTCGAGCAGATCTCCGAGCGGGCTGGGATAGCACCGCGAACTTTCTGGGGATACTTCTCTTCCAAAGAGGACGCCGTCCTAAACCGCGACCCTGACACGCCCGGCAAGCTCGCTAAAGCCCTCCTCGAACGACCCGTCGGGGAAGACCCTGTCTCCTCGTTGCACGCCGTCCTCGACGATTTCTTGGCTTCGAAGCTCACCGACCCTGAGAGATCTCACGTACGCCGGAGCCTGCTGCGCCGGGAGCCGTCGCTTCTAGCAGCCGTTGCGGTCGCCTTCGACGAGATCGAGCGCGCCTTGGTCGAGGCGTTAGGCCATCGCATGGGGGTCGCTCCATCGGACGACCTGCGCCCAGGGGTGTTCGTCGCCTCGGCGTGTGGCGCGTGCCGGGTCGCGCAACAGCGCTGGGAGGAATCAGCCGGGGCGGAGGACCTCAGAGATCTCACCCGACGCGCGTTTAGGACGATTGCTGAGGGTCTGCTCGACGAGACCCGCCGAGCTGGCAGCGTCCACGAGGCAGACGGCCCGCCCGGCGCGGGAGGCCGGCACAGTACCGACAGCGCCGCCGGTCGGCCGGGCGGCGGCATGAGACCACATCACGAATCTGACAGGAGACAGCCTTGAGCACCACGGAAGATAACCTCGACCTGCCGGTTTCGGTGGTCCCTGACACCGCCGGGGCTGAAACTGCGACTCCCTCCCCGTCGGGGTCCGCACCGGCCGCCGGGGGATACACCCACCGCCAGATCCTGCTGATCATGTCAGGGCTCGGAATGGGGCTGCTGCTCGCCTCACTGGACCAGACAATCGTGTCGACGGCTTTAACGGTCATAAGCGAGCACTTCCACCGGGTCGACCTCTACAGCTGGGTGGTGACCGCGTACCTGCTCACCTCGACCGCGAGCACCCCCCTCTATGGCAAGATCAGCGACCAGTTCGGCCGTAAGCGGATCTTCCAGGTGTCGATCGTTATCTTCCTGGTCGGAAGTGCCCTCTCCGGTCTGTCGCAGTCGATGTACCAGCTGATCGGCTTCAGGGCTTTGCAGGGCATCGGGGCCGGCGGTCTGATGACCCTCGCATTCGCGATCATCGGCGACGTCATACCGCCACGCGAACGCGGCCGCTACCAGGGCTACTTCGGCGCAGTGTTCGCCGTGTCGAGCGTCGTCGGGCCTCTCCTCGGCGGCTTCCTCGTCGACCAGGCCTCCTGGCGCTGGGTGTTCTACGTAAACCTGCCCATCGGCGCCGTCGGCCTGGTGGTGATCAACAGGGTCCTCAAGCTCGACCACAAGCCGCGCACTTCGAAAGTCGACGTGGCAGGCTCGCTTCTCATCGTCTCGGGCGTTTCCCTGCTCCTCGTCGGCGTGCAGATAGCCGGCACCGCTGCGAAGCTGACAGCCACAGCGTGGGCCTACTCCATACCGGGAGTCGCTCTTCTGGTGGCGTTCGTGTGGTGGGAACGTCGCGCTCCCGAGCCGATCATCCCGCTACGACTTTTCCGTAACTCGGTGTTCGCCGTGTCCAACACGCTGGCGTTCATAACAGGGACGGTGATGTTCGGGGCTTTGATATTCCTACCGCTGTACTTGCAGTCGGTTCGAGGGGTCAGCCCGACCATCTCGGGTCTGCGGCTGCTGCCGATGCTCGCAGGGGTGCTGATCACCTCGATCGGATCGGGGCAGCTGGTAAGCAAGTGGGGACGTTACAAGAACTTCGTGATAGTCGGGACGTTCACCTTGACCGTCGGCGTTGCGATCATGACCCAGATCACGGTCACGACGGCCGCTTGGCCGCTGGCGGGGATGCTGTTCGTCATCGGTCTCGGTCTCGGCCTGTTCATGCAGATCCTCGTCGTCGCCGTCCAGAACGCTGTACCAGTCACCGACATGGGTGTCGGCACGGCATCAGTGACGTTCTTCAGGACCCTCGGGGGAGCCGTAGGCTCCGCGGTTCTCGGGGCGGTCCTGATCCTCAAGGAGTCTTCGAGCCTGCACCACTACCAAAACGTGTACGGGGCTAACTCCCCCGTGGCGGTGCAGCACGCCTTCACCTTCGGAATGGACCAGGCTTTCGTCTACGCCCTGCCCGTAGCGGCGCTGTCGTTCATCCTTTCGTTCCTGCTGCGGGAGGTCAAGCTGCGCTCAGGGGCCGACCACGTCGAAACCAAACCATCCGCCGAAGCCCTGCTCTAAACGTCAGCGGGCAGGAGAGCCGAGAGCCCTCGCGACCGCCGCAGCGAGGCGCTCGGCTCCTTCGGCGGCGGCCTGGTCCGTGTCGGCCTCTACCATTACCCTGACCAGGTTCTCCGTGCCACTCGGCCGAACGACAACCCGACCGCGACCTTCGAGTACGCCTTGGAGGGCTGCGACTTCGCGCCAAACTTCTTGCGCTGCCTCAAGGCGTTCCTTGTGGACGACCTCCACGTTGATCATCACCTGAGGGAAGCTGCGCATACAGTTTGCAGCGAGCTGTGACAGGGGCCGGTCGCTGCGAAGGACCAGGTCGGCTAGTAGCAGCCCGGTGAGGACACCGTCTCCCGTGGTGGCCAGGTCACGCAGGACTATATGACCCGACTGCTCGCCGCCGAGGGA
>JAJZNG010000092.1:20063-20517 GCA_021847945.1 Actinomycetes bacterium | reverse complement strand
CGGTCTCGGCGATGATCGCGTTGCGCTTCTCGGGGCGGTTGAGGATCACCTCCGACCATGGCCCGTGACGAACCACTCTTACGATGCCCGGGTCGCTTTCAGTCACGTGGGGGCGGGGGTGAGGAGGCCAGAGATCGCACCGCCCGTTCGTATACCCTCGCGAAGCTCTCGTCAAGTTCGGGTAGGGCCACTCCCATCTCCGCGGCGAACGCCTCGCGGTACAGGACGTAACCGTAGATGGCGGTGACCAAGAAGGCGTGCACGCCGTGGCGGTCGAGGTCAGCGTCGAGCTCGCCGCTTTGGACCGCCTGGCTGAGGAGGCCCTGGGTGCGTTCCCGAAGCGGCATCATCTTCATCCGCTCGGTGCCGTCGATCAGGAGAAGCGTGCGAAGCTTGACCGGTTCGGGGTCGCCGAGCAGGGTTTGCAGCAGGCGCAGCTGCCCGTCCGCCAAGG
>JAJZNG010000092.1:0-20053 GCA_021847945.1 Actinomycetes bacterium | reverse complement strand
ACCTGAAGGCGCTCATGGATATGGTCAGGGAGGCCGAAGTAGTGGTAGACGAGGCCCCGGTTCACGCCGGCCTCGTCGGCTACCTCGCGCAGGTTGAGGCCTGCCAGGACTCCGTCGCGTGCCAAAAGCGACATGGCGGCCTCCTCTAGGGCTGCTTCGGTGGACGCCCGCCCACCCTGGGTGTCGCCGCTGGTATCGGCAGCCGCCTCCGCCATCTCAGCCGCTACCGCCACTTCAGCCGCCGGTGTGACCTCTGTCATCTCGTCGCCCATTCAGCCAAGTATGGCCTCTCGATCGGCCAATCTGCGGATTCTGACCTACTCCCTTGACGGGGAGCACCCGACGCGTGATACTCTCGCGGCTAGCAGAACGCTAAATACGGGAGGGACGCCGGTGACCGGTAATGCCTACGCCGACGACCTGCTGCAAAGGTCGGCTCGGCTCGTGGACGAAGGGTGGGAGGGCGGCTTCAACGCGGCGCAGTCCAAGACGACGAACCCCGTAGACGCAGGACTTGCCGACTTCGGAGGCGGAGTAGCGCTGGTAGCTTCGTTCTCCCACGTTGTAGCGCTAGAGGGCGGCTCAGGCCTGACACTGGTCGACACGTCCTCGGCGAGGTTGGCGCCGGCGGTCGAGACCTCGCTTAGGGCGTGGTCGGAGGACCCAGTCGACACGATCGTCTACACCCACGGCCACCTCGACCATGTCGGCGGGGCGCCCATGTTCGCACGGATGGCAGCCGAGGCAGGAGCCAGAACCCCCCGGGTTGTTGGCCACGCAAACGTGGCTGAACGCTTCCGTCGCTACGACACCACCGAGGGTTACAACCACCGAATTAACGCAAGGCAGTTCCGTGGAAGGGCGAGACTCGGCAGTCTCGGCCAGGACGCTCAGAAGTGGACCGTCGAGTGGGTTTGGCCAAACGTCAGTTTCGTGGACCGCCTCGAAATCGACCTCGGCGGGCGGGAAGCCATGCTCTACCACGACAAGGGGGAGACCGACGACCACGCCTGGGTGTGGCTTCCCGAGAGTCGGGCGATCTGCGGCGGCGACTTTCTGACGTGGGTCTTCCCCAACGCTGGGAACCCGCAGAAAGTGCAGCGCTACCCGCTGGAGTGGGCTAAGGCGATGCGCGCCATGGCAGCCTTAGAGCCGGAGTTGTTCCTGCCGGCGCACGGTCTGCCCATAGCCGGCCGTGACAGGATCCACCGGGTCCTCGTCGACATCGCCACTGCCTTGGAGTCCCTTGTGGCGCAGACGCTCGACTTGATGAACGCCGGAGCGACACTCTACGAGGTCCTCGCTACCGTCAAGTTGGACCCCGTTCTAGCCGAGCGACCGTACCTGCAAGCCACCTACGACGAGCCCGAGTTCGTCTTGCACAACATCTGGCGCCTCTACGGCGGTTGGTGGGACGGGGACCCGTCCCAGCTCAAACCAGCCCAGCCGGAGCAGTTGGCGACCGAACTGTCAGCCCTGGCCGGTGGGGCGGAACGGCTTGCGTCGAGGGCGGTCGAGCTGTCCCAACAGGGCGACCACCGTCTCGCCTGTCACCTAGCGGAGATCGCAGCAAGAGCCGAGCCGGCATCTGCAGGCGTGCACACGGCGCGCTCGGAGGTCTACAGGCGCCGTCGGGACGGCGAGCTGTCTCTCATGGCCAAGGCGATCTACGGGGAGGCCGCAGCGGTCTCCGCTTCGATAGCAGGCACGCCAGACGGCGCTACGCAGTGAGCACATCAGAAAAGATGTCTGCCGCCGCGGGCGCTTCGACGCTTGACAGGCTGATGTTCCCCCGGCGGGTTGCCATAGCCGGGCTGTCAGCCCGGCCTAGGGCGTGGGGGCAGATGGCCTACCGCTTCTTGCGGGCGGGCGGCTTCGACGGGGACGTCTTGGCGTACCGGCCCAACCATGAGGAGCCCGGAGTCGAAGCTTTCGACGACTTCAGCTCCGCCGGGGCCGTGGATCTCCTGGTCGTCGCAGTACCAGCGGCTGGCGCGGTGGGGATCGTCGCCGAAGCCTCCGCGGCGGGCGTCGGTTCGGCAATCGTGTTCTCGTCGGGTTTCGCCGAGGACGGCGCCGAGGGGGCCGAACTGCAGCGGCGCCTGGTGGAAGCGGCAGGGATGATGCCCATGCTCGGCCCCAACTGTCTCGGCCTGGTGAGCGCACCAGCAAACGTGGTCGTGTCAGTATCGGCCTTCCTCAACCGACCCCGCCGCAACGGGCCGGTAGCACTCGTCAGCCAGTCGGGAGCTATGGGCTTCATACTGGCCGAGCACCTCCGCCGGCGAGGCGTCGGGTTCTCCTTCTACGCGAGCACGGGCAACGAGGCAGCTCTGGGCGCCGCCGACCTCGTCGCGTACGTATCGGCGCGGCCGGAAGTCAAAGTGGTCGGCTGCTACCTGGAAGGCGTCCGCGACGTGGAAGCCTGGCGTGACGCCTGCCGTGGAGCCCGGGATGCGGGCTGCCAGGTCGTAGCCCTCAAGGTCGGACGTTCCGAGGCGGCCCAGCGCGCAGCACTTTCCCACACGGCGTCGGCGGCGGGCGAGGCGGAAATGTTCGAGGCGGCCGCGAGAGACGACGGGGTCACCCTGGTTGGAGACGAAGAGTCATTCGCCGAGGCCGTCACCGCTTTGAGCAGACCCGTCCTCCTCCCATCACGCCCAGGCCTTGGCGTGATCACCATGTCGGGAGGTGGCGGGGCGATGATCTCCGACCAGCTCGGAGCGCAGGCGAGCGTCCCGCCGCTCTCCGAGAGCAGCCGGGGTGCGCTGCGCTCCCTGGGCATCCCGCTGGCGGGTGACTCCAACCCCGTCGACCTGACCGGCATGTTCTTCGCCAACCTGGACCGGCTGGACGAGGTCATCTCGGTGGTCGCCGCCGACGAAGCTGTCGACGCAACGGTGCTGTACTTCACCTTCGGCGACCAGATGGTCGACGCCTACCGGGCGCTCGCCGGAACCCTGGCGGACCGTCCCGACCCGGCCTGGCTGGTGTGGGCCGGAGCCCCCGAAGGCGAGGTGGAAGGCTTAGCCTCCACCGGCCGGGTCGTGGGCAGCATCCCGGCTCTCGCGAGGTCCCTTGTCGCCCAACCTCGCCGGCCGGCGTTGCCCGAGGACCTTTTGGACGTAACGCGACAGCGCAGCCGAGGAGATGGCGACCCCCGGGCCGTCGACTCCGCAAAGGGATCTGAATGGCGTGGTCCAGTTCTGAGCGAAGCCGTCCTCGCTCCCTGGCTCGCCAAGGCTGGCATGCCCTATGTCGACATGGTCGCCGGCGATGACCCCGAGCGACTAGTCGAAGTCGTCGCCGAGCGTGGCCTGCCCGCACCGTGGATCGCTAAGGTCGACCATCCCGGGGCGCCCCACCGGGCCCGCCTGGGGCTCCTCGCCGGCGACCTGACCGACGCTGCCGCCTTGAGAAGGGCTTTGGACGTTCTGTCGGCCCGGGCGGCGAACTTGGGCCTGGGCGCGGCTCGTCTGGTCGTCGAGCCGATGGTCAGTCACGTCGGGATGTTCTCGCTGGGAGCCTTGCGTCACAGAGAGTGGGGTCCCGTGATCCTCGTCGGCCCGGGAGGCGGCAGGGTCGAGGACGTCGCCGTTCGCAGAGTGGCCGGACTGCTACCCCTGTCAGTTAGAAGCCTCCAAGTGATGTGCGAGCAGGTGGCCCTCCTCGCGGGAATACCGGTCGGGGCCGAAGCCTTCGGCGCTGCGCTGCTGGCGCTGGAATCATTGCTCGCCGCCGACGCGGCCGTCACCGAGGTGGACGTAAACCCGGTCCTAGTGACCGCTGCCGGGGGGCTCGTCGCCGTGGACGCCCTTGCCGTGCGATCTGAACCGAACCAGGCACAAGACACCAACACGATCCAGGGATAGAGTTCCCTAAAGGGAGGCACATGATGAATGAAATCACCGTCCCAAGCAGCGCTGTCGTCGCCGATCAAATCGGACGCCCAGACGGGTCCGGTTCGGGTGGGCGCCGGCACTGGAGCCAGAGGCCGTTTGGCGCTCGCCGGCGTCTGGCTGGGGGTCTGGGAGCCCTGGCACTGCTGGCTGCCGGCCTGTCAGCGTGCAGCAGCTCAAGTCACAGCTCCACCTCTAGCGCTACCACGGCGACCGGCAGCTCGGCTACGACCGCGGCCAGCAGTTCCGCAACAGCCGCCCCGACCACCTCCGGGGCGGCTGTGCCACTGAACCTGGAGATCTACCTCGGGTCGTTCTACACGTGGCTGCCCTACATCGCCGCCGCCGAAGGCTTCTTCGCCAAGAACGGGATCGACGCCCACGTCATCGGCATCACCAGCGGCGGGCCAGTCGCGTTCGCTGCTCTCGCCAACGGCAGCGCTGACGTTGCCATGGGCGACCTGTCCCTGGCGGGTCCTCTCCTCGAAAAGGGCGTGGGTCTCACGCTCATCTCCGGTGCCATCAAAGGCGGCTGGCAGCTGATCGCCCCGAAAGGGTCCGCCGCGCCGACCACCTTCCCGGCGAGCGTGCAGTACCTAAAGGGTAAGCCTGTCGGGGTGGTGTCCCTCGGCTCGTCGTCCTATTACTTCCTCCAGCAGACGGCAGTCTCGGCCGGCATCGGTGCCAGCGGAGTCTCGTATGCCGCTCTGGGCGGACTTCCGGCTGACGCGATCAGCGCCCTGGACGCCAACAGAGTTGCTGCGGCAATGGTCTCGCCCGACCTGGGCTACTACCTCGTCAACTCTCTGGGAGGCAAGATTCTGTTCAACACGAGCTCCACCTCGCAGCTCCAAGCGGCCGGTGGCCTGCTAGGAACCCTCGCCGGTAACGCCGGATCTGGCATGTGGGCGCGTAACGGGTGGCTCAGCGGCCACCCCGGCGTCGCAGCGAAATTCCAACTGGCGATGGACGAAGCCGACGTGTGGATGCACAATCCGGCGAACCTCACGAAGCTCATCGCAACGCTGCAAGCCGAGAAGGATCTGGCGTCCTTCGAGGAGGGGGCCGGCGCGGCCAAGTTCTTCGCCTACGCCCTTCCTCTCGAAGTAGCCAGCGAACCCGGAGGCGAGACCGGAACGGCAACTGTCATGAGCTTCTGGGTGAAAGTAGGGTTGCTCTCACACACGATTCCCGTAGGCCAGTGGTACTCGGCTAGCATCCCGACGACCGAGGCGCAGGTGACGGCGGCTGCGGCTGCGGCCGGGGTGTCATGACGAGTCGGGGGACGACCGGCGAAACCATCGAAGGGCCGGAGGGGACTGTCTCGACTACCCGTGCTCCGGGCGGCAGCGTCGTTCGCATAGCGGGAGTATCGCACTCCTTCGCAGCGCCCGACGGGGCGCGCCGCCCGGTGCTCGAAGGCATCGAGCTGGAGATCCGCAGAGGCGAGTTCGTGGCAATCGTAGGCCCGTCGGGTTGCGGCAAGACGACCCTTCTCAACCTCGTAGCCGGCCTGGTTCGCGCCGAGGTGGGAATCGTCCAAGTGCACGGCGGGCGCCCCAAGGTCGGCGATCCCGAGGTGGGCTACCTGTTCGCCCGTGACGCCCTGCTGCCATGGAGAACCGTTCTCGGCAACGCCGAACTGGCTTTGGAGATCGCCGGGGTGGCTAAGACAGAGCGACGCCGGCGCGCCGAGGAGCTCCTAGCCTCGGTCGGCCTGGCTGACAGCGCAAACGCCTACCCGGCTCAGCTGTCGCAGGGCATGCGCCAGAGAGTGGCGATCGCCCGCACGCTTGCTACCCGACCGGACCTGCTGATGCTCGACGAGCCGTTCTCCGCCCTGGACGCGCAGACCAAGCTGCTGCTCCAGGACACCTTCAGTCAGCTGTGGGCCGGGCTCGGCGCCACGGTAGTGCTGATCACCCACGACCTGTCGGAGGCGATCAGCCTCGCTGACAGGGTCGTCTTGATGACGGCCCGGCCGGGACGCATCAAACGGGTCTTCGAGGTGGACCTTCCCAGACCCCGCTCGGTCGTGACACTGCAGTCCGAGGAGGCCTACCACCGGATGTACCAGCAGTTGTGGAGCGAGCTAAGCGAGGAGGTGGTCCGCCAATGACACAGCTCGAAGCGAACCTGGAGGCAGACGCGACGGTCCGAAACGACGTCGCTGTGCCAAGACGGCTAGACAAGAACGCGTCAGGCCGTCAACGCTCCCGAGGGGCCCGAACGTCAGTTACAGTGCGGGTGATCCAGCTTGCCCTGCTCGTAGCGTTGTTCGGGTCTTGGCAGCTGCTCGCCGCGACAAAAGTGCTCAACCCGGCTTTCGTCAGCGAACCGTCGCAGTACTTCCCGTCCTTCTGGCACGGGGTGGACGGCGGCGGCCTGCTTGGGCTGATCGGCACGACCCTCTACGAAACCTTCGTGGGGTTCGCCCTGTCGGCGATACTGGGACTTGCGGGCGGCTACCTGCTGGCCGAGTTCAAAGCGTTCGACGTGATAATCCGGCCTTTCATGACCGGATTCAACTCGATACCCCGGATCGCGCTCGCCCCGCTGTTCGTGCTTTGGTTCGGTCTCGGCTCGCTGAGCCGGATCGTCCTCATCGTTAGCCTCAGCTTCTTCATCGTCGCTTTCAACACCTACGCAGGGTTGCAAGGCGTGAACCGTGACCACCTGCTCTTGTCCCGGGTGCTCGGAGCGTCCAGGCGTGAAAGGTTCTTCAAGTTCGTGCTGCCCTCCGCAGCCCCGTCGATATTCGCGGGCCTGCAGCTGGCTCTCACCTACGCGTTCCTCGGAGCTGTAGTCGGAGAGATGCTCACCGGCAGCGACGGCCTCGGTGGCTACCTGGCCCTCAAGATGGGCAGCTTCGACACCACCGGGTTCTTCGGGGGTCTGATACTCCTCGTGATCGTCGCCTTGGCAGTGTCGGCCATCGTCCGGGCTTTGGAGAACAGGCTGCTGCGCTGGCGGGCGATAGAGCTCGCCGGCACCCAGGGAGGCGGCCAGTGAACACCCCCTCGACTGCAAGTTGGCCTCAGCCGCCCTCTTGGAACGGTGTGATCGGTCGTACCGTCGCCGAGTCCACGCCCGACTGGCCGTCCAGGGCCAAACCGGCGCCGGGCGCCCCGAACGTGGTGGTCGTCGTTCTCGACGACACCGGTTTCTCTCATCTCGGCTGCTACGGGTCGAGCATCGAAACCCCGAACATCGACGCCCTCGCCGCTGGCGGTCTGCGCTACAACAGCTTCCACACGACGGCTCTCTGCTCGCCCACGCGTGCCGCGCTCCTGACTGGACGCAACCACCATGCGGTCGGCATGCGCGGCCTGTCCAACTGGACGAGCGGCTTCCCCAACTGCACCGGCAGGATACCGCCCAGCGCGGCGACTCTCGCCGAGCTTCTGAGCACGGCCGGCTACTCGACGTTCGCCGTCGGGAAGTGGCATCTCACCCCCATGGAGGAGACCTCGGCCGCTGGACCCTTCGACGACTGGCCGCTGCGAAGGGGATTCGACCGCTTCTACGGGTTCATGCAGGGCGAGACCAGCCAGTTCTACCCGGAGCTGTACTGCGACAACCACCCGATACCCACCCCCTACGGTCCCGAGGACGGCTACCACGTCTCCGAGGACCTCGTCGACCAGGCACTGGCGATGCTGAGAGATCAGCGTTCGAACGCTCCGACGCGACCTTTCTTCATGTATTTCTGCTTCGGCGCCACCCACGCCCCGCACCAAGCGCCACCCGAGTACCTAGCCAAATACCGGGGTCGCTTCGACGCAGGCTGGGACGCCGTGCGCGAGGCGTGGTTCGCCCGGCAAGTCGAGTTGGGCATAGTCCCGGCGGGAACCGACCTTGCCCCCCCAAACCCGGGGGTGCGGCCATGGGCGACCCTAAGCGACGACGAACGCCGCTTGGCGCTGCGCCTGCAGGAGGCTTTCGCAGGGTTCCTCGACCACACCGACGCTCAGGTGGGGCGCCTAGTCGATGGCCTCAGGTCCCTCGGCGTCGCGGACAACACCCTCTTCGTGTTGATGTCCGACAACGGCGCCAGCCAAGAGGGCGGGCCGAACGGGATGGTCGACTCCATCCACTTCTTCAACGGGGCGCCCGAAACCCTCCCCGAAAGCCTGGAGCGTCTCGACGACATCGGAGGCCCCCGGGCGAACAACAACTACCCGTGGGGATGGGCCCAGGCGGGTAACACCCCTCTCAAGCGTTACAAGCAGAACACCCACGGCGGTGGCGTTCGCGACCCGCTGATAGTCGCCTGGCCCGCAGGAATCGCCGAGCGGGGGTCAGTCCGAACCCAGTTCTGCCATGTCAGCGACATCGCCCCGACCGTGCTGGAAGTGGCAGGAGTGGCCCCACCTGAGGTGTACCGGGGCGTCGCCCAGCAGCCGATCACAGGGACGAGCATCGCCTACACCTTCGCTTCCGGCGCCGGAAGCGAACCTACACGCAAGAAGGTCCAGCATTTCGAGATGCTCGGCCACCGCGGCATCTACCACGACGGCTGGAAAGCCGTAGCTTTCCACCAACGCGGGACCGCATTCGAGGACGACACCTGGGAGTTGTACCACCTCGACGAGGACTTCTCCGAGTGCCACGACCTGGCGGAGTCGCACCCAGACAAGCTCCGCGAGATGGTCGAACGCTGGTGGAGCGAAGCCGGACGTCACGGGGTGCTACCCCTAGACGAGCGCAGCGGGGAGCTTTTCGGGATGGCCGGCAAACGACGGCTGGTCGAGATCGGCCGGCGGTTCGTGTTCCTGCCGCCGGTTTCCCACGTCAACTCCGACGCCGCTCCGCCGCTGGGAGCCCGTTCGTTCACGATCAGCGCCCAGATCGACAGGCCGTCAGGCGAAGAGGACGGGGTGGTCGTGTCCTACGGCTCGGTCACCAGCGGAATGTGCCTTTATGTCCGCGACGCCAGAGCCGTCTTCGACTACAACCTCTACGGCCGCCACTACCAGGCCGTGTCACCCGGGCGCCTCCCACTAGGTGTGAGCACCATAGGGGTCAAATTCGACAGGGACGCCAACCACGCGTCCGCGTCGGTCTCCCTCGACGGCGCTCACGGTGAGACGGTGCACATCCCCGGCGTGCTGAGGATGCTCTCCACCCTCGGAATGGACATCGGCTCCGACCCTGGTTCGCCGTCGTGCGACGACTACGAGGCGCCTTTCGCTTTCGCCGGGACCATCACACGGGTAGTCTTCGAGATCCCCGACCGCTCCCAGGCCGCTGAAAGCGAAGCCCTGGAAGCTGCGGCGCGCGCGCAGATGTCCCGCCAGTAGGAGCGAAAGTCCAAGGTGACGGGAGTGGAGCTGAGCTACAGCGTCGAGGGACCCTTGGGTTCTGTTGCGCCCGAGGGAACGGTGGTGTACCTCGCCTCGCTCGGCCGTCCGGTGAGAGATCTCGACTTGCTGGCGGACACGGCGAAGAGCCTCGGCTGGACCGCCGTGAAGGTGGAGCTACCCGGGGTCCCGCCGAGCCTGCTCCCACCGCCGGGATCTGACCTGCACTCGATAGCAGCCGCTGTCGCCGGGGCGATCGAGGCCGCCGCGGGCAGGGACACGACGGCGTTGGTCGTCGGTCACGCATTCGGGAACCGGGTAGCCCGCTGCGTCGCAGCGGACCGCCCCGATCTCGTCAGCGGTTTGGTGCTCCTCGGATGCGGCGGACGTTTCCCGGGCGACGCGGAAGCCAGGGCGGCTCTCAGGCGTTGCTTCGACCTAACGGCTAGCCCCGAGGAGCATCTCCATGCCGTGGCCACGGCATTCTTCGCTCCCGGCAACGACCCCGCCGTGTGGAGCGACGGCTGGCACCCCGAGGCGGCGGACGCCCAGGCGGCTGCCGTGGCTGCGACACCCACCGAGGACTGGTGGCTTCCACCGGATCCCATCAGGGTGCTGGCTCTCGTCGGAGCCGAGGATCGCATCGCACCGCCGGCTAACGCGACGGCTCTCGTGGAGGCTCTCGGCGACAGGGGCCGTCTCGTAGTGCTCAGCGGCGCAGGGCATGCCCTGATACCGGAGCAGGGTCCGAGCGTCGCAGCGGAGTTCGCTGAGTTCCTCGCGAACCACCGGTAGGCTGAAGCGATGCTTCTAGACGAAGTCGACCATGTAGCCATTGCAGTCCGGGATCTCGACGCGGCGGTCAGCTGGTACACCGAGACGTTCGGCGCCGAAGTGTCCCACAGGGAACGCATCGAAAGCGACGGCGTCGAGGAGGCACTCATCGCCGTGGCCGACTCTTACGTGCAACTGCTCACCCCGACCCGCCCCGACTCCACCGTAGCCAAGTTCCTCGAAACCAAAGGCGAGGGGATACACCATGTCGGCTACAGAGTGAAGGACTGCGCCACAGCCCTCGAAGCGGCAGTCGCTTCCGGAGCGAGGGCGATAGACAGCCACCCCAGGCCCGGATCGCGCGGGACGACAGTCGCTTTCCTGCACCCCAAGACGGCCTTCGGGACCCTTATAGAGCTGGTCCAAGAATGAGGTCCGTAGACGCTGGCAGCGGCGCCGGGGCGGTGCTCAAATCCAACGACCTTTGCTGGTGCGGCAGCGGACGTAAGTACAAACGCTGCCACAAGGGCAACGAAGGCAAGGTCCTTCCCGGTCGTGTCAGCCCGATGCTGACCGTCCCCGACACGATCAAGCCGACCGACTACTACCTGACCGGCAAGCCCCGCAGATGGGACGAGCCGATGATCAAATCACCCGAGACCATCGAAGCCATGCGCGTCGCCTGCAAAGTGGCCGCGGAGGTTCTAGCCGTTACCGGGGCAGCAGTGGCACCCGGCGTGACCACAGACGAACTTGACCGCATAGCGCACCAGGCGTACATCGACCGTGGCGCTTTCCCGTCCACGCTGAACTACCACGGCTACCCGAAGTCAGTGTGCACCTCGGTCAACGAGGTGATCTGCCACGGGATCCCCGACGACAGACCCCTGGCCGACGGTGACATCGTCAACATCGACGTCACCGCCTACATCGGAGGTGTGCACGGCGACTGCAACGCGACGTTCTTCGCCGGTGACGTCGACCCCGAGTCCCAGCGCCTCGTCGAAGTCACACGGCGATGCCGCGAGCTCGGCATAGCAGCGGCCAAGCCGGGGAGGCCGATCTCCGACATCGGACGTGCCATCCAGGCCCACGCCGAGGCGAACGGCTACGGCGTGGTCAGAGCGTTCGTGGGTCACGGGATCGGCGAGCAGTTCCACCTTCCCCCGAACGTGCCGCACTATTACACCCCTCAGGCGACGACGATCATGAAGCCGGGTATGACCTTCACGATCGAACCGATGATCACGGCCGGGTCCTGGCGGGAGCGTATGTGGGACAATGGCTGGACGGCCGTCACCTCCGACGGGAAGCGAACCGCGCAGTTCGAGCACACCCTGGTCATAACCGAAACCGGAGCCGAAGTCCTCACAGTCGAACCCTGACAGGTCCATCACAGTTTCCTGATCTTTTGGGCCGATGATGTCGTCATGGTCTCCCAGAACCGCAGCGACGTGGCACTGCTGTACCGGCGAGCCGGGTTCGGGCTTCGCTCAGACGAGCTCGACCGGCTGTCGACCGGCAGTTACGAGGCAGCCGTCGACGGGCTGATAGCCGGCCTTGGCGGCGCAGCAGACCCAGGGTCCGCCAACATCCCCGAACCTACCCTGACCCTGCCCGCCCGGCCCAAGAAAGGGGACCTCGCTGCCCTGAAAGCCTTCAACAAGGCGATCACCGCCGACACCCAAAGCCTCCAAGCCTGGTGGATGAACAAGATGATCACCACGTCCACGCCGCTGCGCGAGAGGCTCACGCTCTTCTGGCACGGCCACTTTGCGACCGCCGTGTCCAAGGTGCGGTACCCGAAGCTCATGTACCTGCAAAACCAGCTGTTTCGCACGGCGGGTTCAGGCAGCTTCGAAACGCTGATGCAGGCCGTAGCCAAGGACGGGGCGATGATGATCTGGCTGGACACCATAACCGACAAGAAAGCCCATCCCAACGAGAACTTCGGCAGGGAAATGATGGAGCTCTTCACTCTCGGACTGGGCAACTACACCCAAGACGACGTCGTCGCCGCCGCCGAGGGTTTCACCGGTTGGACGTACAACACGACGGCGGACCGCTACGTGTTCCAGCGGGCACAGCACGACTACGCCACCAAAACCTACCTCGGCCAAACCGGCGACTGGAACGGTAACGACATCGTCTCCATAGCCTTAGCCCACCCCGCATCACCTCGGTTCGTGCTGTCGAAGCTTTGGAGTCACTTTGCCTACCCGGTGAGCCCCGCCGAGCAGGTGGTCACCGACCTTCTCGACGCCTACGGGACGGGGATGTCCGTGTCAGCAGCCCTCAAGGCGATCTTCTTACACCCGGACTTCCGTAGCGACACGACGCGCACGGGGCTGGTGAAGCAGCCGGTCGAGTATCTCGCCGGGGCGGCTCGAACCCTCGGCTTGGACTCCACGCTCCAGCCGCTGTCGAGCTCCGGTACCACCCAAGGTACGGCCGGCGCCGGCACAGCCGGCGGTAAGACGAAGGTGAAGCCGGTAGCACTTTCGGCGCTCGCCACCACGCTCGGTCAGACCCTTTTCGACCCGCCGAACGTCGGCGGCTGGGGTCAGAACACCTACTGGCTCGACACTGTCACAGCCCTGAGACGCTTCGAGATAGCCCTGATCCTCGCCGAGCGGGGGGACATCAGCCCAGTCAGCTCAGTGCCGTCCGCGGAGCGTCTCGACGCTGCCGCCAACTTTCTAGGCGTCGACGGATGGGGGCTCACGACGCGCTCGGCCCTTGCGCAGGTCGCCGACCGGCCTTCCGAACTGGTAGCCCTCGCCCTCAGCTCACCGGAGTACGTGATCGCATGACCAAGGACATCATCTTCACCAGGCGACGTTTCCTCGTCGGCGCCGGCGCGGCTACGGCAGCGTTGGCGACCGGCGCCGTCCTCGGACATTGGACGGACGTCCTCAGCGGCGCCCATAGCGCCTCCCAGACTGCTTCTCCGGGAAGTGGTCCCTTGGTACTGGTAACGCTTTACGGCGGCAACGACGGCCTCAACACGGTGATCCCATACCAGGACCCGAACTATCTGAAGCTGCGACCCAACCTCGGTTACCAGCCAGACCAGGTGCTGCCCCTCGCCGACGGTCTCGGGTTCAACCCACAGCTGAAAGGGTTGCACGCCCTGTGGGGAGCCGGGACGCTCGCGGTGCTTCGAGGAGTCGGATACCCCAATCCCGTCCTCAGCCATTTCGAGGGAATGGACATTTGGCAGACGGCAAACCCCACAGACGGTTCGGGACCGGGATGGCTCGGCAAATGGCTGGACGAGTACTCCGACGACCCTATGCGAGCCTTGAGCGTCGGGACCACGCTGCCGCCGGTGCTGCGCGGCGAGAAGAACGCCGCCACGGCGATCACCTCCACCCGGCTAACCCTTCCCGGTGACGCCACCCTCCAAGGAGCTTACGCCGCGCTTCAAGCCCCCGGATCGGACCGGGTCGGCCTTGCAGCCGCCGTGGCGACCAGCGGCGCGGACCTGCTCAACGCCAAAGGCCAGCTTGACAAGCTCGCAGCGTCTGCCACCTCGCCGTCGACGCCAGTTGGGACGGCGCCGGGCGCCGGGAGCTTGACCGAGCAGATGGCGGTGGTCGCCGAGCTGATCAAAGCCGGGGCCCCGACCCAGGTATACCAGGTGAGCTTGTCCAGCTTCGACACCCACGCAGGCGAGAAGCCAAACCAGGAGAAGCTGCTGGCCGACCTCGACAGCGCTTTCAGCTCGTTCTTCGCCGGCCTGAAAGGAGTAAAAGCGGCACAAGGGGTGGTGGTCATGACCTACTCGGAGTTCGGACGGCGCCCCGCCGAGAACGCGAGCGGCGGAACCGACCATGGCACCGCTGCCCCAATGTTCGTCGCTGGCCCGAAGGTCAAAGGCGGCCAGTTCTACGGCGAGGAGCCCTCGCTCACCTCGCTCGACCCGAACGGGAACCTCCTTCACAACATCGACTTCCGATCCGTCTACGCCACCGTCTTGGACAAGGTGGTTGGTGTCGACCCCGAGAAAGTGCTCGGCGGGTCGTTCCCGACCCTCCCGTTCGTCTGACCGTCGACATCGCCCCTGCGACCGCGGTCTGGACCTGATAGACGCGGCTACTGGTAGAGTGAGAAGGGTGAAAAAGCTACTCATTCTCGCTGTTCTGGCCGGTCTCGGACTGTTTGCTGCTCAAAAGCTACGTTCTAACTGACCGTAGGGCCCTAGCTGGCCAAGTTCCTCGGTCCGCTGCGCTGACATGAACGTGTACCTTGTCGACGGGACCTACGAACTGTTCCGACACTTCTACGGCGCACCGTCCCACGTCAACTCGCAGGGCCACGAAATAGGGGCCGTCAGAGGGGTGGTCGGATCGATGATCGCTTTGATGGACGACGGCGGTCCTTATGTGGGCGTGGCGACTGATCACGTTATCGAGTCGTTCCGAAATGAGATGTGGGCCGGCTACAAGACTGGCGAAGGAGTCGCCCCGGTCCTCAAAAGCCAGTTTGGCCTGCTCGAAGAGGCTCTCGGCCTTCTAGGGGTGGTCGTCTGGGCGATGGTGGAGCTCGAAGCTGACGACGCGCTCGCCTCGGCAGCGCAGTGCGCAGCGGCCGACTCAGCGGTCGGGCAGGTGTTCATCTGCACTCCGGACAAGGACTTGGCCCAGTGCGTCCAGGGAACCCGCGTGGTCCAGCTAGACCGGCGACGGCGGACAGTGATCAACGAAGACGCAGTCCGGGCAAAGTTCGGTGTCGACCCCGAGTCCATACCCGACTACCTCGCCCTCGTCGGAGACACGGCCGACGGATATCCTGGCCTGGCGGGGTGGGGTGCCCGCTCGGCGGCCGCCGTCCTGGCCCGTTACCGTCACCTGGAGGACATCCCCGACGAGCCTGGACGGTGGGACGTGCCCATTCGGGGGGCGATGAAACTGGCTTCGACTCTCGCCGGTTCACGGAATCTCGCGACTCTCTTCCGAGACCTCGCAACTCTCAGACGTGAACCGCAGGTGTGCTCCTCGGTGGACCAGCTGCGCTGGCACGGTCCCGCCCGGGGATTCGGGGAGCTCTGCGAACGGCAACTCGAACAGCCAGGCTTGGCGAGTCGTGCGGCCCGCTTGGCTAGCCGTCTCGCATAGACGGCTCCTCCAGCCCGCTTCGACCACCGAATAACGCTGGCTGGGGCCGGCTGACGGCGTCTTTAAGTCTTTCGAGGTAATCGCGTCTGGGAATCTCCACGACACCCAGGCTCGTAAGATGATCCGTCGCCCACTGAACGTCGAGCAGGCACGAGCCGGCGTCGACCAGCAGGTCCACCAAGCCGACAAGAGCCACCTTCGACGCATCCGTCTGTTGATGGAACATCGACTCGCCGGCGAAGAGCCCGCCGACGGCGACACCGTACAAGCCGCCAGCCAGGACACCGTCGCCGTCCCACGCCTCGACGCTATGAGCCCACCCGAGCTCGTGCAGGCGGAGGTAGGCGGCACGGATCGGCTCGTCTATCCACGCTCCCCGCCGGCGCAGGTCGGAGCATGCGCCTATAACAGCCTCGAAGTCCACGTCCAAGGTCACCGTGTAGCGCCGGCAGGACCGTCTAAGCGAACGTGACACTCTCAGCCCGTCGAGGGGAAGGATCCCCCGAGGGTCAGGAGCCCACCACGCCAGGGTTCCCCCGCCCGCCGGCATCGGGAACACTCCCGTGCGGTAGGCGCGCAGAAGCGTTCCCGGCTCAAGGTCCGCGCCGACGCCGACGACTTCTTCCGCCCCGCTCTGGCGTGGAGGGTCGCGACGACGGGAGCGGCCGTTGCGTGCTGGAGGCTCGGCCGGGAAAGCCCAGCGGCTCTCCGGGGGTTCTACGGCAAGGCGCGGCACGCGTGGACCCGCCGGCGAAGCCGGGAAGAGCCGCTTGGATGTCACACCGATACATTTGCACAAAACCGCTCCGGCAGGCGGACAACTGATGGCGCCACTAGCCTTCATCCCAATGTCAGAGCACCCGATGACCGAACGCCTCGCCGAGCTGGCCCGACGACGCGAGGCGGCTTTGCACGCTGGAGCTCCCCACGCCATCGAACGCCAGCACGCCAAAGGCAAGATGACCGCCCGGGAGAGGATCGACTACCTCTTAGACGAGGGATCCTTCCAGGAGCTCGACATGCTGGCCCGGACCCGGGCGCCCGGATTGCCCGACGACAAGCGGCCATACACGGACGGGGTCGTAACAGGGTTCGGGACGATCGACGGACGCAAGGTGTGCGTGTTCTCCCAGGATTTCACCGTCAACGGCGGGTCCCTCGGCGAGGTGTTCGGCGAGAAGGTCCACAAGATCATGGACCTCGCCGTGTCGCTCGGCGTGCCGATGATCGGCATCAACGACGGCGGCGGAGCGCGAGTCCAAGAAGGAGTCGTCGGCTTGCACTACTTCGGCGGCATCTTCAAGAGGAACGTCTCCTCCTCGGGAGTGATACCCCAGATCAGCGTGATCATGGGTTCGTGCGCCGGCGGCGCCGTCTACAGCCCGGCCATGACCGACTTCATCTTCATGGTCCGAGACACGTCACAGATGTTCATCACCGGACCGGACGTAGTCAAGACCGTTACCGGGGAGGAGGTCACTCTTGAGGCTCTCGGGGGTGCAGTGACGCATGCGACCAAGTCCGGCGTCGCCGCCTTCGTCGCCGCGGACGAGAAGGGCTGCCTCGACGAGGTCCGTTACTTGCTCGGCTTCCTGCCTTCGAACAACATGGAGGAACCCCCGAGGATGTCCGCTGGGGATGACCCTGACCGGTCAACCCCCGAACTCACGGCGCTCATACCCGCCAGTCCCAACCAGCCTTACGACATGAAGAAGGTGATCTCCGCCGTAGTCGACGACGCGGACTTCGTCGAATACCACGCCTTGTGGGCGATGAACCTCGTGTGCGGGTTCGCCCGGATCGACGGGCACGTGGTGGGCATCGTCGGCAATCAGCCACAGAACCTGGCCGGGGTCCTAGACATCGAGAGCTCGGAGAAAGGCGCCCGTTTCGTGCGCACCTGCGACTCTTTCAACATCCCGCTGGTCACCTTCGTCGACGTCCCCGGGTTCATGCCGGGAACCGACCAGGAGTACGGGGGCATCATCCGCCACGGTGCGAAGCTTCTCTACGCCTACTGCGAAGCGACTGTCCCGCGTATACAGGTGATCACGCGTAAGGCTTACGGCGGGGCCTACGTCGTTATGAACTCCAAGTCGATAGGAGCTGACCTGGCTTTCGCCTGGCCCTCTGCCGAGCTGGCCGTAATGGGCCCACAGGGGGCGGTTGACATCGTCTACCGCCGTGAGCTGGCCACGGCCGCTGACCCTGCCGCGCGACGCGCCGAGCTCGTAGAGGAATACACCGAGCGCTTCGCCAACCCTTACCTGGCTGCGGAGCGAGGCTACGTCGACGATGTCATCGACCCGGCCGACACCCGCAAGGTGCTAGCCCGTTCGTTGGACCTGTTGCGCTCCAAGCGGGAGGAGCTACCGAAACGCAAGCACGGGAACGTGCCGCTATGAGCCGGTCTGTTCGCTCGCAGCTGCGCGACCCGTCAGCCGAGGAAGTAGCGGCGATAATCGCCGCTGTCGAGGTTCTCTGGCCTCGTGCAGCCCAAGAGCCGATCGCAGCCGTCGACCCGACGGATTGGAGGTTCTCTGGCAGGTGGTGGTCCAAGCCCCACGCCGTGCAGCGGACCCGACCTTGGGTTTCGCCAAGCTCGTGAGCGGCCGGCTAGCTGCTAACGGTGCCCGCAACGATGGTGACGACAAGGACCGCTAGGCCGATGTATCCGAGTACGAGGGCTGCTACGGCGGAGCTTGCCCCAGCCTGCAGCCGCCCTATACGCCTGTTCGCCCTGATCTGGTAGAGCGCAACGTGGCCGAGGACCACTGCGGCTAGCGACCCGATCCAGAAAACCCAGACGGCCCCTGCTGCAAGTGCCAAAAGAGCGAGGGGGTTTGTGTCCCGCCTTCGGGGGGCCATGTAACCGTACGGTGGGTAGAAGCCGAAAGGACTACGCAGAGGGGGTGGTTGCAGCGGAGCTGGAGGGTACGAGGCCTGCGGTGTAGGCGGAGGGTAGAGCGGCTGGCGCGAAAAGGAGTTTGTCGGGGTGTAGCCGGTCGCACCGTTCCAGACCCCCTCGGGGGTTGCGTTGGCGGAGTGCCCGGCGCTCGCCTGAACGGCGGGAGCGCCGCAACGCGGGCAGAAGAAAGCACCCCTCGGAACGTCGTGTCCAGCGAAGCACATTCCACCTACCTGCGATATGTCGTCTTCCGGCATCGCCCTACTCCCGTCTCAAGGGATCTTCTCCACAAGATACGCCACTGGCTACGCGATTGGGAGCAGTTCGGGCTTTTCGCAGGTATGTAAGTAGAGACGAACAGCGACGTGGAAGTGACGGCTACGGTAGAGGTGATGCCCGACCAACCTGGAAGCCTGTGTCTCGTCGGCGGTGCCGAATGGACCCCCGGCTGTACTTTCGACATCTCTGTCTGGGAGGCCGCTGGTAGACCGCAGGTGCTGATCCTGCCGACAGCCGCCGCCTACGAGCATCCCGAGCGTGCTGTGAGCACTGCCAAGGCGTGGTTCTCGTCGTTCGGGGCCCCAGTCGAAGGTGTGATGCTCCTGTCGAGACCGGACGCATCCGACCCCGACCTCGTCGGGAGGCTAGCGACGAGCCGCTTCACCTACATCGGGGGCGGTTCGCCGATGCACCTTCGTTCGGTCCTCAAGGAGACCCCGGCGTGGTCGGCGATCGTCGAGGCTTGGCGTCAAGGGGGCGTCTTGGCAGGGTCGTCCGCTGGGGCGATGGTGATGGGCGACTCGATGGTCGATCCCCGAGGAGGAGCTTTGACGCTCGGCCTGGGGCTTATAGAGCGTTTCGCGGTTCTGCCCCACTACGACACGTGGTCGCCGGAGAAAGCCCGCCGCAGCGTGCAACTCGCCACCGGCCACCTCAGGATCGCCACGATCGACGAGCGGACCGCCCTGATCCGCGACCCCGACGGCACCTGGCGTGTCGACGGCGCCGGGTCCGTTACCGTCTACGTGGACGGCCAGCCTGCCGGCCTTAGCGCCCTCACCGGTAACTGACCGCCCGCGGACCTAGTCCACTTTCTCGGCGATCGTCACCGACTCGATGACGACCCGCTCTTTAGGTGTTCCCGAGCGCGAGCCGACGGCGTCGATCGCCGCGACCACGTCCAGGCCGGAGACCACCTTCCCGAAAAGGGAGTACTGCGGTGGCAGCGAAACTCCCTGCGGGCCTGAGATCACGAAGAACTGACTGCCGTTCGTGTCGGGACCTGCGTTGGCCATGGCCAGGGAGCCGATCTCGTAGCGGCCGGGCTTGGGAAGTTCGTCGTCGAAACGATACCCCGGGCCTCCCCGACCGGTGCCGGTCGGATCCCCGCCTTGAAGGACGAAGCCCGGGATGATCCGGTGGAACACGATGCCGTCGAAGTAGTGGTAGCGGGCGAGGAAGACGAAGCTGTTGACCGTGACCGGCGCCGCCACCGGGTCGAGGGAGATTCGCATGCTGCCCTTCGAAGTGACCATCTCGGCGCTGTAGCGGTGTTCGGGGTCGATGCACATCGGCGGAGCGGAGTCGAAAGTCGACAGCTTGGGGCTGCTCCCGTCGGGTTGCGGGCAGGGTTGCGGCATGTGTCTTGCTCCGTTCTTTCGTCGTGAGCTGACCTGGTGGGTCAGGACTGGCTGATGGTGACCTGTTTTACCAGCGTCAGCTTCGCCGGGGCCCCGCCGAGCTGGCTGTTGGGGATGGTGACGCTCGACGCCAGTATGTTCTGCAAGACGCTGAGCCCGCTCGTGACGTGACCGAACACGACGTAGGTCCCCTGGCTGTTCAAGTTGGAGCAGGCCGACGTGACGCAGAAGAAGAACTGCGCTCCCGCGCTGTTCGGTGCGCTGGTGCGGGCCATTACCAGGTCGCCGGGGGCGTAGGTGTAGCCCTTGCCTTCGTCGGGGATCGTGTAACCAGGGCCGGGATCGCTTGCGCTCTGAGTGCTCGGTGAGCCGCCCTGGATGATCCCTATCGACGGGTCTGTGCGGAACA
>JAJZNG010000155.1 GCA_021847945.1 Actinomycetes bacterium | reverse complement strand
ATCTTCGGTATCTCCCCCGCTGCGAAACCTACGACCAGGAACCTGCCGTCCCAGGCGGTGGAGCGCAGAGCCGGCTCGGAATAGGGTCCCCCGACAGGGTCGTACACGACGTCGGCGCCTTCGCCGCCGGTGAGAGCGCGTATCGCCTCTTTTAGGTCCTCCCGGGAGTAGTCGATGGTGTCATCCGCCCCATGCTCAACGCACAGGGCCAGCTTCTCAGGGCTCGAAGCTGCTGCGATCACTCTGGCTCCCATCGCCCTACCCAACTCGACCGCTGCGAGGCCGACGCCACCGGCGGCGCCGAGGACCACTAGAGTCTCGCCCGCCGCCAGGTGCGCCCGGTCGGCTAGAGCGTGGTAGGAGGTTCCGTAGCCGTAGAGGAGGCCGGCGGCGTCATTCGGGTCGGCATCGGCCGGTAAGGCGACCGTGCTGTCCGCCCGGGTAAGCGCGAGCTCGGCCATCCCGCCTACGCTGCCGGTCGAGCCGAGCACCCGTAGCCCAGGAGCGAACCCCTCCACCCCAGGGCCCACCCGCCGCACGATTCCGGCGACCTCCCCCCCGGGAACGAAAGGCAGCCCCGGTTTGAACTGGTACATGTCTCGGAGCATCAGCAGGTCAGGGAACGTGACCGAGCAAGCCTCGACCTCGACGAGGATCTGCCCTGCTCCCGGGACGGGGTCGTCGACCTCGGAGACCTCTAAGACCTCCGGGCCTCCGTAACGGCGGGCTACGACGGCTCTCACGCTTCGATCCTCAAGCCACTGCGACCGGCTGGTAGAACGTGCTTCGCTGCACCAGTCGCCGCCCGAGAGGCTCGACGAGCTCCTTGAAGTCGGCCTCGCCGAGGCACTGCCCGTGCGACGCTCCGGCCGCTCGCGAGATGTTCTCGTCGATGAGAGTCCCGCCGAGGTCGTCCACGCCGGCTTGGAGGAGCTGGCGCACACCCGAGACGCCCAGCTTCACCCACGAGGCCTGAACGTGGTCGATGAGACCGTGGTAGGCGATCCGGGCTACAGCGTGCATCAGGAGAGTCTCACGCCAGGTGGGCCCTCTTCTTGATTTGTGCTGGAGGTATATCGGGGCGGCCATGTGGACGAACGGCAGCCCGACGAACTCGGTGAAGCCTTGCGTCTGTTTTTGCAGTTCACGTGTCACGACGATGTGGCGGGCCCAGTGGCGGGGATTCTCGATCGACCCGAACATTATCGTGATGTTGGAGTGCAACCCCACTGAGTGGGCGCTGCGGTGCGCCTCCAGCCATTCCTCGGTGCTGATCTTGTCAGGGCATAGCGTCGCCCGGATCGTGTCGTCGAGGATCTCGGCGGCTGTACCGGGAAGCGACTTGAGCCCCGCCGCTTTCAGCCTGCCCAGGTAGCCGGCGAGAGGCTCTCCGGAGCGGCGAGCGGCTTCGGTTACCTCGAGGGCGCTGAAACCGTGCACGTGGATGTCCGGAGCGGCAGCCTTAACCGTCTTGGCGACCTCGATGTAATAGTCGCCGTCGAAGTCGGGGTGGATGCCTCCTTGCAAGCAAACTTCTGTCGCTCCCAACTGCCACGCCTCGGCGGTGCGCCTTGCTATCTCCTCGAAGTCAAGCAGGTAGGGAGACCCTCGAAGGTTGAGCGACAGCGGCCCCTTGGAGAAACCGCAGAAGCGGCATTTGAACGTGCAAATATTCGTGTAGTTGATGTTGCGGTTGGATACCCAGGTGACAGTGTCACCGACGGCTTCCCGGCGTAGCTCGTCGGCCAACTCGGCGACAGCGGTCACTTCGGGGCCTCTCGCGGAGAACAGCGTGACGAGCTCACTCTCGCCGGGCTCCTGGCCGGCTCGCACGCCGGCGATAACCTCGGCAACGGGGCCGCGCAGGACGGCCCGTCCGACTGGGGCAGGCCGTCCCGCGCCCACCAGTACCACCGGGTCGGTGGCGGCACCCGAATACCACTGGGTGGAACGCCTCCCGACTAGGACGACCTCTGCTCCGTCGCCGATGTTGCGGAACTCGCCGACTTTCTGAGGGAACACGGCGCCGGGGTCGTCCCTGGCGAGGCCTTCCGCGTCGGAGCGGTCGAGGACGGCGAATCTCATTCCCGGGTCGACCCACCGGTCCGCTTGGGCGGCGAAAGACGGGTAGATCGTCAACCTCGGCGCCAGAGTGTGTCCTGCGGCTTCGGTTGCCTCCCGCAGCGTGTCGAGGGATGGCCAGGGTCTCTCGGGGTTGACGAAGTCTGCGGTTACCGGCGACACGCCGCCCCAGTCGTCGATGCCAGCGGCGAGTAACGCCCCCAAGTCCTCGGAGAGGTTCGGTGGGGCCTGGACGTGGACGTCGCCTTGGAGGATCGTCCTGGCGAGAGCGACAGCTTCGAGGAACTCCTCGCTCGGGCAAGCGGGGTGGCGGTGCATGGCAGTGCCCTGCTTGGGGAGGAAGTTCTGGACGATCACTTCCTGTACATGGCCGTAGGCGGCATGGCTGGACGCTATCGCCTCCAGCGCAGCGACCCGGTCGGAACGGTCCTCGCCGATGCCGACGAGGATCCCGGTGGTGAAAGGTATGGACAGGCGCCCGGCGGCGTCGAGGGTTTCCAGGCGACGCCGCGGTGTCTTGTCGGGTGAGCCTCGGTGGGCTTCGAGGTCGGCTCGCAGACTTTCGAGCATCATCCCCTGGCTTGCAGTGACCGGGCGTAACGCTTCGAGGTCGGCGAAGCTCAAAGCGCCGGCGTTCGCGTGGGGTAACAAGCCGGTCTCGTCTACCACTAGACGGCACATCGCCACCAGGTAGTCGACGGTTGAGGCGTAACCGTGCTCGGCCAGCCACGCCCTCGCCTGGGGGTAACGCTCCTCGGGGGCTTCGCCCAGGGTGAACAGCGCTTCGTGGCAGCCGGCTGAGGCTCCCCTTCTGGCAACGTCGAGCACGGCTTCGGGGCTCATGAAAGGCGACTCGATCCGAGCGGGAGCCTTGGCGAAAGTGCAGTAGCCGCATCGGTCGCGGCACAGCATCGTCAGAGGGATGAACACCTTGGGGGAGAAAGTGACCCGCGTTCCGTAGGCCTTGTCCCTGATCGCCCGGGCTTCTTGGAATAGGAGGTCCATAACGGCCACGCTACTCCCGTGCACCCTCTCCGCACGATACCTGCCGGGCGGCTCCCCGCACCGCCAGGTCGTATCGTGGTCTGCGAGAGCCGGTGCCGGCACCGGCCCGACATGCACCAGGAGGTATCGGATGCCGTCAGCAGGAAGTCCACCGCAGAACCCCGACGTCCCAGCAAGGGCCGTCTCTGCCAATGCCAGGGCGGCCAAGTCGAGGCCGGCCAACCCTAGGGCTGGGGCTTTCCAGGTGGACGCCGCCACGTCACCCGTCGGCGGCAGGAGCTTCCCTCCGATCGCCGACTACGCTTTCCTCTCCGACTGCGAGACGAACTGCCTGATCGCTCCGAGCGGAGCGGTCGAGTGGATGTGCGTCCCTCGGCCCGACTCGCCTTCGATCTTCGGGTCGATACTCGACCGTGGGGCGGGCAGTTTCCGGGTAGGCCCCTACGACGAGATGGTGCCGGTCGCCAGGCGTTACCTGCCCGGCAGTTTGATGCTCGAAACCACCTGGCAGACCCGTACAGGTTGGATCGTCGTGCAGGACGCCTTGTGTATGGGCCCTTGGCACAACGTGTCGGAACGCTCAAGCGTCTACCGGCGTTCCCCGACCGACTTCGAAGCCCAGCACTGTCTGCTTCGCACCGTTCGCTGTGTCAGCGGGACGGTGGACCTCTCCGTAACCTGCGACCCGGTGTTCGACTACGGCAAGACCGAGCCCGAGTGGAGCTATGTCGGCTCGGGCTACGGCCATCTCAAAGCCTCCCTTCCAACCTCGCAAGTCGACCTTCGCCTGTGCACCGACCTGCGCCCTGGGGTCGAAGGCCGTTCGCTTCGGGCCCGCACTCGCATGGAGGAAGGCGACCAGCACTTCGTGGCGCTGTACTGGTCGGACGGTGAGCCGTTCGCGAGCTTCGAGGAAGCCGCCGAGCGTCTGGGCGCAACGGCCGAGCACTGGAGGCGTTGGATAACCCAAGGCGACTTCCCCGACCACCGCTGGCGCGGCTACCTTCAACGCAGCGCGCTGACGCTCAAGGGACTCACCTACGCTCCGACCGGGGCTTTGCTCGCCGCAGCGACCACCAGCCTGCCTGAGACCCCGGGAGGCAGTAGGAACTGGGATTACCGCTTCGCCTGGGTTCGCGACTCCACCTTCGCCCTTTGGGGCTTGTACTCGCTCGGCTTCGACCGGGAAGCAGACGACTTCTACTACTTCTTGTCCGACGTTTGCAGGGACGACAAGGACCTCCAGATCATGTACGGGATCGGAGGCGAACGGGACCTCACCGAGGTCGAGCTCGACCACCTCTCCGGCTATGAGGATGCCCGCCCTGTCAGGGTGGGCAACGGTGCTTACAACCAGAAGCAGCACGACATGTGGGGAGCGGTCCTCGACTCAGTGCTACTGCACGCCAGGTCCCGCAGCCGCGTCCACGAATCGATGTGGCCGATGCTCGAAGCTCAGGTGGAAGCCGCCATAGCAAGCTGGAGAGACCCTGACCGGGGCATCTGGGAGGTGCGCGGCGAACCGAAGCATTTCACCACGAGCAAGTTCATGTGCTGGGTCGCCCTGGACCGAGGAGTGCGCCTGGCTGCGCTCTTCGACAAGCTCGACCGGGTAAAACGCTGGCAGCAGATCGCAGACGAGATCCACGCCGACATATGCGCTAACGGTGTCGACGAGCGTGGCGTGTTCGTGCAGAGCTACGGGTCGAAGAACCTCGACGCGTCCACACTTCTGATGCCCCTGCTGCGCTTCTTGCCGCCCGACGACCCGAGGATACGCGCCACTGTCCTAGCCGTCGCCGACGAGCTCACCGAGCACGGCCTCGTGCTGCGCTACCGGACCGACCAGACCGAAGACGGGCTGAGCGGAGCGGAAGGCAGTTTCACTATCTGCTCGTTCTGGCTGGTGTCAGCTCTCATCGAGATAGGCGAGCTCGACCGGGGCCGGAAGCTCTGCGAGAGGCTGTTGTCGCTGGGAAGCCCGCTGGAGCTCTACGCCGAGGAGATCGACGTAAATAGCGGGCGTCATCTCGGTAACTTCCCCCAGGCCTTCACTCACCTCGCTTTGATCAACGCTGTGATGCACGTCATAAGAGCCGAACGCGACGCTGTTGGGGTGACGGCGGGATCGCAGGCGGTGACGGTGGCGCTGTCGGGGCACCCGCCGGCCGATGAGCCGATGGCCCCGGGGGACTGATCCGGCCGTTAGCGTCACCCCCCGACGCTCTGTCGGGGGGTTCGAAGGGCCCTTCTCCGGCGTGATAAGACGGTCGAGTGCGAATTCTTGTGACCAACGACGACGGGATCGACTCCGAAGGTCTCTCGGTCCTAGCGGAGGCGATGGCCGACCTCGGTGAGGTCACCGTGGTCGCTCCGGACAAGGAGTACTCGGGTGCTTCAGCCTCGCTGGGCGCTCTGCAGTTGCTCAGGCCGGAAGTGCACCGCCGCCACGTGAAAGGCGCAAGCGAAGCCTGGGCCGTGGAGGGACCTCCGGCGCTTTGTGTCATGTTCGCAACTCTCGGCGTCTTCGCACGCCGCTTCGACATGGTCGTGGCTGGAATCAACCCGGGGGTGAACGTCGGACGGTCCGTCTACCACTCCGGCACCGTCGGGGCGGCGCTCACCGCTAGGACCCGGGGTCTGCCTGCTATCGCCGTCAGCCAGGCGGTGGAGGGCTTCGGAATAGAAGGTCAGGGCTGGGAGAAGATGCTGACAGATATGAAGTGGGAAACCGCGGCCAAGGTGGCTCTCAGCGTCGCACGCGGTCTCGCTGACCTCGGTCAGGCCCGACCGCTACTCGTGAACCTGAACGTACCGAACGTGGAGATCGGCGACCTGCGAGGATGGGAGCGAACTTCGATAGGTAGGGTTCCCCCGAGGGTAATATCCGATGCCCGCCTCGAGGCGATAGAAGGCCGGGCGGGGGTCTACAAAGTGGTCATGGAGTGGGGTGACACAGTCGAGCTGCCCGCCGGAACCGACGGCGGTGCCGTCGAGGCCGGCAAGGTGTCGCTGTGCCTGCTAGGCCATCTCACCGACGTGGACTCCCCTGCGGACCACAGCGCCGAAGAGAACGCGTACCCTGCACTCGCCGCAGCTCTCGACGGGCTGCTCGGATCCGGTTAGGAGACCGGCGTTCGTCGGGGGCGAGGTGCGTCAGGCGACCAGACCGGTGGCTACTTTCGTTCCGGACGGTCCCAGGACGATCACTTCGGACACCCCGGAGGCTGCGACCGCGGACGGCGCGACCCAAGAGGCGCGTCCCTCCGAGACGGCGAAGCGCCCAACTTCGACGGAACGCCCGTCTGTGTCGAGCAGTTCCAGCGTGAGAGAGCTGAAGCTTCCGACGCCGTCCACCTGCACGTCGATGTCATGTGAACTTCCGGGCAGGAAGTACACGTAGCCGACGGTCCGTGCGCTTGTGGTTAGCAGCTGAGCCTGCGCGACTGGAACCACACGCGAGCCGGGAGCCGACAGCTCCGGTCCGAGGGTAGTTCCGACTATCAGCAGGCCCGCTGCTGCGATCGTCACCACCATCCGAAGCCGGCTACGTCCGCTGCCGACACGTGTGTTGGGAGACCCGACATCCCTGATCTGGTAGTAGATGTCCTCCGTGGGCTGGTAAAAGACGTCGTCGTCGGATGGCCGGTAAGTGTCCTCGCCGGACGGTGCGGGCCAGCTAAAGTCCCAGCCGGTGTAGCATGCGTCCTTCTCTCCGTCTCCGGGGCTGCTGCCGGGAGTCTCGAGCGGGCTGAACAGCCAAGCGGCCGACTCCTCAGTGGCCGTCAGTTCGGCTCGGCAGGTGAAGCACCGCAGGACGTGCGAAGCGACCGCCGCCTTGGGTTTGGGTGCCAAGATATCGAGAACGAACTCAGGGAGGGCGTCGCGGACCTCTACGCATGACATCTTTCCCACACTGCAGATGATAAGCCTGCGCACGCACCCGCGCGCTCCGGGTAGGTCCGGCGAGCCTCGGTGGATCACCCGCAAGTGTCAGGCGTGCTACTAAGGCGTGCTAATAATTAGTCCAATGACTGGTGAGAGCGACGAAGTTATCATTGCCGGCGGCGGTATCGGGGGCCTGACCCTCGCATTAGAACTGCACCGTCTCGGCGTGCCCGCCAAGGTGTTCGAGTCGGTTGCCTCGCCGAGTCCTATAGGGGTCGGCATAACGATCCTTCCTCACGCCACCAAGATCCTCTACGAGCTCGGCTTGGAGGACGCCCTCTTGCGCCGCTGCATCGTCCCGACCGAGTCTCTGTACTACAACCGTTTCGGGCAGTTCGTCTACAGGGAGCCTGTCGGCACCTCCGCGGGGGTTCGCTGGCCGCAGTTGTCTATACACCGGGCGGACCTCTACGAAGTTCTCCTCGAAGCCGCCGTCAGCCGTCTCGGGGCCGACAGAGTCCGCTTCGGAACCCGCCTCGTGTCGGCGCACGACGCCGGCAGCTACGCCCGGGGGATTTTCGCAACCGCCTCTTCGGGAGCGGACCCGACCGTCGAAGAGCTCACCGGTTCGGTCGTCGTCGGATGCGACGGGATCCATTCAACGCTGCGCCGCCAGTTGTATCCTTCGGAGGGCGAGCCGCTCTACCAGGGGATCAATATGTGGCGTGGTGTCACCGTGTGGGATCCCTTCCTCGGGGGACGGGCGATGCTTAGGGTCGGCTGGTACCCGACGGGCAAGCTCACCATCTACCCCTGCCGGGACGGCGTCGATGGCCAGGGACGTCAGCTCATGAACTGGATAGCGGCCGTGGAGACGCCGAGACATCTCGACCGGGACTGGGGAAGGCAGGGACGCCTAGAGGACTTCATCGACATTTTCGCCGACTGGAAGTTCGACTTTCTCGATGTTCCCGGCGTGCTGGAGTCCGCCGAGTCGATCCTCGAATTCCCGATGGTAGACCAAGAGCCGTTACCCGGGTGGTCCTTCGGGAGGCTCACGCTCCTCGGCGACGCAGCGCACCCGATGGTCCCCCGGGGATCCAACGGCGCCGGGCAGGCGATCGTCGACTGCCGTGCTCTCGCCGATCTTCTTGCGACCGGGGACGACCCGGTCGAAGCTTTACGCTCATACGACGAGTTGCGCCGGCCGGCCACGGCGAACGTCGTCTACCGCAACAGGGCCAACCCGCCGGACGCGATTCTCCGCGAGGTGTGTGTCAGAAGTGGCGATAGGCCCTTCGACAGCCTGGACTCGCTTATCAGCGGTGAGGAGCTCGACGCCCTCTGCGAAGGCTACAAGGACGTCGCAGGCTATTCGGCGAAGGTCCTGACCGGACGGGACTAGACGCCGTCCCGGTGTTAGTCACGGCTGCTCACGGCGTTGCCCGTCGACGGCAGGCGGTGGCTCCGGGGTTCCAAAGTGAAAGGCGCAGCGTGACAGCCCCCGGCTGGGCGGCCACAAGCGTCATCCACGAGCCGGGCGCTTCTGTTACGCAACCCGACCCAGCGGTGACTTCCCAGTCCGGGCTATAGCGGAATCGTAGAGTGACGGCGCTCCGGACGGTAACGTCGAGCGTGATCGAACTGGCGGAGGCTGCTACCAACTTCGCTGGGCCTGACACGATACCAGGGGATCCTCTCACCTCGTAGAGCGTCCAGTCCTCGTTCGCCCAGGTTTCTACCAGGCCTTGCACCGTGCCCGACGACACTAGGGATGCTTCGGCGGTGCCGGCAAAGTCGAGCGGAGCGTGGGGAACCGCGACGTAGCGCACCCCGTTGGCGACCAGCCACGCCCTGTAAGAGTAGGCGTTCAACAGGCCTGGACGGTAGAAGATCGGGTTGTAGGCCGTGTCGAGCTGGCGTTCCCATCCCCGGGCGAGGGGCATCACAGGAGCGACCCAAGCCGCTTCCCAGTGGTATTCGGTTGGCACCACCTCGACCCGCCCGGGGGGAGCGTTCCTGGCCAACGCGACCAGCTCCCGGTCTAGGGGTTCGTAGAAGTAGCGGTGGGTCGACGCCAAGCTTGGAGCGCTGAACACCGCCCCGGCGGCGGGGAGCCACTCCGATGCGGCGAAGGGTACCGCCACCGCAGCCGCCACGACACGCCCCGCTCTTCGCGGCTGATCCCAGGCGAGACCGACAGCGAGCGGCAGAGCAGCCACATCCTCGATCCGCCCGACGTTGCCTCCCAAGGCGCTCGGTATGACAACCGACGCGGTGGCTACCACCGCCCACATGCCGGCACCAGCGGTGACGGCCGGATAGCGCCGTCCCGCGAGGAGAGCTACGACGGCGGCGATCACCATCTCCCATGTCCAATCAACGACCGGGTAGGGCATCGGCCCATCCCCGGGGAACAAGACGACACCGGCGAGGATCGGGGCGACTGCGACTGCCACGACCGCTGCTGCGGGGACCAGGCGCCCACGGCAGGCTGCCAGCCCGCGGCGACCGGGCGAGCCAACCCAGGGGGCGGCAAGCCACGCTGCTGCGCACAGTGCCGCGAAGGCTGCAGGAAGGGGGCTCGTGAGCGTGCAGGCCAGCCCCAGAACAACAGCAGCCAGGTGTTTGCGCCGGGTCAGCGCCAAAAGGGCCGCCAGGCCGAAAGCTTCACCGGTTAGGAAGGGAAGCTGTCCTATCGCCGACTGAACCAAGGTTCCCAGGGCGAACAGGTAGGAGGCGACGCTGCCGCCCGTCGAGAGGGTCCGTCCGACCAGCCCGTCGAAGCTCCAAGCGGCGATCCCGGCCGACACGACCGCCGTCGCGGCGACGCCAACCGTCGCGGCGATCGGAGGGTAAATCACGCTGTACCCGAGCGTCCAATGGCCTCCATACCAACCGAAGTCCCACAGCTGAAACCCGCCCGTGCGGTACGAGTCGACGCGGTAGACGGTTGCGGCTGTGTCAACCCCATGCCAGCCTGCCACCTCCCCGACCGAGACGGCGATGACGGCGACAAGCGCCGCAAGCAGCCCGCGCTTTACGAGCACGAAGGCTTGTCGGAGGTCTTCTCGAAGAGGACCCCGTCCACCGGGGCGTAAGGCTGCGGGTGCAGGTTCTCGGCGTAGGTCGCCACCTCCGACAGGGCCGGGTCGGCTGAGACGAAAGCGTCGACGGCCTGCTCTTGGTGAGCGACCGCGTGAGCCCAGGCGGACCCCGAAGCACCTAGCTTCCGGGCGGGGTTTAGGAGAAGGACTTCGCCGCCGACAGGCAGCGAGTCCAGCGTTGGGCCGATGGCCTCGCAGGGTTGAGCGGCGTCTAGACGCGCGACGATATGAACCCAGTCGACAACTGACGGGTCCGATACGGGACCCATCGGGTTCAGGTACGTCATCCCAGGGGGAAGGTAGAAGTGCGCTACCGGCAGCTGCTCGGTCTGGGTTGAGATCACCACGTCGCCGGGCGCCAAGCGGGGCGCGACGGCCTTGGCTATCGCTGCCATGTTGTCCTTGGCGTAGGTGTTGTTAGGGTCGGGCAGTAGCGTCCCGATCACCGACCACACGGCAAGGGAACCGCATGCAGCCCACAGCACCGCCTTGCCCCGCGCCGAGCCTGCGAGGGCTCCGGCCGCTGCGAGCAGGTAGGGCGCTACGATTACAGCTAGGTACCGGACGGTCCACGACGGCTTCCACTCCGAAGCCAGGAAACCGCCGGCCGTAGCGGTCAGAGCCACCAACGCAAGCAGCCTCGACTGTGACTGGGCCGAGGGGCTGACCTGACGCCAACACCACCAACATCCGAACACGAGCAGGGGAGCGATAAGGATCCCGGCGGTGCCGCCGATCGCTGTCGAAGGGTCAGCGAAGAAGTCTCCTACGCCGGGCGGGACGGCCCACGGGTCCCCCGTGTTGGAAGTCTGGTAGAGAAACGACGGTATCCACGGTGCCAAGATGACCAACGTGGCGACCCCACCCCCGACGGTCCACCGTGCCAGTTGCCGGTCGGCTCTCCGCCACGCGAGCACGACCAGGACTCCCGCCGTAGCGCAGGCTAGGTAGAGGCCCCAGTAGTGGGTGTAGATCAAAGCTGCGAAGGCAACCGATGCCGCTCCAGCGTCGAAGGGTCGCCGGTCGCGTGCTGCCTTCCACGCGAAAGTGCAAGCGAAAATCGAGATCAAAATGACCAGCGTGTACATCCGGGTCTCTGTCGAATACCAGTTCAGGTAAGGGTTGGTGGCCATCAATGCGGCGGCTGCTATCCCGGCGCGCCTGTCGAAGAGCTCCCTCCCCGCCCAGTAGCCGGCCGGGACTGTGGCAAGCGAGACGATCAGCGACAAGGTGTGGGTAGCATCCGGCGAGGTGCCGAAGGCTTCGATCCAGAAGTGAAGCAGGAAATACCAAAGAGGCGGGGACCCGTCGTGGCGTAAAAGCCCAGGTACCTGCCCTAGACGGTGCGAGGCGATGCCGACGCTGATCGTCTCGTCGATCCAGTAGGCCCTGCCTAGGTTAGGTACCCGCAGAACGAAAGCGAGGATCGCCAACCCTGCTACGACGACCCGATCTCCGCTGAGCCATCCAGGCGCCCATCCCCGACCGCCTACAACCTCTATACCCGAACCGTCAGTGTCGGGGACGGTCGTTGCGGTGAACCTCCCCGGAGTTTCTGGCACTCGACAACGGTAGTGCGTGACAGTCGAAGAGTCGGGTCAGGAGTGCCAAACGCTGACCCTAACGCGCCCGCCTCAGGCGGTGCGAGTCGACGCAGCCCCCGACAGTCCGAGCTCGCCGGTGCTCACCTGGCGCATCTCGACCTTGCGGATCTTGCCGGTCACCGTCATCGGGAAAGACTCGCATATCCGCACGTAGCGGGGAATCTTGTGGTGGGCGATCCTCCCACGACAAAAATCGGCGAGACTGCCCGCGTCGAGCGGTTCCGCTCCCGGGCGTAACTGTATCCAAGCGACAAGCTCCTCGCCGTAAGCGGCGTCGGGTACCCCGACCACGGCGACATCCGCGATACGAGGATGGGTGTAGAGGAACTCCTCGATCTCGCGGGGGTAGATGTTCTCGCCACCTCGTATAACCATGTCCTTGATGCGACCGACGATATTCACGTACCCGTCGTCGCGCATCACGGCCAAGTCGCCGGTGTGCATCCACCCAGCCATGTCAATGACCTCGGCGGTCTTGTCAGGCTCCGCCCAGTACCCTGACATCACCGAGTAACCGCGAGTGCACAACTCGCCTGTGGCGCCCCGGTCGACGGTGAGACCACTGGCCGGATCAACGATCTTTACCTCGATGTGCGGCATCACTCTCCCGACTGTCTCCGTGCGCCGCTCCAGATCGTCGTCGCGGCGGGTCTGGGTGGACACGGGCGATGTCTCGGTCATGCCGTAGGCGATACCGACCTCGTGCATATGCATTTCGGACTGGACCCGTTTCATGACCTCCACAGGGCACGGCGATCCGGCCATCAGGCCCGTTCGAAGCGACGACAGGTCGAACGACGCGAAGTTGTCGAGTCCGAGCTCTGCAATGAACATTGTCGGTACTCCATAGAGGGAAGTGGCCCGTTCGGCTTGAACGGCGCTCAGCGTCGCCTCGGGATCGAAGAGAGGAGCAGGGATCACGATCGCGGAGCCGTGAGAGGTCGCTCCCAGGTTTCCCATCACCATCCCGAAACAGTGGTAGAACGGAACCGGCAGACACACCCTGTCGTCGACGGTGTAGCCGAGAAGCTCCGCCACGAAGAAGCCGTTGTTAAGAATGTTGTGATGTGTGAGGGTGGCGCCCTTCGGAAAGCCGGTGGTGCCGGAGGTGTATTGGATATTGATCGGATCGTCGAAGGAGAGGCTTGCCTCGACGGCTTCGAGAGCTTCGGCGCTCACCGACTCCGACATGGACTCGAAGCGGTCCCAGCTGGTGTCGCCGATGTACACCACGTCTTCGAGTCTGTCCAGCGCCGGGCGGACCTGCTCGGCCATCGCTCGATAGTCGCTGTGACGAAACGACGTAGCCGAGAAGAGGAGTCGCGCTCCCGACTGGCGCAGGACGAACTCCAGCTCAGAGGTTCGATAAGCCGGGTTGACGTTGACCAACACCGCTCCCACCATGGCGGTCGCGTACTGCAAAGCCACCCACTCGGCGCAGTTGGGGGACCAAAGCGCGACGCGGTCGCCTTTCGCGACGCCAACTCCCAGCAGGCTGCGGGCGAGCTTGCGGGACCACCCTAGAAGCCCCGGGTAGTCCCAACGGCGCTCGGTCGCGCACTCGACGAGGGCTAGAGCATTCCCGACCCTCCGAGTCGTCGCCTCCAGGTTCGCCCCGATCGTCTCCCCAAGGAGCGCCACGGTTGAGGTCCCGTGAGCGTAGGACAACGCTGCCATATCGCCCCTCCCTTGTCTTGCCTTGGCACCAAGCATTGGCGTTTGACTAGAGATACTAGCCTCGTCGCTGCGAGGTCCCCCGCCGGGAATGTGGTCTCAGGCGCTGGCGAAAGCGACCACCCCGGTGTCAGTGGGTACGACCACAAGCCCGTCGAGCACGACCGGCGAAGCGAAATTTGCTACCGGCTTTCCCACGTCGAGTTTGTAGAGCACGGCACCGCTGGAAGCGTCGAGCTCCTCCAAGGTACCGGTCGGGTAGCGCAAAGCCCACAGCCCGGACCCGGCTAGGAGCACCGTCGAGTTGGCGGAACCCGAGCGCCAACCCGTCCTCATCGTCGCCAAGTCCACCTGCTGGATTCCGCCTGCTCGGCAAGGGACGTAGACGCTGTCGGTCGTAGGATCCCAAGCCCCACCCCCGTCAGGGTCGCTGGAACACACCCTACCCGCAATGGGCGCGACCTGTGACAGGTCGGTTTGGCGCAGGAGGTAGCCGATGTCGGTCTTCCCGACTGCGAAGACGTCGCCGTCGGGAAGAAGGATCGGCCCGCCGGTAGACAGGTCCAAGTCGCCGGTCGCCGCCGGATCCCGGAAGTACCCAAGAGGTACCTGTGACAATGCACTCGGCAGTTTCACGACCGACTCGGCCCAGGGTGCTGGAGCGGACGAGTTCGGGTTGCCGGTAGTGACGAAGACGTCGCCCTGGGGGTCTATGGTAGGCCCCGAGCCGCCATCCCAAACGGCACCCCCGGTAGCGTCGGGAGTGACGTCAAACGCCGCCTCAGCCCCTCCTGCTACTGGTACTGACACAACCCAGCCGTGATAACTGCCACAATCACCATACTGGCCTCCGAAGCCGACGTACACACGTCCGTTTCCCAAGGCCAGCGCCGCTCGCTGCAGTAGGTGCACCGTATCGCCCGCCGACAATCCGGGTGGGTCGGCGTTCACGTTCGAGGTGATCTTCCCGTCCGCCAGGTCGACTCCGAACAAGTCGTGGTGGACCGGTGTCCGGCCGCCGCTCGCCAGTTCGGCCAGCACGTAAAGCGTTCCTGTGGCCGGGTCGATCACGGGGGTGCTCGTGACGCCGAGGGGGTCGACGTCCCCGCAGCCGGCTTGGGAAGCTACGCTTACGAGAGGCGAGCCGAGGTGCGCCTCCCACACGGTGGCCCCGGTGGAGGTGTCCAGGGCGAAGACGTTGTCGTCTTCGGTGGCAACCAGGATCCTTCCGTCGTAGAGCAACGGTTGGCCGTAAACGGCGGACCCGTCGAGCCGGTCGGACCACACTTGGCGCAGGGGTGTTCGCATCTTTCCGGTCGGGGAGTCGCCTAGATGCGCGTTTCCACCCTGGTAGGTGGTCCACGAAGCTGTCATCCCCGACGGGGCAGGTATGGTCGTAGACGCGAGCGTGGTCGTAGAAACCGGAGACGTCAAGGTCGACGGCGAACCCCCATGGGGAGCCGTAGAAGGCCGGACAGCGCCCACGTGCGAGGACTGCGAAGTCCGACATCCTCCCAAGATGACGGCCAGAGCGGCGGTGGCCGCCCAGGTTCGGGCGCTGGGGCAGCGTCCCAAGCTTCGGTGCTCTACTGGGTGGGGCAGGCCGGCAGCGGCGCTGGGTGGATGACAGCGGCGGAAACTTCTATGGTCCCAGCGCTCAGGGCCGTGACCTGTGTCCACTGGTAGGGGGGCGCGGCCCCTTGGGTGGCACCGGGCACCGGCTGGCTTGGTAGCGGGGCGGGGGACACGCAAGCCTGGCCGGAGGTGACCGCCCAGTAGGTGTTATAGCGGACCCTGACGGTGAACTGCCCGGGTCTGGACGCCTGAAGGGTGAAATGGTCAGGTTCGAGGGACGTAAGGATTCCGGGTCCCGACACCAATCCGGGGGTGGAGTCGACGGTCCAGAGCTTCCAATCGTGGGTCTGCCACACCAAGGTCAAGCCGGGCACCTGCCCTGATGTCACCAGCGCAGCCTCGGCTTTCGCTGCGTAGTCGAGTGGAGCGGAGGGTAGCGCCACATAGGTGATGCCTTCATCGTCCAGCCAGGTCCGATACGACGAAGCGTTCAGAGCGCCGGGCGTGTAGAAGATCGGGTTGTCAGCGATGTCGAGCTGGCGTTCCCATCCTCGGGCTATCGGCACGTAAGGAGCGACGTAAGCAGACTCCCAGTGCTCCGAAGTGGGAGTGACCTCGACCCTCATAGGGGCGGGATGCAGGCGCTGCAGTTCCGAAACGAGAGGCTTGTAGAAACTCGCCTGGGTGTAGGGGGCCGAGGAGGGGGAGGTGATGATGCTGTTAACGCCGGCCCACTGCCACACAGCGAAAGGCACTAGTATCGCGACCGTCGCATACCGCCACCGGCCCTTGGGACTGAGGCTCCGCCCGAGCGACGCCGCCACCCAACGTGCCACGGCGGAGTCGCTCAGCTTGGAAAGCGCCGGCCCGGGCGTGGTCAAAAAGCAGGCGAGGAGCGGAATACCGATCGACGCCGCCAGGCGCGGGGCGTTGCCCCCAAGAGGGTTAGGCACGACGAACGAGAACAAAGTCGCCGCCGCGTACAAGCCCGCGCCTACCCTGACGACCGGCGTGGTCCGCACCAGGGGTGTCATTGCCGTGAGGCAGAGCAACTCGGTGGGGACCAGGCCCGTCCAAGGGAATGGAAATGGGCCGTCCCCCGGGAAGAACAGGGCAATCGCGATTATCACGACGGACGCCGCTGCTGCAGTGGCGATCAGCCATCGCCGCCGGCTCGAAAGGGCCGCCCAAGCGATCAGGGCCATCCCCAAGAAGGCGGCAGCGAGAGGGGAGAAGCCCCCTGCAACCAGGCCGAGGATGAGAGCCTGGGTTCTTCGCCCGCGCTGCAAGCTCACGAGAGCCGCAAGGCCGGCGGCTTCACCGGCCAGGAACGGCCACTGGCCGATCATCACCGGCATCAGGGTGGACACGGCGAAATACCAGGTGCCCAGGGGGCGTGCCCCCATCACCGAGCGGACCATGCGGTCGAAGGACCACGTGGCGACCACCGCCGAGCCCACCGCGACGACCTTCATTCCTAGCAGGGCGCCGACGGGCGGGAACAGAACGCTGTAGCCGAGCGGGAAGTTCCCGGCATACCAGCCGCTATCCCACAACATGAGCCCGTGCAAGCTGAACTGTGTGACCCGGTAGGTCTGAGCCGCCTGGTCGACGCCGCGCCAACCTAACAGCATGGCAATCCCCGTAAGGGCGAGCGAGACTGCCGCCGGGCCCAGCCCGGACGCTGCCCGGCGGAGCGCGTCAGACCAGCCGCTCGCGTCCGGTCGGGCGGGAGGGGAGGGGGTGTAGGCGAAGGTCATGGTCGAGATTTTGGTTGTGATCGGCGGCCACAACGACGTTTGAGGGGCCGTGTCCCTTCGCAATGGTAACTTCCCGCCGTCTCGAAGTGTTGTTGGGAGTCACCCGACAGCGACGTGCAAGGCCAGAAACAGTCCTGAAAGCCCGATTCGGCTGGGAAGTGTAGCGGCCCTTGTCTGCAGTACTGTGGGGAGAGTGTGTGGCCGGTTCGCTTCCATCTCCGGGGTGGAAGAGGTTGCGGCGATGTTCGCTGTGGACGTTGTGAGCGCAACGGCTCGACCTCCCCGCTACAACGTCGCTCCGAGCACCGAGATCCTTGCCGTGACAGCGACGGTTGAGCCTCCAGTCCAGTCTTTGTCAGATTCGGCAGGGGACCCGGCCGCCGACGCTCCGCCGGGTCTTCACGAAGGCCGGAGCACGGGACGGGAGCTGACAACCTTTCGATGGGGTTTGATCCCCTCGTGGGCGAAGGACGACTCGGTCGGGTCGAGGATGATCAACGCTCGGGCTGAGAGTCTCGACTCCAAGCCCTCTTTCCGGGCTGCGTTCGCGCGGAGACGTTGCCTGATACCGGCCGACGTGTTCTACGAATGGCGGCGGGACGGCTCGGAGCGCCTTGCGTACGCGATAGCCAGGCGGGACCGTAGACCGATGGCCTTCGCCGGAGTTTGGGAGGTCTGGCGTGGCCCTAGAGGCGGATCCCAAGAGGCGATAAGAACCGCGGCGATCGTGACCACGTCCGCGAACGAGGACATGTTGCCGATCCACGACAGGATGCCAGTCATTCTTGAGGAGGACGGCTGGGACGGCTGGCTGGACCCCGAGGCGGACCGTAACTTCCTGCTCGATCTCCTCAAGCCGGCCGGGCCGGGGGTGATCGAAGCTTGGCGTGTCTCGAACCTGGTCAACAAGGTCTCTAATCGGGGCTCAGAGCTGATCGACCCGGTGCAGTCACCCGGTTAAATCCGGATCAGCTCCCACGACCGGGCGACCTGAGCGTCGCCAACGACTTCCAGCACCGAACCGTCGAGGCTTCGGCGGTTCCAAAGCCACAAAAGCAGTTCACCTGCAGGACCGCGCACCGCCGCGTCGGCTTTCGCGTGCTTTCGCGTCGTGTGGGCCGGTTCGGCGTCGAAGTCGACCAGCCACTCGCCTGGGGTGTCGGTGCAGTGGACGTGAAGCGTTCCGGCGACCCCGACGCCGGGGTGGCGGTCAAGGTAAGACAGGGCGAGATCGCAGAGGATCTCGTCGACGCCATCACCGGCAGCCTCCGCGCTGACAGCGCGAGCGCCGGCGGGATCGGCGCTGGCGTCGTAGCCGACTGCTTCTTCTAAGTCGTGCAGGTGGACGGCGGTCTCGACTGCTTGGCGTCGTAGCCACCACGACACTGTCGGTTCTCCGCGGGAGGAGAATTTCCACGCTCGGGCGTCGCCGGGAGTGGAAGCGAAAGCTTCGAGCAGCTCGCTGCGCTTGTCCAAGAACCAAGCAACGGCCCCAGCCGGGTCCGCAGGCGGCACCTCTCTGGCTCCTGCGGGACGTTCGCCGGCAGCCGCTAGGACCAGGGTCACAGAGCTGTAGACGCCTCCAAGGTGGCCCACGAGGTCGAGCACCGTCCAGTCGGGGCAGGCCGGCACCGGCCGGTCCAAGTATCCCTCCGCCAGACGGGCAAACTTCTCGCTCGCTGCGACCAGCGTCGAGAGGCGACTCGTCACCACTGGCCTTGGAGGCTCAACGGGCTTACAGCGGCCCGCTCGGGAAGCGCCTTGGAGATCGCCGCTGCGATACCGGGCCCGTCGAGGCCGAACCGGGACAGTATCTGCTCTTGCGAGCCATGGGGTATGTACGCCGTGGGTACCCCCAGTACGAGGAAGGGGGGGCATACTCTCTGCTCGTTTAGGTCAGCTACGGCGTCGAAGATGAAAGAGCCGGCCCCGCCGGAGCGGACGCCGTCCTCGACGGTTACTACCAGGTCGTGGTTGCCGGCGTCGAGAACCATCTGCGGATCCAAAGGTCGCACGACCCGGACGTCCCAGACGGTGCTTTCGACCCCGTCCGCCTCCAAGAGAGCGGCAGCCTGCTCGGCGGCTTCGAGCATTTTGCCGACCGCGAGGATGCATACCCGGGGCGCGCTTGACGCCTGCCCTGTGCGTCGAACTAGCCGGGCGTGAAGGCCGTCACCGATCTCGTCAGGGCCGACTTGGCGGGCGGCACCACGCGGGTAGCGGATCGCCGACGGGCAGCCGAGCTCCAATGCAGTGTCGAGCATCGCAGCGAGGTCCTGCGCCGAAGACGGAGCGAAGATCGCCAGACCGGGGATCCTCAAGCACAGCGCCATGTCCAATACGCCGTGGTGACTCGCCCCGTCGGGTCCTGTGATCCCAGCGCGATCGAGGGCGAAGACGACCGGTTGTCCGTGGAGTCCCACGTCAAGGTTCGCCTGGTCGAACGCCCGTGTGAAGAACGTCGAGTAGATCGCCACCACCGGTCTCAGTCCGCACATCGCCATGCCGGCGGCGGAAGTTACCGCTGTCTGCTCGGCGATTCCGACGTCGAAGAAGCGGTCCGGCCACCTGTCGGCGAAGGGCAGAAGCCCGGTCGGCCCCGGCATCGCGGCGGTAATGGCGACCAGGTTCGGGTAGCGCTCACCGGCTGCGAGCATTGCCTCGTTGAACGCCTGCGTATAACCCTTGAGCGCGTGGGGGTCGTCACCGGGACCTACGGAAGGGTCGAAAACCGGGGCGTCGTGCAGGCAGCGCTCGTCGTCGTCTTCGGCAGGCTGGTAGCCACGGCCCTTGCGGGTCAAGACGTGTACCACTATCGGACCGTCGAACTCGGCTGCCTGGGCGAGAGCTTCCTCCATCTTGGCGATGTCGTGACCGTCGATGGGGCCGACGTAACGGACACCCAGCGCCTCGAAGAACACGGGGGGTTCGACCACTTCGCGCACCGCTGAGTACAGCCCTTGAAGGCTGCTGTAAGCAAGGTTCCCCACCCCGGGGAGGTCGCGTAGTCGGTCCTCGAAACGGGCTCTCACCGAGGTGAGTCCCGGGTGTAGCCGCAGCTTCGTGAGGCTCTCAGAGAGGCGTGAAACAGTCGGAGCGTAGGAACGGCCATTGTCGTTTAGAACCACAACGACTCTGCTGGCGCTGTGGCCGAGGTTGTTCAAGCCTTCGAAGGCCATCCCCCCAGTCAGCGAGCCGTCGCCGATGACGGCAACGACGCGGCGCTCTGGGGCCGACGAGCGCGCTACACCGGCTGCGATGCCGTGCGCGTAGCTGAGAATCGTCGACGCGTGGCTGTTCTCCACCCAGTCGTGGACGGACTCCGCTCTAGACGGGTAGCCCGACAGCCCGCCGTCCTGGCGCAGGGTCGAGAACATCTCTTGGCGTCCCGTGAGCAGCTTGTGCACGTAGGCTTGGTGGCCGGTGTCCCAGAGGAGGATGTCACGGGGTGACTGGAACACGCGATGCAGGGCGATGGTCAACTCGACTGCACCCAGGTTGGATCCTAGATGGCCACCGTTGGTGGCTACCGCGGTGACGAGAGCCTCCCGGATCTCTTCTGCGAGAGCGTCCAACTGCACGGAGCTCAGCTGTGCAAGGTCCGTCGGCGAGTTGATCGACTCCAAAATCATACTTTCGAGGGTAGCGCCGCCGGAAGGCGTTGGGTGGCTCATCTCGGTTATCCCGGCGTTCGCGGGTAGCCTCAGTGGAAGGCTAAACCGCCCCAGCCGACCTAGTCGGATGGGTGACGTCAAGGAGGCAGATGGTGTTGATAGATCAGGGGGTACTCGACGTTGTGCTGCGCCGCGCCTTGCGTAGCGGAGGGGACATGGCGGAGGTCTTCGCCGAGGACCGCCGATCCAACGGCGCCCGTTTCGACGATGGCCGCATCGAGGACATGGCCTCAGGCCGTGAGCGCGGAGCTGGCATCAGGGTGGTGTCGG
>JAJZNG010000179.1 GCA_021847945.1 Actinomycetes bacterium | reverse complement strand
GGAGGTCTACCTGCGCTGCGTCTTCCCCGACGCGCAGCTCGACGAGCTGCTGGGGCTCGAAGAGCGCTTACACCGCAAGATCAAACAGGCTGCGGTTTCTGTCGGCGTGGGCGGAGAGGTCCTGCCGGGAAGCCGGACCGAGGACGTTGTCTTCACCGAGACGCGCGAAGAGATCGAACGGCTCCGGGAGGAAGACGCGAGCCTCTTCGAGCGCGGCGGCGCAGGACGCAAGGCGCTGAGCGGCGAGGAGTACCGCCAAGAGCTGCGTCGTGCCTTGGAGAACCCCGAGCTAGACGCCAGGATCAGGGCGCTGCCGTGGGGAACGGGCAGCGGCATGGGGCTGTAGAGGGCTCCGTCCCGGGTTACGTGTTCTGTGCCCGGGTCGCGGACTACGAGCGGCCACAGTTCCGCTACGTCGATGTCAGCGACGAGACGACCCCCGTAGTCGTCGCCGACACGCTCACGTGCCTCGACGCTGCGCGTCCCCCACGAAGGTTCGACACGCCACGGGAGCTGTCCGAGGCCACCTATCGCGGGGCGTTCGACGCATGGCGGCAGGCTCGCGACAGCATCGTGGAAAGCTGGAACAAGGCGGCCGACCCGACGAATCTAGTCGCTCCGGTTCCGGCCGCCATGCAACGAGCCACCGAAGTGGTGAGAAATCACCGGCCGCCTTCGATGACGATCGAAGAAGCTGATTGGCTGGTGGAAGCGCTCGAAGCGCCCTGCCTGGAACGGGTACTGAAGCTCGTACGTGCTGCGATGGCCTCTTCGGAGCGGCCAGTCGAGCAGGTTCAAGCGATAGCGAAACTCGCCGCAGAGATGGGCTTGGAACCCAGCCCATCACCAGAGCTGTTACCCGAGATTGACCACGACGACATTCACCTCGTCTGCTGGTTCGCCATCGTCCCATCCTCGTCGACTGTCACCGCGCAGCTCGGTGGGATCGCACCAGCGGACGAGCTGTGAGACGGCCATGTACGGTCACCCGCAACGTTCTGCTCTCGACCGCTCACCATGTGTTGGCATGCAGGTGAGAGACTGAACATATGGAGGATGCCGAGCGGGATGTTGTAACTGTCGGGGCTGGCTTCTCGCGTGCGGTGCACGCTGCGTTTCCTGTCATGTCGGAGTTGCCAGGACTCATCGCTCCCAAGTTGCGCGCTAGTTTCTCGACGGAAGCGCTGGTAGCCGAGCTTCGCCGAGGATCCGGCGGGGTTGGCGATGCCACAGGGACCGACTCTGGCACCAAAACAGTTGAGGGGGTCGACTTTGAGGCGTGGCTGTCGCGTGTCGCTGACGATCAGCCGCACCTGTCGAACTGGGAGAACTTGGAACGCAGGGCGCTGTACGCGCGCAGCGCGACGGCGATTCGCGAGGTTCTTCTGGAAGCGGAGCGACGGGCATTTACCAGCGGAGAACGGGGCGTTGGCCTTACGAGCTGATGCGAGTTCTCGACGCCCGCCGGACGTCGGTAATCACTATGAACTATGACCAGGTTATCGAACGTCTCGCCAGGCAGACTCTTTGGGTGGATACCGGCGGCGCCATCTATAACGGGCAAATACCGGCCCGGCCGGTCGACGCTGATGATCTGTTCGATGGGTTACCTCCCCAAGAGCCAGCGAGCGTGCTGATGAGTTCGCAGGCGGGCCCGGCAAGTGTCCAGCTGGCAAGGGCCCGGCCGGCTGTCACGTTGCGCTTGTTGAAACTGCACGGGTCGGTATCGTGGTTCGCAGCACCGAACGACCCTACAGGATTGACCCTTGCTCAATGGGCCCCAGAAAAGGCCGGGGTCGACGAATCTGAGGGGTTCGACGACGAAGACATCAGACGGCGGAACCTGCCCGGCCGTGAGCCTTTCCTGGTCCCTCCCTCGACACGCAAATCCCCCTACTTTGACAACCCTGTCATCCGCGAAGTCTGGTACCGGGCCCGACGGGCGCTCGAAAGCACCCGCAGGGTGGCGTTGGTCGGCTATTCCCTGCCTGCCACGGACACCATCTTCGAAGGAATGCTCGCACACAGCATCGCTAACAGGACCGTTGACGTAGTGGTCGTGAACAAATGCCCGGCTCCTGTGCTGGCACAACTCCGACGCCTCGGCGTGAACGCCTCTAGAATCGACAAGATAGGTGGCGAGCAAGCCGTATGCGAGTGGACGAAACAGGAAGTTGACCGGCAGGCCGCCGTTGTGGCGGCGGAACTCCGGAGTTGGGCTGGCAAGCCGGAGAGATTGGAACAAAGGCCGTTTGTCAGTGTGGTGTGGGCGCCTCCAACCATGCCCGGGACCGTAGCTGGAGGGGCGTACAGCCGGCAGGTGAGCTCACCTGGGGTGAACGTGGGCAGCGACCTGGTCCTCGAACTTCGCCCATCAGCGAAGCAAACGATCGACGATCATTGGCCCGTTAGTGACCTAGGGACTCATCTAGACACGGCGCGCCGCATCGTCGTCGCTAACCCGGGCGGAGGTTACATTCCAATCATCAAGTGGGAATATCAAAACAACATCAATCCGAGACAGACCGGAAGCCTAGACCTCTACCCAGCTACCATAGCCAGCGATTGGCAACACCTGTCGAATGGAAGGTTCTCTCAGGGGTAGCCAGCACACCGCTTCGAGAGTCATGGCAAGACCACCTGCCGACATGTTAGGTGCGGACGCGCTCAGGTCGGGCGCCCACGCAGCGGAGGGTAGCTATGGTCGAGTCGATCAGTCACGAGGACCGACGAGACGATCTCGTTGTGATGATCCGAGACATCGGAGCCTTCCGAGGCCAACGACTCAGCCAGCGAGAGTTCTGCGTTGAGACCGGAACCCAGCCCCACGAGATCATGCGCATCTTCGGAGGGTGGGGTCAGGCGAGCTTGCGAGAATGGCTGACCGACACGAACACGCCGTCGGAGTATCTGGATGAGTTGGACGAGCGGCTCGCCCGACTGATGCATCGGGCTAAGCGTACACGGGTGGTAAAAGGGGTCGCCGACGTGTCGCTGCCCACGTCGAATCCTGACCTCGGCGAGACTGGGAGGAGGCTCGGAGATCCACTCTCGGGCGGCACTTTCGTGTGCGCTCCCACCAACGAGCTCGGGGTCGCCATGTACTTCGGAGCCCCGGCAAAGCGGCTCGGCTTTCAGATCCTGTCCGTCCACTCACACTTCCCCGACTTCACAGCAATTCGGTGTTTCCCTGATGGGGGATGGCGAGTCATCAGCGGTGAGCTGAAATTCTTGAGCAGCGCCTACCGGGATGACCACGCGGCCGGGAAAATCGCCGATCTTCTAGTCGTGTGGCGCCACGACTGGACGGAGTGCCCAATCCCTGTGCTCGAA
>JAJZNG010000109.1 GCA_021847945.1 Actinomycetes bacterium | reverse complement strand
AGAGAGGCCACTCGTTAATCGCTAGCACGAAGGCCCGTCCGGTCTCGTGGCAGGTACGCCAGGACGCCAGCACCTCGGAGTCGGTGCAGGCGTTGGCATCCGTGATGACCACGGCGTCGTACTGCGTGGTCAGGGTGGCGCGGAGGCGTTCGATGAGGAACGTCTTTCCATCGCCAGGGTTGCCGGTGACGACGATTTGCCAGCCGTCCTTGGCGGACTGGAGCAGGTAGTCGTCGAGGCCGAGGTCCACGTGGATCCAGTCCAGCTCCTCGGTGGTGAGGCGGTCCGCGTAGCTGTTGGCGTTCCGGTAGAGCTTCTCGACGAAGGAGATCGGGCCGTTCGTGTTGGCAACGCGCAGGTCGGAGATGGCCGTAGGGTGGGCGCTGGCGGAGTCCCCGTAGCTCGATGCTCCGAGATCGGATGCGACGCGGCTGAGGAGATGGTCATCGCGCTCGATGCCTCTGATGATGCCGAGGGTCTCGGGACGGGCGAGCCGGCCCTTCAACCAGCGATCGTGCCAGTGCGCGGCGATGGCCTGCGTGGTCGAGTCGCCGCCAGATGCAGGGAGCACGTACTTGGGGGTTCGCGTGAGGCCGAGGAGGACGTCATCCGCGTTCGTTGCGAGCGGGACCGCGTACAGCAGGCGTGGAGAGTGGTGGCGCAGGAACTCCTCCGGGCGGAGCCCCAGAGCGTCCAGGCCCATGCGCAGCGAGCGCAGCTTGGGGCTCATCCCCTCGCCGAAGAGGTGGTTGACGATCCTCCGCTTGTTGTTGGCAAGCCGTGCGGCGGCGATCAAGCTCTCCGTGGTGTCGGAGGCGAACTGGACGGTGCCGAAGCTGTCCGTGATGCCCACGCGCTCGTAGCGAATGTCCCCGCTGGCACCGACGACGTCTCCGGGTACTCGCACGCGGTTGTACTGGGCGCTGCCGAAGGCGTACAGGCTCGACGTCGTGAGCAGGGAGAGTGCCGGCTTCCGACGAATAGGGCGTCCTGCCATGCCCGAGGCGATGAGACTGATCTTGCCCGCATACCGGCGCTTGACGTCGTTCACGACCTGGGGACTAGCCATGAGCATGGCGACGAGCTTTCCACCAAGCACCTGCTGGTACGGGGAGACCGCTCCACAGGTGATGATCTCCATAACGTTCTCCGCAACCGCTTGCTGCTTGATCCTGCGAAGGACCGTCTCGACGGCCCGGCGGCCATCTTCGGCCCAGAGCAATTCCCGCATCCGCTTTGGATCCTCGGCCACACCGGCCCCCTCGAAGACGGCGATGGCTCGAAGGGTGTCCCCAAGGTTCGCTGAGCGCTTCCGTCGGTAGAGCTGGGTGGTGGCAACAGCCGCCCAGTCCACGTCGTCAGCGCGACCGTCCTCGACCAGGTTGTGCGCCTCACGAATGAGGAGGTACTCAGCGGTGCGATCGTCGCCAGCCCGTTGCAGCGCTCCCCGGCGAGCGCTGTCGGCCGCCTGCTCGCTCTCATGCAGGTAGGCGACAGCCTCTTGAGGGCTCAGGCCATCGAGCTTGAAGTCGTCAACGTAGATGCGCTCGGCCTCGGCGTGGATGAAGGCGAGCAAGTGCCGGACGATCTTCCTCTCCTCTGCCGGTGACGACGAGTCCAGGCGGCGGGCGAGCGAGTGGACAGACCATCCCAATGCGTCGTCCCTCTGTGCGAGACCAAGGATGGCGTTGCCCAGCGCGGCGATACCAATGATCGGTCGATTCGGCCCTGCCTCGTCGCGTACGAGATAGTGCATGTTCCGGCCGGGCGTGGTCTGGTACGGGATCGACCACTGAAGCCGGGCATAGCGCCAGACGTCTTGAAGGCGGAGCCCCGTGGCCTCGTCCCGAGAGTCCGCCATGACCAACTCGAGGACCGGACGTATCGCCGCTTCGGGCGTGCCCTTCTTGCGGACCTTCTGGATGCGGCTCGCCAACTCTGGCCCGTCGGCGAACAACGACCCGACGTCATGCCGTTCCATCTTGGCGATGAAGTCGGCGACCGACGGAGAGAGGAGCTGGTCCGCGACGGCGAACCGGAACGAGTTGCGCAGCTCGGACTTCGCCTCAGAGGGATCCTCGCCCCCCGGCGTGAGCATGGGCGGCAGGATGTAGATCCCGTCGTCGTCGGAATCCGGTACCCATCCCTGCAGGATCAGGTCGCGGAGCAGCCGCAGCGTGGCGATGTAGTACACGGTGGGCTGCATGTCGTCGTCGTCCACGCCGAACTGACGGAGTTGGACCCGTCGTGCCTCGGCGGCGTCGATGGCGCGGCGGACACGGAGTACCCGATCGTCCGTGTCGCGGTCTCGGAGCTGGGCGACCAGGGCGTAGAGGTCCTGGTGGTACCCGAGACTGAGCCGCGGGCGGAAGCGACGAGGTTCACCCCGACCGATGAGCGTGGTGCGACCACCACTGACCTGCGAGACCGGGGTCGGGCTCACAGCGCGACACCGTTCGTCTCTCGCTTGGATCCACGGAGGTAGTTCAGGAGGTCGCTGCGGAGAAACCGCCAGGCACGACCGACCTTCTCACCAGGGAGAACGCCGTCGCGGGCAAGGCCGAGGACGGTCTTCGTGCTGACGCGGAGCAGCTTGGCTGCCTCCTCGGTCGTCAACACCTCCTCATTGTCTGCCATCTTCCGTTAACTCCCTGCGAGCACCGATAACGGGACACTAGTTCCGGCACGGACGCGATGCGGGGACCTCGACGCGACTGCCTCCACCGCACGTCGGGAGGATCACACACGGAGGAGGTTCCTACCACGGGGGTGTGCCTGGTGCCCCGAGGCGACCAGACCGACCAGCGACCGCCTGACGTGGCCGAGACTCGCAGGGACTTCGAGTTCGAGCGCGCCAACGACCGGATTGGAGGGGAGGTTCGGGCGGTTGCACAGGTGTCGCCTGTCCTCCTTCGTGACTGAACGGGGTCACTGTCACACCGTCGAGGCAAGCTGGTGGGTAGTCGCCGTCGGGCCGAGAGACTGGAGGACAGGATGGCGAAGAAGAAGCGCAGTGGCTTCGGTGGCCTACCGCGGAGCGTGGTGATGGTCGGACTCCACATCGCGAGCGACATTGCCCTGAAGGCCACCTGTCCCCGATGTAGCGGCCAGGTGATCCTGTACTACTGCAAGAGTTGCAACCGACCAGTGTGGCCGAGGCGGCGCAGGCCCTTCGCCCCGTAACGGTGCTCGACTCAAACCCAAACACACGTTCGCTAGTCGATGTATCCTGATGCAGGTCAAATGGAGGTGAGACATGAGTCCTGAAGCGGAACCGCAGCGCCCTGCCAGCCAGGGCAACCAAGTTGAAGAGGGCAGACGGGACATCGGCGAAGTCCGCAAGGG
>JAJZNG010000057.1 GCA_021847945.1 Actinomycetes bacterium | reverse complement strand
CGGAGCCGCCATCTTGGGCAAGGAGCTGCTGCGCGAGGTCTACCTCGCGCAGACACCCCGGCGAGCACACTGGCGGCTCGTGCGCTTCTACGCCTACGCCGCCGAGGCCGAGGTGCCCGAGCTCACCCGCCTCGCCACGACCATCTCTCGCTGGGAGCAAGAGGTCCTCAGCTTCCATGTGACCGGCATCTCGACCGGGCCCGTCGAAGCCCAGAACCTCGTCACCGAGAAGATCCGGCGCATCGGCCATGGCTTTCGGAACTTCGACAACTATCGGTTGCGGCTCTTGCTCCACTCAGGGGTTCAATGGGACACTCGCCCAACTGCACGAATCAGGGGGCGCTCCCCACGGCTAGTCGCGTAGCCGATTTAGAGGGGGCTAGACCTGGAAGCTCGGCGTTGAGGTAAGAGATCCGCCTCGCGTCGGTTGTTGCAATCCGTGATGCGGCAGGCTATCCTGCCCGCCCGGCGACGCTTCGTGCGGAAGCGGACGGCTGGCAACTCCAGCCTGGCGGAGGAGGCAAACGTGGGATCGAATCGTTGGGGGTCGTTCGCGCGCAGCCGGTCGAGGAGCGGTGGGCGAACCTCGAGGCTGCTGGCGAGCGCCGGCGCCGCCCTCGCCCTGGGGGTGGGCACGCTCGTCGTCGTGGGAGCCGGCGGCACGGCAGGGGCGGCCAACTTCGCTCCGCGCGGACCGGTGGCGACACCCGTCGCACTGCACTCGGGCTACCTGGCCGACCTGAGCCACGTGCGCTCGGGCAAGCCGTCCGGCGTTGTGCCGCCGCTGCGGAAGGGCGCCGGAACCGCCGCGCAGCCGCCGCAGACCTCGACACCGATTTTTGGAACAACACCTTTTCTTGGGCCGATGACCTGGTACGGGGGGCCGGTGCAGCATTCGCCACATCTCTACCTGCTGTTGTGGGGGTCGAACTGGACAACGACAACCGCGCAAAAGGCGTCGGCGGGCTACCTCGAGAGCTTCCTCCGGGGCCTCGGCACAGAGGAGGGCCCGACGCCGGACCACTGGTCCACGATCACCAGCCAGTACAACGACTCGACCGGCTACCCGTCGTTCAAAAAGTCCGTCTACGTGCAGGCGTACATCACAACGTCACAGCCGCCCACAGGCGTAACAGGGGCAAAGCTGGGTGCGGAAGCCGCGGCATTCGCCGAGGCACTCAAGCTGTCGACACTCACCACAGACCAGGTGATTGTGGCCACGCAAGCGGGCACCTGTCCCACAGGCTTTGCCGGTTGTGGGAAGTCCGGAACATACTGCGCCTGGCACTCCATGGTGTCCACGCCCAGCGGCACAGTTCCCTACACGAACCTGCCCTATCTGCCCGACGCCAATAATGCGGGAGCCACATGCGGAGCGGGGTTCAGAACATCGTCGACACCCGCCAACGAGGGGTTCTCCATCGTCGAGGGGCACGAGTACGCCGAGACGGTCACCGACCCGCTACCCGGTTCGGGCTGGTTGGACATGACAAGTTTCTATGGAGCGTATGAAATCGGCGACAAGTGCGCCTGGAACTATAAGACGACGGCAGAGAGTTTCGACACCGGATCGTTCGTCGTGCAGCCTCTCTACAGCAACGCGGCCTGGAGCACTACGGGGAGCGGGTGCGTGCTGTCGGCGACGGGAGGGGGGACAGGCGGGGCCAAGAGCAACGGCACGATCCAGACCACCAAAACGGGGACATACAGAACATACGACTGCGCAACCGGAGAGAAAGTTTACTACACCTACGTGTTGCACGTCACCTACAAGCTAGGGACAAGGTCCACAACACTCACGATCCACACAAACCTCCAGTTTGCGACAGCGTTCGGCCTCAATTCGGGGAACGCTTACTCGATTACAGAAGCCGTCAAAAAGAGCACTCAGTCCACTGCGACAGGAGGGCGAGAATACACGTTGGTAGGCAGGTTCGTCATGACCGACCTGACAACGGGCGTGGTGACAAACACACACTACGTGCACACGCGCTTCACCGTGAGCGCGACCGGCACACTTACGATAACATTCACAGTCAGCGCCACATGCACTTACACGCAGGCGTGACCCTGCAAACATGACGAACACGCAACGGCCCGGGCACTGAGCCCGGACCGTGTATTGCATAGGCACTCCATAAGACGGTTGGCTAGAGGTCCGGCAGGGGCAGGGGGGCCGACGACCGAAGGGAGTCCGAGCGAGGGGGAAGGTGCGCGGACTCCGGAGCGTCGTGCCGTCTGGGACGCTACCTGAAGGGTCTAGAAACTCGACGCTGGCCACGTCGAGTCCGAACGGCCGGGTGAGCACCGTGTCGTGGCCGTACGAGTCCACGGTGACTGGACCAGCTTGCGGGTCTGCTGCCTCAAGCCCGCCGCTCGTCAGGAGAGGCACCCGTCGTTATGGGGTTGCCCGACCAGGCCTTCGCTCGGCGGAGACTCAAGCTGCGATGTCGTACTCGTGGATGATGCCGCCGAGCACGTCGCGTCGGTTGATCGTGTTACCGGTAGGTGGCGCCGGCCTCGGGATCGGCTGAGCAAGATCAAGGGATCGGTGCGTGTAGGGTCCAAAAGCTTGGCTATCACGTCGCCGCCTACCCGGAGGAGCTTGTCGCTTTGATGTTGCATAGTTTTACCTCAGAAGGAGATACCGTGCTGGACCCATTCCTTGGTTCCGGTACGACGCTCAAAGTTGCACGAGGGATGGGCCGAAAAGGCATCGGAATCGAGCTAAACCCAGATTACGCGGATCTTATTACGCAGCGTATTCGGGAGCCGTTTGACCTTCCAGACTGGAAATCCCTCGACATTCTCCATAGCTCAACTATGGCGACGGGCATGTCCAGTGGACCGAGAAAAGTCCACCTTCTCAGGGACCAAATTGCAGACCGGGAAGCGGCATCCGCTCAAGCCGATCTGTTTTGCGGGTAGCTATATGGCGATGGCGCGCATCGTCGCTTCGCCCGCTTCCGTCCAGCCGGGTCGGTCATCGGCACTCTCTGCGAGGACTATCGAGTCGGCATAGCGAGCAAGAAAGCGCTCGTGTTCGGCTGCATCGGGTGAAAGCAGCGACACGCGCAAGCCGCAGGCCCAGGCGGGATCGGATCACCAGATATCGCGTCCGTCGTGGGTACCAACGGCCGTGATCCGTCGTCTCGAGTCTGCTGTTTGGGTGTCGAGGGCGAGCCGGGACGGCTTCCCGCCCTACGTCACAGCCCGACGCTCGCTGCGGCCACCTGCTCCCAGCGCTTCCCGGCCCGGACGTAGCGGTCGAGCGAGGACCTGCTCTTGTGCCGGGTGGTCCGCATGATCGCTCGGTCCGGGACGCCCGCCTTGGACGCTGCCGTCGCC
>JAJZNG010000243.1:19904-20806 GCA_021847945.1 Actinomycetes bacterium | reverse complement strand
CGGACTCAAAGAGCTTTGCGTGTCCTGGCAGCTACGCGACGGCGTGCCCAATGATCACAGCGACCCCGGCTACGACCAAGCCCGGATAGTTGAGCTTGCCTCTCACCACAGCGCTGCGGCGAAGGTTATCTCCGACATGGGAGCAGCCGTTGCACGCCTCGCCCTTTATCTGGGCCGCCTCGACGACGCTCTAGCCCGGCTGAGTTCGGGCGCAACCGAGGCCTTCACGGGCGTCATGAAGCGCTCCTACCACGACGTTTGGATGGAGCTCCACGAAGATCTAATATTGATCCTCGGCATAAACCGCTCGGCGGAAGGGAGCTTCTGAGTTACCATGACCGCCCTGGCGCCCGTGATAGACCTCTCCGGGAAGGTGTTCGTCGTCACCGGCGCGAACAGTGGCATCGGCCTCGGCATAGCCCGAGGTGTAGCCCGTGCCGGCGGAGCGGTAGCTGTTTGGTCGAGACGCGAGGACCGCAACGCTGTTGCCGTAGAAGCCCTGCGAGCCCTTGGGGCTCAGGCGGAGCCGTTCGCCTGTGACGTCGGCGATGAGGAGTCCGTCGCAGCGGCCATGGGGTCCACCCTCTCGCGCTTCGGCCGGCTCGACGGCCTTGTCGCCAACGCGGGAACCGCTGCTAGGACACCCTTCGTCGACATGACCCTGGACGACTGGAACCGGGTCATGAGGACCAACCTGCAGGGGGCTTTCCTTACCTTACGGGAAGCCACGAGGGTCCTGGTTGACAGGGGCGAAGGCGGCGCCCTGGTGGCGGTTTCTTCGACTTCGTCGATTCACGGAGCCCCCGGCCAACAGCACTACGCCGCGAGCAAGACCGCCGTGCTGGCGATGATGAGAAGCCTGGCCGTCGAGTTGGCCCGCTTCGGGATCCGCTGCAACTCGC
>JAJZNG010000243.1:0-19894 GCA_021847945.1 Actinomycetes bacterium | reverse complement strand
AGACGGAGATGACCGAAAAGGCCCGCCAGCACGAAAAGTTCCTGTTAAACACCACTAACCGCACCCCCCTGCGCAGGTGGGCGACCCCAGCAGACTTCGAGGCTATCGGCGCGTTCCTGTGCGACCCTTCGATCCCGTTCCACACGGGGGACGCGATGGTCGTAGACGGCGGCTACACCGTCTACTGATACTCCGACCGAACCATCCCCGCAGACGCCGGCTGGCTCGAAGGCCAAGATACTCTTATAATGATTCGTTAGCGCTGGTGGCGGGCGGTCGACCGGTACCAGCGCTGACGATCGAGACGACGCAGAGGGGATTATCACATGCCATCCAGGGCGACGAGCGCCACGCCATGACAGCAACCAGAGGCGAGCCCGGGTCCTTCCCTTTCTACGGTACCGGTGAACGAGCTCCACGCCAGCGCCGGGGACCCCTGGCCGGACTGCGCGTGGCCGACTTCTGCTGGATGGGGGTCGGGTCCGTAGCTACCCGCCTCCTCGCGGATTTCGGGGCGGAGGTCATAAAGATCGAGGATCGTACCCGGGTCGACATGCCGAGACGGCTTCCGCTCTACAAGGGTGAGGTACGTAACTACGGCCAGCAGGACGCCAATGCCGACCCCAACCGCGGCGGACTTTTCAACAATTACAGCCGAAACAAGCTCGGTGTGACTATCAATTTGAGAACCGAGCGCGGCCGGGAGCTCGCCGAACGCCTGGTGGCAGTGAGCTCGGTGGTGACGGAGAATTTTGCGCCGGGCGTCATGGAGAAGTGGGGGTTCACCTACGACCGCTTTCGAGAGCTGGTGCCCGACGTCATTTATGCTCGGATGAGCGGTTACGGCCACAGCGGCCCGCACCAGCACTACCGCAGCTACGGGCCGATAGTGCAGGCCGCAAGCGGCCTGTCCTACGTCGCCGGCCTCCCCGGACGGGAACCGTCGGGGTGGGGCCTGTCATACATGGATAACATGGCCGCCTATTACAACTCGGCTGCCCTTTTGATGGCAATCTGGAACAGACGTCGGACTGGGGCAGGAACCGAGATCGACGTTGCAGCGGTGGAGGTGGGGGTGACGCTGCTCGGCCCGATACTGCTCGACGTGACGGTAAACTCCCACACGTCCCAGCGCCCCGACTACCCGACCGGGAACCGCCTGGAGCACCCCCACGCAGCTCCGCACGGCGTCTATCGCTGCGCGGGGGAGGACCGCTGGGTGGCCGTCGCCGTGTTCGACGACGCCGAATGGTCGCGCCTGGTCGAAGCGATTGGATCGCCCGACTGGACTGGCGACGAGCGCTTCGCAACCCAGGAGTCCCGGTTCAAGCACCAGGACCTGCTCGACGCCTACCTTTCGGGATGGACGGCCGACCAGGACCCCCATACGGTCATGCACCTGCTCCAATCCCACGGGATTCGTGCGGGCGCCGTGCAGAACCCACAGGACCTCAACGAGTTCGACCCGCAGCTAGCTTGGAGAGGTACCTTCTTCGAAATGGACCACCCTGTTATCGGACCCGCCCGCTTCGAAGGCTTTCCGGCGTCCATGTCGGGGGAGGGACCAGACCACTGGAGGTCCGCTCCTCTAGTCGGGGAGGACAACGACTACGTCTTCGGCGAGTTGCTCGGCGTCGACGAGGCCGAGCGGGTCGAACTGGCCGAGCAGGGAGTGATCTGAGGTGGCGACCGACGCTTCCGCGGTCGGCGCTCCGATCTGTCAAGGGCTTTCAGTCGTGGAGATCGCAGAGGATCCCGCTGGCGAACTGACCGGCAAGTTGCTCGCCCAGTACGGGGCGGTGGTCACCAAAGTGGAGCCACGGGAAGGTTCACCCACCCGCAGGGTCGGGCCTTTCGCCGACGGTGTAGCGGGCCCGGACTCTAGCCTGGCGTTCTGGTACTACAACACCTCCAAGAGGTCGTTTACAGCGGAGCTACCGGGTGAATCCGAGGTCCTCGAAAGCCTCCTCGAAGAGGCCGACGTGCTCATACTGTCAGTTTCACGGGCTCGTCAAGACGAGTTGGGAATCGACCTTGCGTCTATCGCAGCACGCCACCCTAGCCTCGTCGTGTGCGCGATCACGCCCTTCGGCCAAGACGGTCCGTGGTCGCGCTACGCGACTTCCGACCTCGTCTCCCTTGCCGCTGGGGGACTTCTCAACAGTTGCGGTTACGACGACCATACCATCCCACCGATACGGCCCGCCGAGAACCAGGCCTACCACGTAGCAGCCAGCTTCGCCCACATATCACTGTTCCTGGCTTTGATAGAGAGGGACCAGACGGGTCGAGGGCAGGTGATCGACGTGTCGATCCATGACTGCGTGGCGGTCAGCCCCGAGCTCGCCAACCCTTACTGGTTCTACCCGAAGGCCCTGGTCAAACGCCAGACCTGCAGGCACGCCCAGCCGACGCCCACCCAACCGGCTTTGTTCTCCACGGGGGACGGCCGCTACGTCTACTTCGCGTTGATCCTTTCCGACCCGAAGCCCTGGCAGAACCTGGTTGAGTGGATGGACACCCACGGGGTGGCGGCTGACCTCGCCGATCCGCAGTACAGCCAGGTCGCCTACCGCCAGGCTAACTTCCCCCACATCCAGCAGATGATCGAAGCTTTCTTCTTGATCCAAGACGCCCAGACGATCTACCACGAGGGCCAAGCCAGGGGTCTTCCGATAGCCGTCGTCAACTCTCCCGACGACGTCTTGGTCGACGAGCATCTCGTCGCCCGCGGGTTCTTCGACGAGGTCGAACTGCCCAGCGGAAAGACAGCCGTGTTCCCCGGGGCTCCGATCCGCTTCTCGGCCTACCCGGTGGTCCCCCAAGCCTCGGCGCCGTCGCTCAGCTCACCCGCGGCGCGAAGCGAAAGCCTATGAGCGAGCGGGACTTAGCCGAGCCGGAGCCGTCCCAGCCGGCTGAGCTTGCGCCGGTCAGGCCCGGCGAGGACCTCGACTGGGACCGCTTGGCGTCGTATCTGCGCCGGGACGGGGAGCTTAGAGAGGCCTTGGCGGGGATCGACGGACCTTTCAGCGTCGAGCAGTTCCCGAACGGATCGGCGAACCTGACCTACCTACTTCATTTCGGCGACGAAGCGGTTGTCTTGCGCCGCCCCCCGTTCGGCAAGATCGCCCCGGGGGCTCACGACATGAAACGCGAGTACCGTGTGTTGTCCCGGCTGTGGCGTTCGTACCCGGCGGCACCGAGAGCTCTGCACCTGTGTACCGACCGCGACATCGTCGGATCCGATTTCACGGTCATGGAATACCGGCGCGGTGAGGTCATGTGGGGAAGGCTGACGCCTTCGATGACACCTCTCCCCGACGCGGCACGCCGCGTCGGGGAAGCGACGATCACGGCCCTCGCCGAGCTGCACTTAGTCGACCCAAGCTCCTGCGGCCTGGAAGATCTCGGCCGCCCGGACGGTTTCGTCACCCGCCAGGTCGAAGGCTGGGCGAAGCGTTGGGAGCTGGTGGCGCCGCAAAGCGGCGGGGAGTTGATGGGGGAGGTCGCAGCGCGTCTCGCCTCGACCCTACCGGAACCTCAGCGGGTGTCGATCCTGCACAACGACTTCAAGTTGGACAACTGCCAGTTCCGCCCCGGCGATCCGGACAAGGTGAGCGCCGTGTTCGACTGGGACATGGCCACCCTCGGCGACCCCCTGATCGACCTGGGGACCGTCCTCAACTACTGGCCGGACCCCTCCGACACTCCAGACGACAGGCCGATCACACCACCGGGCCTTGAGCACATGGGCCTACCCGCCCGCGCCGAGGTCGTCGAGCAGTACCACCGGCAGACCGGTCTCGACGCGTCTGGCGCCTCGTGGTACGAGGCGTTCGCTTGCTTCAAAACTGCCGTCGTGCTCCAGCAACTCTACGCCAGGTGGCAGCGCGGCGAGAGCAAGGACCCTAGGATGGGAGAGCGGGGAGCTTGGGTTCAGCCGATGGCCAGGAGGGCCGCCCGCATACTCGAAAGGAACTTCTAGTCATGGGCGAACACGCACCTACCCAGGTCCTGGCCGGCAAGGTAGCGCTCGTCACGGGCGGTACCCGAGGCTTGGGGCGCGAGATGGTCGAGGCGTTCGCCGACGCCGGAGCCGACGTGGTCATCTCCAGCCGCAAGATGGACTCCTGCGTAGAAGCCGCCGACGCTGTGCACGAGCGCACAGGCAGGCGCTGCGTACCTTACGCCTGCCATGTCGGTCGCTGGGACGAGATCCCGGGCCTGATCGAAGCCGCATACGAGAACTTCGGGCGCCTCGACATCGTCGTGAACAACGCAGGTATCTCCCCGCTCTACCCGAGCCTCGACGCGCTGAGCGAAGAGCTGTTCGACAAGACGATCGGCGTGAACCTCAAAGGCCCTTTCCGTGTCTGCGCCCTCGCCGGGTCCCGCATGGCCGAAGGAGACGGCGGCTCCATCATCAATGTGAGCAGTATCGCCGCTGTGCGCCCCACCCCGAGGGAGCTCCCCTACGCAGCAGCCAAGGCCGGCCTCGATGTCCTAACGACCGGTTTCGCCATGGCCTACGGTCCGAAGGTCCGCGTGAACACGATCATGGCTGGCCCTTTCCTCACCGACATCGCCCGCGCCTGGGACATGGACTCGTTCAACCGGCACGCCGCCAACTTCCCGCTCCGCCGGGCAGGGCAACCATCGGAGATAGTCGGCGCCGCCATGTACCTAGCGTCGCCGGCTTCGTCTTACACGACCGGAGCGGTTATCACCGTGGACGGCGGAAGCTCCATCGCCCGGATGTAATCTTCCGTCGCCCGCCCAATATCGTTTCGCCGCCCGCCCTATTCCGCCAGGAGAGCTGAACAAATCCATGAAAATCCACATCGACGAGAACCTCTGCGCCGGTCACGGTCGTTGCTACACGCTCGCCCCTGAGCTCCTCGACTCCAACGACGAGGGCTACCCCACAAGGCTTGGGGAGGACATCGACGTGACCCCCCAACTCGAGGACGCTGCCCAGCGCGTCGTCGCGAACTGCCCCGAAGGAGCGATCAGAATCCTCTAAAGCCCCTCATGGTCTCTCGCCTCGAAGGTCAAGCCACCAGGCCTGCGGCGACGCGTCGAAACGTTGAGCGTACGCCCTCTCCAGCTCGGAAGCTTCGTCGCCCGGTACGGCCATGACCGTTGGGACTAGCGGCGACGCCCCTCCGATCGGGTCGACCCACTCCAGACGAATCTCCTCGATCACATCTCGCAAAGCTGGACTCGCCTTCTCGTGGTGGGGACTCGTCTGATGCGCCAAGAAGCCCTGGTAGGAGTCGAACGAGGCGAGCGTGTAGTAGACGTTCGGCTCCTCTCCCCGCCAGTACTCGTACCTTCTCAGCTCCGTCTCGGTGCCGTGTGAGTCGGAGTAAAGGTCCCTCGCGATCTGTTCGAAGCGAGCAGCCTCACCACTACGGACCCGTATACGAGCGAGAAACGTAGCCATAGTTCGAGTTTTCCTCTCTTTTTATAGCGTTCCGGGCCCGCTGTGCGTGGCTCCTACGCGGGATCCCACTGGGGTAGCGTAACGTCGTCGTCTACGTTCTCGAAACGAGCTCTCATCGGCTGGCCCACCGCGAGCTCGGGGGCGCCGTCGAGGTAGCCGACCAGCCGTGCGCCCGGCGCTGCATCGAGGTCCACGAGGACGACCGTGTAAGGCGTGGGGAAGTCGGGGTGAACTTGGTGCTCGACGACGGTCCACGAGTGCAGCCGTCCGGTGCCGGCGACCGCCTTCCAGTGATTGTCCCAACTACCGCAGCGGTAGCAGTAGGCGCGAGGCATGTGAAGAAGGGTTCCACAGGAGCTGCATTCGAGGACTCGGATCTCCCCGAGTCTCGCACCTTCCCAAAAGCCGCCGGTGTCTGGGTCCTGGGTCTCCGGTAGGACCCTTCGCTGTGACTGCGTCATGACGCCCTCAGGATGAGAGCGCTGCCGGGCGGCAGGGGCGTGGATGTGACAAGGCAGGTCTGAGCCCCGGGCACCTGCGACGTGGACGTGCCGCGAATCTGGCGGACCGCTTCTACCACGTGACTCATGCCGTGTACGTAGCCGTCGGACAGGTGTCCTCCGCTGGTGTTGATTGGTATCGTCCCGCCCATGTCGATCTCCCCGCTGGACACGAAAGGACCTCCTTCCCCTTTGGCGCAGAACCCGAAATCCTCGAGTTGCAAAAGGACTGTTATTGAAAAGCAGTCGTAGAACTGCGCTACGTCTATGTCCGACGGCCCCATCCCCGCGCGCGAGTACAGCTTGTCGGCTGTCGCCTTGGCAGGCAGCGTAGTGATGGTGTCGCGCATGAGAACCGGAAACTGCACCCCCGGTTGAGGATCAAGCATCGCCCCTTGAGAGACAGCTCGGATCAACGCGGGAGGATTCGGCGAATCCTTGGCCCGCTCGGCGCTCGTCACCACCACAGCGCACGCCCCGTCGGTTTCCAGGCAGAAATCGAAGAGGCGGAGAGGGCTGGCTATCATCCTCGCGTTCAGATAGTCGTCGAGCGTCAGCTTCCGGTCGTGCATCTGCGCCCCTGGATTGGCGTTCGCCCTTGCACGGCACGTGAGAGCTATCTGAGCCAGGTCGGTTTCTTTGGTCCCGAACTCAGCCATGTGACGCTGAGCAATGAGTGCAAAGATCTGCCCTGAGGTCAAAAGACCGTACGGGGCGAAGAACTCGTCGTAGGTGTTGTTACCGCCGACCTTGCTCTGCGTGGCGCTCGAACGGCCGTAGCGCCGTCCGGAGCGGCCATTCAAGGAGCGGAACACCAGCACGTTCTTGGCGAGGCCGGCTATCACAGCGGCTGCGGCTTGGCCGACCATGGCGGACGGCGCTACCCCTCCTACGCTCACGTCGCCCATGTAGGAAAGGTCCCTCACCCCGAGGACGTGGGCAAGGTCGTTGTGGCGGACAAGGTCCAAGTCGCAGCGGACTATCCCATCTATTTCACCCGGAGCAAGGCCGGCGTCCTCGATCGCGGCCAGCGACGCCTGCAGAGCCAGTGTAAAGTCACTACGACCCGAGTTGCGGGTGAAGTCTGTAGTACCAATGCCGGCGATAGCGCACCGGTCCCTAAATGCAAGATCGTCTCCGCTCACACCCCACCTCCTCGCGTCATCCGACTTTCATGATCATAGTTCCAACCGGTCCGGGGGCGACAGTCCTTGCAGTCAGCGGTCAAGCACGCGTCGACCAAGCAGGCGGCGGTCATTGGACGGACTTGGTCTGTCCGCCGTCGACCACTATGTGAGTGGCGTTTATACCCGCCCCGGCCGGGCTGGAAACGAAAGCGACGACCTGTGCCACCTCACGGGCGGTCACCAAGCGCCGAAACGGGAACTGACGCACGAGGCCGTTCCAAAGCTCCGGTTCGGAGACTCTCACCCGGTCCCAGCTGCCACCTTCGGAGAACGTCGCCCCCGGTGAGATCACGTTGGCTCTGATCCCCTGGCGGCCCAGGGTCTGAGCCATTTCGTTGGCGAGGACCCTTTGGGCGGCTTTGGCCGGCCCGTAACCGGATGGCCGTGCCCCCGGGCGGGCAAACCACTGGACACTGGCGGTGGAACCGATGAATACGATGCTGCCGGCGTCGCTCGCCTCCAGAGCGTCCAACGCGGCGTCAACCACGCGAACCGGGGCGAGAACGTCGGTGGTGAGGGTCCTCATCCAGCCCTCCTCGCCGGGACCGGAGAAGCCGCTTGCGCAGTGGACGTAGACGTCAAGACCGCCGAGAGCCTCGACCGTCTCCTCTACCAGGGCTTTGGTGTCTATGGCGTCCGTCAGGTCCGTCCGGCGGGCGAAGACACGTCCGTCTCCGCCGACGGCTTGTAGATGTTGGCGGGCAGCCTCAAGTGAATCTGCTGTCCTGCCGCATATAGATACGGAGGACCCTTCCTCCAAGAAGACCTCTGCGATGGCCAGTCCGATACCCCGCGTGGCTCCAGCCACCAGAACCTTGCGACCTTGCAATCCGAGCTGCATTATCAGAGAACCCTTTCTACTGTCTCGTCAGGTCCGGCGACGGGATCCCCAGGGACCTCGCAACCTTTCGGAACTGCTCGTAGGTGTCCGCGCCGGGAGGGCTGACGTCCTGAGCCCAGAACACCAGGCTCTTGAAACCCGCCTCCACGTATCGACCGACGACCTCGGGAGTCGGATGGCGGACCCTAACGTGACATTCAACGTCCGTGCCCTCGGCGCGGCAGTGCGCTGCCAGAGCGTCTCGCAGTTCGACGGCCTCCTCGAACGTCGGTGTCGCAGAGCTGAACCATCCGTCAGCGATCCGTGCGGCCCGGCGTAACGCCCCGGGGCTGTTACCTCCGGTGACGAGGGGGACGTTCACGGGTTCCGGGCATACCTGGACGTCCTCGAAGCAGAAGTGGCGCCCCCGATAGTCGAAACGTCCTCCCCGCCACGCTTTGCGCAAGATCGCTACGCTCTCTTCGACGCGACTGGCACGCTCGGCGAATGGAACCCCGAGAGCGCTGAACTCCTCGCGAAGCCATCCGGCTCCCACCCCAAGCATGAACCGCCCGCCGCTGACCTCCTGCAAAGTGGCCGCTGCCCTGGCGGTCACCAGGGGATGGCGCAACGCGAGAAGATAGATCCCCGTAGCGAGACGAATCCTGGAGGTCCGTGCGCCCACTGCGGCAAGAGCCACCAACGGGTCTACCAGCTGCGTTGAAGCCTCGACGATGCGACGAGTACGAAAATCGCCGGGGGACAGACCTCCTGCGTCGGCGCCACCTTTTGTGCCTGCCGGGTGCTTGGAGGCGTAGTACCCCGGGTCGATGAGGTGCTCGCCGAGCCAAAGGTGCTCGAACCCGGCCGCCTCGGCGGCTTGGGCAACGTCTACCAGACGCGAGACGCTTACGTCGTAGGCCGATATGCCGAAACGAACCCTGCCAGGGCCGGATACGGCGTCAGGGGCCGTCAAGCCAGGTGGTACAGGTCGGCGGCATTGTCGTGGAGTATCCGCCGGAGATCGGCCTCAGGTATCCCCGACAGGCTCTGCGCTATGTAGGTTCTCGGCGACACCGCAGAAGTGGCTGGACCCGGAGACATGCTCGTCGGGTGCGGGAAGTCGCTTTCGAAGAGGATCCAGTTGGAGCCGAGTTGCTCTACCGCAGAGGCGACAGTGTCGGTCTCGAACCAGAAGCACCCGTACATCTGGCGCAGGAAGTACTCGCTTGGCAGGAGGTCGTACTCGGGATGTTCCTTAGGAACCCCACAGTTGTTCCACTGCCAGTCCAAATGAGCTAAGGCGAACGGTATCCAGCCGACCCCGCTTTCCACCGACACGAATCGCAACTCCGGAAAGCGGTGACAGACTCCGCCGGTGATGAGATTTGCGATTACCCGCACGTTGGACATCCCGAACTGCACGCCGAACCCGGCGTAGTTCGCATGGCGCCCCGCCGGAGCGTAGGCGGCGTCGAAGATGGACATATCTCCCGACCCGATGTGGAAGTTGACCGACAGACGCGCCTCTTGCAGGCAGGCCCACAGCCGATCCCAGTGAGGGTCGGCTAGTTTGGGAAGACCCCAGAAGGCCGGCTCGCCGGTCATGATCACACCCTTGTGGCCGAGTTCGACGGCTCTGGCTATCTCCGCCTCGCAAAGCTGCACATCCCACATCGGAAGGGCCATGATCGGAACGTAGCGGCGCGGGTCAGCCGACGAGTACTCGGCCAGAAAGTCGTTGTACGCTCGCACGCACCCGTACATCAGATCAGGGTCGCCGATCGTGAGAAGTTTGCCGGCCCCGAAGCCTGCCACGTTGGGATATAGCACCTGTGCCCATATCCCGTGGGCGTCCATCCAGGCGAGCCGCATCGCCGGATCCCAGGTGGCGCGATCGACCACTTCGAGATTCGGCGGGTGATCGGGGGGATACTCGTGCCAACCGGCCTGAGCCGCTCCCGCCGCCGCCCCTACACGCGTCTCGCCGAAGCACCACGCGTCCTCACCCATCTTTTCGTCGAAGCGGACATGAGGCACCCGGTCGCCCCAACGTCGCGCATCCATCCGCGAGGTCCACAGGTCATACGGCTCGATCACGTGCGTGTCGGTGTCGATCACTTTCCACGAGTCGACTTGAGCTTCTAGCATCCTGACTCCTTGGCCTGGACACGCCTATCCGGCATCTACACGGAAGACGCAAAAGTATTTGGTCATCATAGTAATCCTCGGATTAGTGTCTGTAAAAGTCATCACCCCAGAACGAGGATGGATCTCTTATAATGAACAGCGGCGTTCCAAGCGACGGTGCGGCTACGATGTCGAACGGGTCGACGGCCTGAGACCCCGAAAGTCGATATAGAGGGAGTGGGATCCATGGTTGAGTACGCCTCGGTAGACGTAGACCTGACGTCGAAAATCGCCCCGGCCACCGAGCACTGGAAGGAGATCGACCGCCTCCGCGAGCAGCACCGCTTCTTCTGGAACTCTCACGGGCCCGGGTACTGGGTCCTCACCAGGTACGACGACATCAGGGAGGCGTTCAACACCCCCGAGATCTTCTCGAACCGCTCGATCGTAGCCACGGATCCCAACCCCGCCTACCGGTTCCTGCCGTCGTTCAGCGAACCTCCCCAGCACATGAAGTACCGCCATCTAATGAACGCCTGGTTCGCTCCAGCGGCTATCAAGCGCTACGCCCCGAGGGTCGCCGAGCTCGCTCGCCAGACTATCGAGCCGCTCGTACCCGGCGGCCGATGCGACTTCATCCGGGCCTTCGGCGACGGGTTCCCGGTCAAGGTCTTCTTGTTGGTCATGGGACTTCCCCTGGACGACGCCGACTTCTTCGTATCGGCCGTCCACCGCATGTCCGGTGACACCCCTGGGCATCCCTCCGACATGACAGCATGGGACGACATCCAAAATTATTGGCGTTTGATGGTGGAGGACCGTCGCTCGGCGCCACGTGACCCATCCGTCGACTTCGTGACCCATCTGAGCCGCTGCGAGTTGGACGGCGAGCCGCTGCCCGACCAAGACATCCTCGACATCCTCGTCACGCTCACCCTAGGCAGCCTGGACACCATCAAGAACCAGCTCGGGTGGTGCTTCTACCACTTGGCCACCCACCCCGACGACCGCCGCCGCGTCGCCGCCGACCCTGAGCTGGTGCCCAGCGCCGTGGAGGAGTTCCTGCGTGCGTACCCGATCGTCGGAATGGCCCGGAAGGTAACCCAGGACATCGACTTCCACGGATGCCCCATCAAGCAAGACCAGATGGTCCTGCTCAGCATTCCAGCCGCAACCAGGGATCCCCGCCAGTTCCCGGATGCCGACAAGGTCCTCATCGACAGGTCCCCGAACCGCCACATCGCGTTCGGCGCCAGCGAGCACCGCTGCCTCGGGTCGCACCTCGCTCGCTGCGAGTTGCAGTCTGCGATCCGCCAATGGCACGAGCTCATACCTGACTACCACCTCGACACTGACGAACAGCTTCTCGCTCACGGCGGGCTGATCTCGCTGCGCACCCTTCCCCTTGCGTGGGACGTCTGACCGCTCGCTAGAGTCCTGGGAAGAGTCTCGAAGACAGCCAGACCAGGAGGAAAGATGACAGACGGCATCTGCGACAGTCGCTTTAAAGCGGTTCGTGACGCGTTGGAGGCCAACGTCGACTCGGGGGAGGAGTTAGGGGCGTCTATCGCCTTGGATGTCGACGGCGAGACGGTCGTCGACATTTGGGGTGGGTGGCGCGACCCCGAGCGAACCAAGCCGTGGGAGCGGGACACCATCGTAAACGTGTGGTCGACCACGAAGACCGTGACGGCCCTGGCTGTCCTCATGCTCGCATCCAGGGGTGACATAGACCTGTACGCTCCGGTGTCACGTTACTGGCCTGAATTCGCGGCCCAGGGAAAAGAACACGTCGAAGTGCGCCACCTGATGTCGCATACGTCGGGGGTTTCAGGACTTGACCAGCCGGCGACGATCGAGGATCTCTACGACTGGGAGAAGTCCACTTCGCGGATGGCCGCCCAGGAGCCTTGGTGGGAGCCCGGGACCGCATCGGGGTATCACGCTCTTAACTTCGGGCATCTTCTCGGGGAGGTCGTCCGTCGGGTCACCGGCAAGACCCTGAAAAGCTTCGTAGCCGAAGAAATCGCAGGTCCACTTGGCGCGGACTTTCAGATCGGCGCCGACGCGAGCGCCACCGAACGCATCGCTCCGGTCATCCCGCCGCCCCCTCTGCCCTTCGACTTCGCAAGCATGGACCCTGCAAGCCCCATGGTCCGTACTTTCACCGGCCCCCTGGTCGACGCCACGTACGCCAACACCGCCGCTTGGCGCGCCGCCGACATCGGTGCGGCGAACGGCCATGCAAACGCCCGCTCGGTCGCTCGGGTCCTTTCTACACTGAGCCTGGCGAACCCAAAGTTCGTCTCTGCCGAGGCGGTCGAATCTGTCTTCGAGGTGCAGGCGGACGGGGTGGATTTGGTGCTCGGAGTGCCGTTGCGTTTCGGGATCGGCTACGGGTTGGCGAAGCCGGAGACTATCCCTTACATACCGGACGGCCGGGTGTGCTTTTGGGGCGGCTGGGGCGGCTCGCTCATATTGATGGACTTGGAGCGTCGTGTGACGCTCGCCTACATGATGAACAAGATGTCGCCGGGGGTGATCGGCTCCACCGGTGCGGAAACGTACCTTCTCGCGGCTTACGCTGCGATGGGGATCGACCTGCGCTGAGATGCGACCCTAACTTGAGGCGGTAACCGTCTCGGTATCCCGCCCGGAGCGAAGCACCCGGCCCGGACGTTCGTCGGTGAGCTCCCCGCCGGTGACGATGTCGGTTCCGGCTACCATCACGTGCGCCACGCCGACCGCCCCGCCGTAGACCCGGGCCGCCCCTCCGGGCAGGTCGAAGCGTGTGTACACCGGCTCGGGGGCTACCGTGGAAGGGTCGAAGACCACCAGGTCGGCCCAGCAGCCGGGCCGCAGACACCCGCGGTCGCGGATTCCGTAGAGGGCGGCAGGCGCGCCGGTCAGATGGTGGACGACTTCCTCCACGGATATGAGGCCCAGCTCTCTGGCCGGCTTCGCGAGCATCGTCGTCGGATAGTTGAAGGTGTCGATCATGTCGAGATGAGCCCCGGCGTCCGACGCTCCCACCACGGTACGCGGGTCGCGCCACACCTCCACCCGCCGACGCCACGACTCGGTGTCCTGCCCGCGGTCCTGATTGACTATCACGGTTCGAAGGCCGTCGCCGACAACTACGTCGGCCAGAGCGTCCCACGGCGTGCGGCCGGTGCGCTCTGCGATCTCACCGACGGTGAGACCCTCGTAGGTCTTGGTGTCCTCGGTGAAGGTCTCCAGCACTATGTACTGGCGCCAGTTGGCTATGGAACGCAGCGGCCCGTCCTGGCTTTGAGCGAGCCTCTCCATCTCCGCCCGCCCGGCCGGGTCGCGCAACATGGCCAGCTTGTCGACGTCGGGCAGGGCCATGATCGTATCCCAGCCCGGGAGTATGTCCAAGATGAAACCGCTCTTGAAGTTGAGACGGTTACGTTGGCTGTCAGGCAGGGTCAGGGCCACCACCCGCCCACCGCGGTCCGCGGCGTGGTCGCTGCCGAGCAGCTGGCGCTCCACCACTTCGCGGTTCTTGGAGTACACCGGCAGCACATTCCAGTTGATAGGCCTGTTCGCCGCCCTGCTCATCGCCGCCATCAGCTCGAACATGTCATCCTCGAAAGGCGGCGGCGCTGGTATGAACTCCAAAGTCGTCCCGGGGAACTCCCCGACCACCGAGCACAAAGCGACGAGCTCCTCGGCGCTGGCGTGGCGCGACGGAACCGGCGTGCCGTGATGGTCGTTATGAGTACGAGACCACGTCGATGAGAAACCCAAAGCCCCGGCAGCCAGACCGTCCCGCAAAAGCTGTTTCATTGCCTCCAGCTGGCCTGCGCTGGCTGGCCCTCCCACTGCCTCGTCGCCCATCACCACCCGTCGCAGGGCAGAATGGCCGACTAGGAACGCCGTGTTAGGGGAAGTCTTGCCGTCCACACGGTCAAGGAACTCGGCTGTCGTCTTCCAGTCCCAAGGGACACCCTTTTGGAGCGACTCGAGTGGCATTCCCTCTACCCGGGCCAACATGCGCATCAAATACTCGCCGTCGTCGGGGCGCGCGGACAACGGTGCGATCGTGAAACCACAGTTGCCGCTGACAGTGGTCGTCACCCCGTGCAGCGGGGAAGGACTCAAAGTCGGATCCCAAAAAGCCTGAGCGTCGTAGTGGGTGTGCAGGTCGATGAAACCGGGAGCGACCACCAAATCGGCTGCGTCGACCACACGGCGCGCAGGCTCGTCCACCTCGCCGACTGCGACCACCCGACCGCCGGCGATCCCAACATCGCCGTGCCGACCCGGCGCCCCCGTACCGTCGACGATCAAACCGTTCCGTATCACAACGTCGAGCATGCCAACGACGCTACACCCCGATAGCGTCGCCCGCCTCCACGGCGGCCAAAGATCGGAGCCGGCAGGTCTAAAGATCGCCGCCGGCCCACCATCTCTCGAACGCCGGTCTGACGATAGTGGAGACGGGTTCCACGATCGTTCCTGCCGGCGACCGCACATATGTGAAAGCCCCGTACCCCTCATCGGGAGCCCTACCGGCGAGCTCTAACGTCCAGCCTTGCCTAAGAAGCTCCTCGGTCGTGGATGCCACGTCGTCTACCCAGAAGCCCAGGTGGTGGGGACCGGGTCCGTCGCCGGCGTCCCAAACCGATCCCGGCTCCCCTTGGAGCAGTTCGAGATGGACCGGTCCGGCGCTGGAGTAGGTGAAGCGAAGATCCACGACCGCCACACCTGAGCGTGGAAGCCATATCTGCTGCTGGCGGTGTTGGACGGAACTCCACTCAAGCGCCGCTGCACCGGTCATGTTCCGCATGGCGTCGTCGAGATCGGGCACTCTGATGCCCACGTGGAACATATCTTCGAGCTGCATTGCAAGCCTCCTTGTCTGCTTCGTGTTGGGCTACTTCGTGCGTCGCCGATGGGAGCCGTAACTAGCCGTCGCGCTAGACGGCGCGAGCGATGCGAGGTAGCCCTCTACTACTCGACGCTGCTGGGATGCCGGCCATTCGTCGGGGGCGAACACGGCCTGCACCGCCACCCCATCCAGCAGGGTTGCCAGCACTCGGCCAAGTTCCTCAGCCGAATGGCCGCCTGCGAGAACGTGCACATCCTGGTCGTGCGCAACCGCCTCGGCTAGTCCTTTGCGGAAGACCTCGTAGCGATGGCGCTGCTCGGCGGCCAAGTCGGCGTCACCGACAGCTGCCCCCCAGAAAGCCAACCACACCTTCCAGTTGACAAGACGCTCAGCGTCGAGCGGTAGCACCGCCTCGATTTTCGCCCGGACCATCGAACCGCCCGCGGAAGCAGCGGCCTCGAAACGTGCGTGTGCCATCTCCGTGCGAGCCCGGAAAGTGGCCAGCAGCAGATCGCGTTTCTCGGGGAAGTAGTAGCACAGCGCGCCAGTCGTCCAACCCGCCGCACGGGCCACGTCACGAAGGCGAACCGACGCAAGTCCCACACGGGCTATCTCTTGTGCCGTGGCCTCCGTTAACTGTCGGCGTCGCAGGTCGTGATCGACGGTCTGCGGCATTGACAGACCATAGCACTGCGACTATCGTCACATAACGGTGGTTATGTCTCGCGTGGGACGGGACCACTCCCGGGGAGGTCAGAAGTGGAGCAGGCGTTGATGGACCGTATCAAAGGGGAGATCCGCTGGGAGTTCGCTCGGAGCGGCCCGCCGGAGGGTTTCCCGGCTTTCCACGACATTCCCATCGGACGGTACGTCGACAAGGACTTTTTCGAGTTGGAACGAAGACGCCTGTGGAACAAGGTGTGGGTGCTCGCCGGCCGAGCCGAGGACATCCCCGAGGCGGGGGACTACTTCACTTTCGACGACCTCGGCCCGCCGATCGTCGTGGTCAGGGGACGCGACCTGGAGATCCGGGCTTTCTATAACACCTGCCGTCACAGGGGAGCACCCGTCGTCCGCTCGGCGAAAGGGTCGGCCCGTAATCTGCGCTGCCAGTACCACGGCTGGACCTACGACGTCGACGGTGGCCGTCTCGTCAGTGTCCCCGACGAACGGGACTTCGTCGGATTGTGCAGGCAGGACCGTTCTCTTGGAATGATCGGATGCGAGGTGTGGCAGGGTTGGGTGTTTGTGAACCAGGACCCGTTCGCTCCTACTTTGAGGGAGTGGTTCGGTCCCGCCCTGGACGAGATGGAAGAGCTCTGCGGGGAAAGCCTCAGGGTCGTGTCGACGCACAGCCAGACGATTGCTTGTAACTGGAAGGTGACCGCAGAGGCTTTCCTTGAGGTCTACCACTTCCGCCATATACACGGTCGCGGCGCCGGCGGCTCGGAGACCCTTCTCGACAGCCGGGGAGCCACGATGGGCCTCCTGCCCAACGGCTGTAGCCGCATGATCACGCCGTATTCGGTTTCCGCTGCTGCGGCGACCGGCATGAAAGACTGGTCGGACTGGCGTCACATAGTTACCCCCGGCTTCGCCGACATCACGACCGTCAACGACATGTTCCGCTGCACCAGCAGCGCTTACAGCCTCTTCCCGAACCTGATCACACCTGTCGGAGCCGAAGGATTTCCCTTCCTGGTCTTCTGGCCCCTGGACATCAAGACGACCCGCCTCGACTGGATCTTCTACGCCCCCAAAGACTGGGACGGCGACGAAATACCGGAGCGTTGGACCCGGCGCATAGAGAACTTCAACCTGATCATGGAGGAGGACCGCCGGAACATGGAGCCCATGCAGAGGTCTTTGGAGTCGCCGGGTTCGACCGGGATTCCGATCAACTACCAGGAGCGGCGAATCTGGCACCTACACGAGCAGATCGACCGTACCATCGGGATCGAGAAGATACCCGGTCAGCTCCGTGTCGCCCAACTTCTTGATCCCTACGTGGAAAAAGCTGGCGCGACGGCGGGTGCCAGATGACCGACACCTACGATGTGATAGTCGCCGGAACCGGCGCCGCTGGCCTCACTGCGGCCATAGCTGCTCACGACGGCGGGGCCAAAGTGGCGTTGTTCGAGAAAGGGGAGCAGGTCGGAGGGACGTCCGCCTGGTCGGGAGGCCACGTTTGGATCCCGAACAATCCGCACATGGCAGCTGACGGTGCCGCCGACAGCAGGGATCTCGCCCTCACCTACTTGATGTCACTTTCGCGTGGGACTATCGAGGAACGCCTCGCGGAGGCCTTCGTGGACGCCGGACCCCGGATGGTTGAATACCTCGACGCCAAAGCCGGGACGGACTTCTACTCGGTCAGAGGTTTCCCCGACTACCACCCGGAGCACCCGGGGGGCCTAACCGGCGGTGGACGGACCGTCGAGTGCCCGCTTTTCGCCTTCGATCAGCTCGGGGAGTGGGCGGCGCGGGTGACGCCGAGCCCGTACTTCGCGACGATGAACATCACGATGAGTGAAACGCCACTCGGCGCGGCCGTTCCTTCCATGCCCTCACCCGAGGAGATGCAGCGCAGGAAGATCCACGACGAGCGGGGTTTGGGACAGGCCCTCGTGGGCCGTCTACTTAAGGCGTGCCTCGACAGGGGGATCGAACCTGTCACGTCCGCCCGGATGCGGAACCTCGTGATCGACGCGGGGAGAGTCACCGGTGCAGCCGTCGACGTAGGCGGTCAAAGACGCGAAGTCATGGCGCGTCGCGGCGTGGTGCTCGCTACGGGGGGCTTCGAGTGGAACGAAGACTACAAGCGGGCGTTCCTACGCGGTCCGCTCACGCACCCGGTCTCGATTGAGACCAACACCGGCGACGGGTTGTACATGGCCATGAAGGCCGGGGCGATGCTGTCGAACATGAGGGAAGCATGGTGGATACCCGTCGGGGAGTTGCCGCCGGGAGTAAACCGGATGAACCGTTTCCTGCTCTCAGGGGACCGGTCCCGACCCCGGACGATCATGGTCAACCGGCAGGGCCGCCGATTCGCGAACGAGGCGGCCAACTACAACGCGTTCGGCGGAGCTTTCCACCAAGAGGACGTCGCCCGCTTTGACTACGCCAACCTGCCTTGCTGGCTGATCTTCGACCAGTGTTACGTCGAGCGCTACGGGTCCCCAGGTGCCGGTGGCGCCGGTGTCAAGTCTTCCGGAGCCGAGAAGGCGGCTGAGTGGTTGCTGGGCGCGCCGTCTCTGGAGGACCTGGCCGAGAAGCTAGGAGTTCCACCTACCAACCTGGTGTCCACGGTGCAGCGCTGGAATGACAACGTCGCCGCAGGGCATGACCCGGATTTCCTCCGAGGTGAAAGCGCCCATGACCGCTGGTGGGGAGACCCCGACCACAAGGGCACAGTCGAAGCGACACTCGGGCCGCTCGATTCACCACCCTTCTACGCTCTACCGGTCCGAAGCGGTGGACTTGGCACTAAAGGTGGTCCCCGCGTCGACCCTGATGCACGAGTGATCGACCTAGACGGAAACCCCATACCTGGCCTTTACGCGGCCGGCAACGCCTGCGGTTCCCCGCTCGGAATGACTTACGGGGGGGCGGGAGGAACCCTCGGACCTGCGATGGTATTCGGCTGGCTGGCGGGTAGGCACGCGGCTGGCTGACCTGGCACCAGCCGGCCAGCCGCCCTGGAAGCTTCCGGTCGGGTAATGTCGCGCGGCATGAGGCAGCGCGCATGAGTCGGGCGGTCCCGCCGAGACCGTCCCCGCCCGAAGCCCCCGAGATCCGACGGGAGCCGGAAGGCTCTCGCAGCCTGTGGGTCACCCTCGAAAGGTCGAGTGCCGGGTCTACCGACAGGCCCAAGCGCACGGCCAAGAGAGCCGAGACCGTGGCGGCAGCGATCGTGGCCGACATCGTGTCACGCAAACTTCGTCCCGGTGACACGCTTCCCCCCGAGTCTGCGATGCTCGTCACCTACCAGGTGAGCCGAGCTTCGCTTCGCGAGGCGCTCCGGCTTCTGGAGGTTCAAGAGATCATAAGACTCAAGCCCGGCCCGGGCGGCGGCCCCGTGGTAAGCGCGGTCGACCCTCGCAACCTCGCCCGGGTAAGCGCCTTGTACCTTCACCTCGGAGGGGCCACCTACACCGAACTGTTCGAAGCGCAGCTTGAGCTTGCTCCTCTGTGCGCAGAGCTTGCCGCCCGTAACCCCGACCGTGAGCTTGTCAGCAGCCGCTTGGCGCCTTACATGGCGGGTTCGCTGCCGGTGGAAGGCCAAGGCTACTGGGACGCCACCAACGGCTTCCACGGGACAGTCGAACAGCTGGCGGCGAACCGTGTCATGGAGCTGTTCGCCCGTACTGTTAGCCACCTGTGGCATGAGCACGTCGTGACTCGAATGGACACCACGGGTTTCAGGGAGCAGATCCTTGACGAGCACCGCAGGATCGCCCGAGCCGTGGTCTCCGGCCAGGCGACCAGAGCCTCTCGCCTCATGCGCGAGCACTTCGCCGGCCTGCAGGAGCGTTACGTTGGCTACTGGCCGGCGCGCTTCGACGAGCTGATCGAGTGGGAGTAAGAACTCTCTCTCAGGCCAGTTGGCGGGCCAGCCATTCCTCTATGCCCCGGTTGTAACGGTCCGCTACCGCAGTGCCGGCTAGCACACCGACACCGTGGGGAGCGCCCGGGTAGACGTGAAGTTCTGTAGGAACGCCCGCTTGGTTCAGCCGGTTGGCATAGTCGACGTCCTCGTCGCGAAAACCGTCCACTGCGCCCACGCACACGTAAGCCGGAGGGAGCCCCTCGAGGTCTGTCGCTCGTGCCGGCGCGGCGTAGGCTGGCACGTCGGAGGTTCCGTAAAGTTCACCTAGATAGGACCTCCAGCCGAACTCGTTGGACTCCTTGGTCCATATAGCGAGGCCGTCGAGCCGGCTCGACGGGGTGACT
>JAJZNG010000054.1 GCA_021847945.1 Actinomycetes bacterium | reverse complement strand
AACCACGACGACAGCGAGGCAACCGTGAGCGAGGAACTTCACCCGGGAGTATTCGTGCGCTCGATGTATTTTCGTGACCCGGACGGGATCCTGTTGGAGCTCGCGGCTTGGACACGTCCGCTCACGGAACGCGACGTGACGCACCCGCCCGCTGACGCCGACGGTCGAAGGGTCGGTTGACGGTCAGTTGGCCGCCAACGCCCCTGGTCGGACTAACCGGTCGGGGCTATGTGTCCGTCGAGCCAAGCCACGATGTCGGCTTGGACTTCGTCACGGTTGGTCTCGTTGAGCACCTCGTGGCGGGCCCCCGGGTAGTAGCGAGCGGTGACATCCAGCCCACCCGCTACAAGCCGGGATTGGAGCTCTCTCACGTTGGCTCCCATCCCTCCCACTGGGTCCATCTCCCCTGCGACCAAAAGGACGGGCATAGCAGGAATCTTCCCTATCGCTTCGGGGGTTACGGACTCCACCGCAAGGCCGACGACCTCGCAGAGAAGGCCGTAGGTGAGCGGGTTCGAAGACCCGCAGAAGTCGTCGGCGATGTAGGCGTCCACCTCCGCCTCGTCCCGGCTCAGCCAGTCGTAGGGTGTCCTGGCAGGCTCGAAGGCCTCGTTGTACGATCCTAGAGCGTCGAGGATCTCGTCGCCCATCCCCGAGTCGACAGCGGCTCGCAGGCCGTCGAACATCTCCTGGCCACCTTCCGGGGCGCCAACCGGGCCACTTAGGATGTAACCGGCAAGGCCTTTCGCTCCGCGTGCGGCGTAGCCTTGGGCGATCATCGAACCGAGCGAATGCCCTAAAAGCACGACCGGCTTCGACTCGGTCGATTCCGTCGCTATTGCTACCAGCCGCTCAAGGTCATGGATCAGGCCGTCGGCTCCCCCGGGTCCGCACCGTCCGACCCCAGTCGATTTGCGGGTCTGGCCGTGTCCCCGCTGGTCCGCTGCGAACACTTCGTAGCCGGCGGCGTTCATTGCCCTGGCGAACCTGTCGTAGCGGCCGCTGTGCTCAGACGCCCCGTGGGAAACGACGATAGATGCCCTCGGGCTTTCGACGGGCCAGTGACGGTAGAAGATGTCCACCCCGTAGTCGTCGACGAAGTGGTTGGTTGTCGCCTCTTGCATGAGCAGACGGTAGTGTTGCCGGGGGTGTCGGATCAACCGCTGCGCAAAGATGTGAGTAGCGCAGGTGCTGTGCTGATCGACCGGGACGGGCGCTAGCAGATCGGAGTATGTAGGGTTTAGACGTGGACCCTACATACCCAGAAGAAGCGGAACGCTACCGGGAGAAGATCCGGGCGTTCCTGGCGGAGCACCTCCCGGCCGACTGGGCTGGGATCGGGGCACTCGGACCCGAAGAAGCTAGGCGCTGGGCGGAGGAATGGCGCCGGGTACTCTACGACAACGGCCTGCTCGCTGCGTCTTGGCCGACGTCGGTCGGCGGTGGCGGCCTTTCAGCGCTCGAGCAGGTTGTGCTGGCCGAGGAGTTCGTCAAAGCCGGGGTGCCGACGGGAGGATCGAACGACACTTTCGGCATCCAAATGGTGGGCAACACGATCCTGAGGTGGGGATCGGACGAGCAGAAAGGCTACTTTCTGCCTCGGATACTTTCAGGTGAGCACCGCTGGTGCCAGGGTTACTCCGAACCCAACGCCGGCTCCGACCTGGCCAACCTCGGGACCCGAGCCGTCCTGGATGGGGACGAGTGGGTCATCAACGGACAGAAGATATGGACTTCCGCGGCTCATCTGGCTAACTGGATCTTCGTCCTCACCCGCACCGACCCGGACGCCCCGAAGCATAAGGGGATCACATTCCTTCTCGTTCCCATGGACCAGCCGGGCGTCACCGTTAGGCCGATACGGATGATGTCGGGAGCGTCCGAGTTCAACGAGACCTTCTTCACCGACGCCCGGACCGCAAAGGACAACGTGGTCGGCGGGGTGGGAAACGGCTGGGCGGTAGCGATGACCCTCCTCGGCTACGAAAGGGGCGAGGCTGCGGCAACCCATCCAATACTGTTCCGCATGGAGCTCGACCGTCTCATCAGCCTCGCACGCCAAGAGGGACGCTCTGAAGACCCGCGTATACGCCAACGACTTGCCGCATGCTACGAGAAGGTGGAGGCGATGCGCTTCGTGGGATTGCGAACATTGTCTCGTTTCTTGGCCGGAGAGACACCCGGACCGGAAGGATCGGTGTTCAAGCTGTTCTGGAGCGAGTACCACAAGCAGGTGACCGAGCTGGCCGTCGATATCCTCGGACCAAGTGCCATGGCGCCTGCAGGACGCTGGCCTGCCAGTGCTTTCATGACCGACGACGCCGGAGCCCCGAACGACAGCGCCTCGTGGGTCGGTACTTTCTTCAACGCCCGCGCCGGGACCATATACGCAGGTACTTCGCAGGTTCAGCGCAACATTCTCGGCGAAATGGTCCTCGGCCTACCCAAGGAGCCCTCCGTGACTCGTGGGAGCTGGCGCGAGGCTCAGCAGGCGAGTCTCTAAAATTGCGTTCGCTTGCGCGGGCAGATGAAGTGAGTCGGAGTCGCCGCCTGTGAGGTTCGGTCTCGTCGGCTCTGGGTTCTGGGCGACCACAGTGCACGGGCCGGGTCTGAAGGCTCATCCCGAAGTCGAACTGGTCGGGGTGTGGGGCAGGGATCTGCAGCGGTCGAGCGTGGCGGCGGCGCAGCTCGGGGTGCCCTCCATGGTCAGCTTCGAGGCTCTAGTCGAAAGCGTAGACGCCTTGGCTTTCGCAGTGCCGCCCGATGTGCAGGTCTCCTTGGCGACCAAAGCAGCGTCAGCTGGGCGCCACCTGCTGCTCGAGAAGCCCGTAGCCTTGGACTCGTCGTCGGCGCAGTCGTTAACAGCAGCGGTAGGCGCTGCCGGCGTGTCGACGATCGTCTTCTTCACGGCTCGCTTCAGCCCGGGGCTCGCGACTTGGTTCGAGACACTGGCCGGCGGGGACTGGGAGGCTGGCACGTACGTGGAACTCGGCTCGATCTTCCAGCCTGGAAGCCCTTATGCGGGCTCGACGTGGCGTCGGCAGCGGGGAGCCCTGTGGGACATCGGCCCGCACGCTTTGGCTACCTTGACAGCGGCTCTCGGACCTGCGGTGTCGGGCCGGGTGGTTCGCGGTCGGAGCGACATCGTAAATGTCTCCACGGTCCACGCGAACGGGAAAACCGGTTCCGCTCTGCTCGCTCTGGACGCTCCACCCGAGTCGAGGTATCGCTCCGCCGGGTTCTACGGTTCGAGTGGAGTTTCCTTGCGGCCCGAAGGTCCGCCGGACGTCCTGGAAGCATACGGCAGGGCCGTCGACGCTCTTGTCGCTTCCATAGCGGGGACTCCACATCCCTGCGACGCAGAGTTCGGAGCACAGGTGGTCGCCTTGTTGGAGAGCCTCGAACGCCAACTCTGACCCGGCTCCCCGCCTGGGTCGCCGGGTCAGGCCGCCGAGGGGGCTTTCAGGCCGAGGCGGCTGCGCTGATGCTGGCCCGCACCTCGTCCATGTCGAGCTCTTTCACCTTGGTGATTAGCTGCTCGAAGGTGGGTCCTGGTAGGGCGCCGGGTTGCGAGAAGATCAGGATTTGATCTCGGAAGACCATCAGGGTCGGTATCGACATGATCCCGAAGTTGGCAGCGAGGGCCTGCTGGGCCTCCGTGTCGACCTTGGCGAATGTGATGTCAGGGTGGTGTTCCGAGGCGGCCTCGAAGATTGGGGCGAACATCCGGCACGGACCACACCACGAAGCCCAGAAGTCTACGAACACTATGTCGTTGGACTCGATGGTCTGGTCGAAGTTGGCGTCGGTCAAGGCTATGGTTGCCATCGGTTAACTCCTCTGTAGGGTCTCGTTCGCATATAACACCGGATACCCCCTGGGGTATTCCGTGTCGCGGCTTTAAGGAGAAGTGTGGATATGGTGAGGAAATGAGGCTCGACGACGAAATAGTCGAAGCGCTGCGCCTAGCCCCAGGCGCCAAGGTCGACTTGGCGAAGCTGGGAACCGCAGCCCTTCCTGGAGGAGCGAGCCGTGCGGGCAGGGATGTACTGGCGGCCCTGCGAAGCACCGGTGCCGAAGACCAGCTACACACCTTCACCGCTGAGCTGGAAGCCGCCCAGGAGCTCCTCTACGCCAGCGCCTCCCACGCAGTCCTGATAGTGCTGCAAGGCATGGATGCGGCGGGTAAGGACGGCACCATAAAGCACGTCATGTCGGGCGTGAACCCGCAGGGATGCGACGTCACATCTTTCAAACAGCCGTCGTCGGAGGAGCTCTCACACGACTTTCTGTGGAGAGCCGTCAAGGCTCTACCCGCCCGAGGAAAGATCGGGATCTTCAACAGGTCCTACTACGAGGACGTTCTAGTTGTTCGGGTGCACCGCGAGTTGGCAGAGGAGCAGCGGCGACTTGGAGGATATGAGTCGTGCGAACCAATGTGGCGGGAGCGTTTCGAGGCGATCAACGCGTTCGAGCAGCACCTGGTCCGAAGCGGCACGCAAGTGGTGAAGGTCTTCCTCAACGTGTCCGAGGCCGAGCAGAAGAGGAGGCTTCTCAAACGGCTCGACGACACAGCCAAATACTGGAAGTTCTCCATGTCGGACATCGAGGAAAGGTCGTTGTGGAACGACTATCAACGCGCCTACGAGGAAGCTCTCGGGGCGACCTCGACACCATGGGCTCCGTGGTATGTGATCCCCGCCGACCACAAACACCTTATGCGGACACTGACCGCCGGTGTCATAGTCAGCGCGATCGATGCGCTCCACCTGTCACTTCCGACGGTCTCGGACGTAAAGTTGGCCGAGATCGCACAAGCCAAATCCTTACTCGGCACGACTTGAAGGCTCCCGAAGCCTTATAGGCTCCCTGCCATGTGTGGCGCTTCCCACTCCCATGGTGGACAAGTTGACTCGGTGTTCGAGGCAGCTCCGAGGCCCGCCGACGGTGACGCCGTCGATCCTGTCCACCTCGATCCAGTCGACGAAGTTCGAGTAACGACATTGATCGACAATACATTCGACATGCTTTTGAACTCCGAGACGGCCGTGCAGCGTCCTGCGATGCGGTCAGGCCTGGTCAGCTCTCCGCTTTTCGACGGAGGCAAAACCCACGTTGGTCTTCTCGCTGAGCACGGGTTCGCGGCGCTGATTACGGTGAGCAGCGGCGGGCGGAGCTCCCACCTTCTTTTCGATACGGGCATCTCGCCGGATGGAATGGCGATCAACGCTGAACGCCTCGGACTGGACTTCTCTGACCTTCAGGCTGTCGTGCTCAGCCATGGACACTTCGACCACACGGGCGGCTTGTCCGGTCTGCTTCGGCTTCGAGGGCGCAGCGGACTTCCAATAGTGGTGCACCCTAACGCCTGGGTAAAGAGACGTATCGCGGTGCCCGGGTCGGAGCCGATCTCGCTGCCAAGCCTGTCGCCGGGCGCGCTGAGGGGTGAGGGCTTCGAGGTCATAGAACGCAGACAACCGTCGCTGCTGCTAGAAGGGTCAGTTCTTGTGACCGGGGAGGTGGACCGGACCACTGAGTTCGAACGAGGCATGCCACCTAGTCATCAGGCCTTCGAAGCTGAGCGCGGTGTGGGCGGCCACGCCCGTTGGCGCCATGACCCCACCGTCGCAGACGATCAAGCTCTGGTCGTCAACGTCAAAGGACGGGGATTGGTGGTAGTGACGGGATGTGGCCACGCGGGGGCGATCAACATAGTTCGCCACGCCATGCGTCTAACCGGGGTCGATCGCCTCTGTGCCCTGATAGGCGGGTTTCATCTGAGCGGACCGGCCTTTGAGCCCATCATCCCAGCGACAGTGAACGCTTTGAGCGAACTTGCGCCAGAACTCGTAGTCCCAGGGCATTGCAGCGGTTGGAAGGCTCAGCACGCCCTGGCGGCGGCGCTTCCTGAAGCGTTCGCCCAGGCCAGTTCGGGAAGCGCCTACCACCTGGCAAGTCTTTGAGCGCCCGGGCCGAGCCCAACTCGGGCGAAGTGTCGGCTCCGCCGGGTTCGAGGCGCGGCCCGTTGGGGAGGGTATTTGGTTTGGACTTGGTCCTGCTTCACGCCCCATCGGTGTGGGACTTCAGGGAGGAGGTCATCCTGCAAGGCCCACTTGCTGACGTGATCCCCTCCACTGACGAGTTCGAGATGTACCCGATCGGCCTCACGAGCATTGCTTCCTATTTAGAAGCGAACAACTACAACACGAGGTTGGTAAACCTCGCCTACCGTATGCTTCGCAACCGGCGCTTCGATGTGGCGGCCCACCTTCGTAAGCTTAAGGCCCCGGTGTTCGGCATCGATCTCCACTGGTTGCCGCACGCACACGGTGCGCTCGGAATCGCACGCCTGGTAAAGCAAGTGCACCCCGAGGCAAAGGTGCTCTTAGGTGGCCTGTCGGCGTCGTGGTACCACGAGGAGGTCATTGCCGACCCTTCGGTCGATTTCGTGTTGCGAGGTGACTCCACTGAGGAGCCGTGCCGTCAGCTCCTCGCTGCCCTGCGGGAAGGCAGCCCTCTTGGATCGGTTGAGAACCTCACATGGAAGACGCCTCAGGGCCGGGTGGTGTCCAATCCAGTCACCTTCGTACCGGCGAACCTCGACTGGATCGACGTGCCGGCCTACGACTTCATGACCCACGCCGTGTTCAAGTACCGCAGCCTCGCCGATTTTCTTCCGTACCTCGAATGGCTTCGTTACCCCTCTACGATGCTCCTTAACTCAAGGGGTTGCACTTACAACTGCGCCATCTGTGGAGGGTCGAGGACCGGTTACCGACTTGTAGCCGGTCGGAGCGCCGCGGGGATGCGCAGTCCCGAGAAGCTCGTGGCGGACGCCGAGCGTATCAGCTCGTTCTCTAAGGCGCCGATCTTCATGGTTCACGACCCGCGCATCGGGGGCATCCCGCGGGCGGAGACCTTCTTCGACCTCTACCGAAAGGCGGGCGTGCCCAACGAACTGGTGATAGAGATTTTCTTCCCCGCAGGGAGGGATTTTTTCGATCTAGTCCGGCGGTCGACCGCCGCGTGGAGCCTGCAGATCACCATAGAGTCACCAGACCCTGACATCCGCAAAGTGAACGGCAAGTTCCCGGTCCCCAACACGGTCGTAGAAGACACCCTCGCCGCTGCTCTTGACGAAGGATGCGGGAAGTTGGACCTCTTCTTCATGGTAGGACTGTCCGGTCAGACCCCGGCTAAAGCTCTGGAGACCGTCGACTACTGCCGTCACCTAGTCGAACGCTTCGGAGTTGACGAGCGACTCCAGTTCTACGCCGCACCTTTGGGACCTTTCCTGGATCCGGGCAGTCGGGCTTTCGAGGACCCAACCCTCGGTTTCCACCGGCGATTCGTAACGCTTGAGGAGCACCGCCAAGCGCTCCTGGGGCCGACATGGCGAGAGATGCTTGCCTATGAGACGGACTGGATGAGCCGCAACGAGATCGTAGCGACCACTTATGCAGTAGGAGCCGGCCTCAACGATCTCAAGTTCGAGGCGGGTCTCATCGACGCTCGGACCCACGCGACGGTCGCCCGCCACTTCGCAGTAGCACAAGAGACCTTTCCGAAACTTGACGCCATAGCTCGGCTGCCCGAGGCGGACCGACGACCCGCTTTAGAGATCTTGGCGGAGCAGGTAGCCGAAGCGAACACGGCCAGTCTTGTGGGGGAGCACGAACTGGAATGGAAGACATCGGCCGGACTTCGAGTGACCTGGCTGCTGGCAAGGCACACGGCGGCGGCGCTACCACGGGAGATCGCTCACGGTGCTGCCCGCTTCGCTGGCCGGTACGACACTGCTATTGCCCAGGTCGAGAGACTCGGTCTCATCGTCGCGTGAAGTAGGTTGTAAGCGTCACCGACAATCCCAGGCTCGCCGGAATGACGGGTCGTCAAGTAGGGAGGTAAGGGCATGCGAGCTTTGAGGCTCTTGGACTGGAAGTCTTCCCCCGTGCTGGTGGAAGTGGATGATCCGGTACCCGGACCGGGTCAGGTGGTGGTCAGGATCGGAGGTGCCGGAGCGTGCCACTCCGACCTGCACCTGATGCACGACTTCGACGGCGCCGCACTGCCGTGGAGGCCCCCTTTCACCCTCGGCCACGAGAACGCCGGATGGGTGCACGCTATCGGTCCCGGCGTGACCGGCGTTGAGGTCGGCCAGCCGGTAGCGGTTTACGGGGCGTGGGGATGCGGTAACTGTCAGCCGTGCCGCCTCGGGATGGAGAACTACTGCGAGAACCCCGCTGCGGCACCTGTTCCAAGCGGCGGTGGTGGCCTCGGCCTCGACGGTGGCATGGCCGATCTTATGCTAGTACCGGCTGCTCGCCACCTTGTCGCTCTTCCAGACGGCCTCGAACCTGTCGACGCAGCACCGCTCACCGATGCGGCGCTGACCCCGTACCACGCAATCCGGCGGTCCGCTGCGAAGCTCACGCCGGACGCCACCGCCGTCGTGATAGGAGTAGGAGGCCTAGGCCACCTAGCCGTTCAGATCCTGAAGAACACGACAGCAGCGAGAGTCGTTGCGGTTGACAACCGTCCCGAGGCCTTGGACCTCGCACGCGAGGAGGGGGCTGACCTTACGGTCCAGCCGGGTGACGAAGCCGTGGGCGCGATACGAGGTGCAACTGGAGGGCGGGGCGCTGACGTCGTCGTCGACTTCGTAGGCTCCGACGCAACCATCGCCCTGGGCGTAGGTGTGTCCCGCATGCGCGGGGACGTCACGATCGTGGGCATAGCTGGAGGCTCCTACCCCATGTCCTTTTTCAGCGTCCCCTACGAAGTGTCACTCCAGACCACCTACTGGGGTTCGCGTCCGGAGCTGGAGGAGGTTCTCCACCTGGCTGCTAGAGGTCTGGTCAAAGCCCAGATAACTACTTTTCCGCTTGAGTCGGCCGTCGAGGCTTACGACAAGCTCACTTCAGGGAGTGCTGTTGGTAGGCAGGTGATCGTCCCGGGCTTGAAGGGCTAGAAGGCTCGACTGGGCTGCAGCCGGTCCGCCGGGGGCCGGGGGAGCCCTCGCAGATCTCTCAGAGCGGTCCGGCAGCCTAAAGTAGCGGGCGCTGCAGTCGAGAACTATACGGAGCGGACGGACCCGCTCAGGCATGGATGCCACGAGAAAACACAAGGATGTGCTATGCAAGACGCGGGACGGAACCCGTGGGAGGTGCTCGGCGTGGCCGAGGACGCCCCTTTTGCAGACGTAAAACGTGCTTTCTTCCTGCGTGCGCGCGAGACCCATCCGGACTCGCCCGCAGGGGACGCCGACGCCTTCCGGGAGGTTCAGGAGGCCTACGAAACTCTGATGCGCACAGCTCGCCGGGAGGAGCGGGACCGGGGGGAGCAGCGACGCGGGGAGCGGCGTCAGGCCCGGTCACATCGCAGCACCCGTTACAGCTCGTGGGTGACCGCGGCGACCTCTTCGCGCCTGTGGATCGACGAAGATCCACTCGCCGAGTTCTTCTGCGCAGCCCGTAATGAGGGCAGACCAGACGAGTTCGCTTCCGTCCTGGCTCGGGAGATGGGCTGGAATTACCTGCGCGTGCTTTGACGGTTCTCCTCGGAGCCCAAGATCAGGCCGAGGCCTTCAGACCGCTCGTCCCCCGAAGTTGAGCAAGCGGGTTTGCAGGTTGGCGCCAGGAGCAGGTTCGATCTTCGGGGCGAACCCCCCGGGCCGGCGGATGGCCTCGTCCATCGGGGTAAGGAACTCTAACGCCTTGGCCACAGCGTCCTCGTCGAGGTCTTCGTCCTGGCCGGTAGCTCTCGCCAGGTCCCATGTGTGAAAAAGCGTGTCGGAGCACAAGAGGCGACTGACCAGCGACTCGAAGGTCTGATCCCCGAACATTCCGCTCACGGTGCGTGACGAGCGTTCCGGGTCGGCGAGGTCCGACGCTACGGCAGCCGTCGCCTCGGACCACTGCGACACCAGATCCCCCTCCGGATCAGCCTCCCGGCCGGCAGAGCCGTGAAGTCGCCAGTGGGTTGTTATCACGTGAGAGACGAGGGCTGTGACGTCCCAGTCCTCGCATGGTGTAGGCAACCTCCACTGGCCATCGGCGATGCCTTTCACTCGGAGGTTGAAACCGTCACTGACCCGCTGATAGCGCAGAGATATCTCAGACACGAAGCAGAAAGCTAACAGACTCGACCGGTCGGGGCCGTCGCACGTCTTGAGCAGTGCAAAAATGGACTCTGTGACCCCCTCCAAGCTCAGGCCAACCACGGTTAGGTCGGCTTTGCCACTCCGATGGTAAAGAGTCATCGGGAAGCCGCCTTCGACGGGAGGGCCTACCAAGAGCGTTTCGATGCTCTCTCACGGGCTGGGATGGACGTTCACGGCGAGGCACGGCTGGTGGTCTCCCTCGCACCTGAGAGGGTTCTCGACGCCGGTTGCGGAACCGGCCGGGTGGCGATAGAGCTCGCGGCACGGGGGATAGACGTCGTAGGCGTGGACGTGGACCCTTCGATGATCGCCGAGGCACGGCGGCGTGCGCCTAGCCACATGTGGATCGAGCAGGATCTCGCCGACTTAGACTTGGGCCGCCGTTTCGACCTGGTGGTCATGGCCGGTAACGTGCCGGTCTTCTGTCCCGTCGCACGCAGGCAAGCCCTCGTGCGACGCTGCGCCGCCCACGTCGACCAAGGCGGATACCTCCTCGCAGGCTTTAGGCTAGACCGTGGGTTCGGCTTGGACGACTACGACCGCGGTTGCGAACTAGCCGGCTTGATCTTGCAGGACCGTTGGGCGACTTGGGAGCAAGACCCTTTCGAACCCGACGGATCTTATGCCGTTTCCCTGCACAGGCGCCCTTTGCTCAGCCGCGGCGACCTTGATTGGATGTGAGGGTTGCGTCGACGGCGTCTTGTACCGAGGTGCCGTCGAAGAAGTTTGGGTTTGTGCCCGCCAGCAGGTTGACAGGGTTTGTGAACACGAAGTCCTTGAAGTCGCCCTCGGAGATCATGTGATGCTCGACGAGCTCCCAGGCCTCTTCGAGCACTTCCCTCATATCCGGAACGTCCCAATGGCCTATGTCGGAGCTGAACACGGCGTTGAGTTTCGCCCCGAAGGGGTTCACCTTGGTATTGAACGCCCACGCGTTTATTCTGTCGTCTGCTTCGCAGCCGAAGAAGAAGCTCGGGACAAACCGCTCGGCGATATCCGACGCCTCGGAGATGTCCGCCGCCACGAAGTCGTCGAGGCGGCTCCGGTCAGGCTGCTCCGGTCCGAACACCCGCATCATGTCGCCCAGCTTGTCACGGCGCTTTTCGAGCATCGGGGGCGCGTAGCGGTCAAACAACTCAGCGACCAGAATCTGGTCGAGATTAGCCGGATCGTAGTTGACGATCGCCTTGGAATTTCTCTTCTCCCAGTGTCCTACCAGGTCGGCGAAAAGGTTCACCGCCCAGCCGACGCCGGCCTCAAGAAACATGAATCGGACCTGAGGGAAGCGTTTGGTCACACCACCGAAGAAGAGCGCTTTGCACAAAGCTTCCGAAGCTGCCGCGAAGTGGCCGATGTGGTTGTACATGTAGTTGTTGACAGACACCCGCGAACCCCACCCCATGGAACCTGAATGGAAGGCCGGTGCGACTCGGAGATCCCGGCAGCGGGCCCAGACAGGGTCGTAGTCGTAGAGGCTGTCGACAGCCAAGTTGTCTATCCACATCGCGTGCGGTCCGGAGCGCTCCGCTCCTCCCACGCGCCGGCGGACGTGGCCGGCCATCATCGTGGTTTTCATCCCAAGTTCGCCTACCGCGTAGTCGAGCTCGGCGATCGCTTCTTCGGGAGTGTGCATCGGTATAGCAGCAGCCGGGGTCATATGCGCCTTGTGAGGGGCGAAGAGATCGGCCTGAAAGGTGTTGAACGCCCGGCAGGCAGCCCGGCGAAGTTCCGGGTCTTCGATGTGGGTCACGGCCAGACCGACCGACGGGTACAGCACCGTGAAGTCCAGTCCCATCTCGCCCATCCGCTCCTCCAGTAGGGCTGGAAGCACCGAAGTGGCGTGGTCGATGCTGTGTAGCGTCGGAAGCGGCCACCAAGGCGGGCGGACCATCCGCTTTGCCAGGCGCTCCTCTGGAGTGACCCGGTACCAGGCTGCCACCTTGGTGAAATGGTCCACGGCTTTCGGCCCTCCGAAGCGGTCCAGGTAGTCCAACACGACGGGCATGTACTCCAAGACGTGGCCGTCCGCGTCGACTACAGGATGGTCGAGACCCTCGTGGATGCGCTGGGAATCGGATTTGGTGACAGCAGACATAAGCCTCCCCTTATCTGTTCACAGACAGCGCTCGGCGGCGCTGCCGGCGCCAAGAGACGGTGGCCGATCACCGCTCGTTAGCGTTATGTCAGGAGTCTTCCACGGGTACCGCGTTCTGTCAAGCGCCGCCACGCGAACCGGCTCGGCTTATCAAGTGGCGGGCGATATCCTATGCCTGCCGCCGCGTGGGGGACGCTGCTCAGCCGAGCTTGGCTAGGCGCCCGGCGAGCGCTGGCGGAAAGCCTACGTCGCCGTCCACGATCGCCTTGGAGAGCGGTATGGCCAGTTCGGCGAGGCGGGCGCAACCTTCCTCTCCGATCGCCTCGTAAGGATAGGCGGCCAGCCGGTCAGTCCTGTCCTCGATACCCCGACGGTGTTCACGGCCAGCCGCGCTCAGAGCCAGCTCGTCGCCATCTTGGAGCCAGCCTCGGGCACGAACTCTGGCCACGGCGTCCGCCCACTCGTCGTCGCTCCACTCTCTCATAGTCTTCAAGGTCGATCCTGGAACCTCCCCGGTTGCCCCGTGCACGACGAGGGCCTCCGCTCCGTCGAGACCCTCGGATAGGAGCAAGGACACGTGCCCGTCCCCGCGGAACTCTCGTAGAAGCGTCTGGGCGTGCCAGAGGACGAGGTGCGGCTCCTCCGGCCAGGTGAGGCTGGCGTGGGCGGCGAAAAGCGGACGACCCTGAGGGCGGCCTGAGGCGCGCTCCGCTGCCTGACGAGCCAGGGTTGCCGCCTCGTGAACCTCGGCAGAGTCGTAGCCTTGCCCCCACGCTTTGCGCAGGGTCCGGTCCGCACCTTCGAGGCGGGCTTCGAGAATCGCAGCCGGTGACGCCAGGCTCCACACTTCAGGTATGACGCGTCTGACCGCTTGGGGATGGAAGTTGAAGAAGGTGGCGATAGTCACCTCCGCTGCTACAGCGCCGAGCGCTGCGGAGCGGGAAGCGAAGTAGCCCATGCGCTGATCGGTGATGCCGAGCTTCGAGTAGCTTTCCCTGGCGAAAGGGCTGAAGTAGATCGATCCGTGGATCGTCTCGGCGCTCAGGTGCGTGCGTCGGGCGCTGCGAGGAGAGACGCTGCTCACAGCTTCCCATCCGAGAGGTTTGTGGGCATCGGTCCTCCTGTTAGACGGTTCAGGACACGCCGAAGTAGAACGGCGGTGAAATTCCAACTCTAGCGACTCGGGTTGCTAGAGGTTCTCTGAGCCCGGGCGGGGAGCGGGTAAGACGTCAGCGGGCCGTCAAGGAGCTTCGGAATGACGACGACGCCTTCGTCGGGGTCACCGAGTGCGGCGAAGCTACCTTCGAGGGCGTAAAGCCCGCTGAGCGCTGCGAGTGCGGCGTCCACCCGATCAAGGTTTGGCAAGCGGTCCGCTGCGACTCCGGCGGCGTCGAGCGCCGCTCGGCGGAACGACGTCTTGGTCTCTTCCCGGCGGCGTCTCCGTCCCGATATCGTCACGGCGGCGGCGTTTGGGAACACCTCTGCTGCGCAACCCCTCGGGTCGCCATTTCGATAGAGGGGATATTTCTCTGAAATAGCTGCGAAGACCCTGAACCCGACCCTCATCCACCGGAAGAACGGGTGGTCGCCGGGATCCGGGCCGACCGGGAATGCAGGGAAGCCCAGGCGTGCAAGCTGGCGCTCGGCCTGGCGGGTAGTCGCTGACAGTGAGAACGCAGGCGGCGAGTCGACGCACACGATAGAAGGCTTGAGCTCGTCGATGACCAGTTCGGCCACAGCGGCGACGGAGAGCTTCCCGTAACTGGCGACGATCCGCCTCTGCGAGTCCAGGGCGACCAGGTCCAGACCTTTGCGCTCCTCGGCGACGTCCACGCCGACCGCAACATCCCCGCGTTGACCGAGCGACACCATGCGACCCTACCCCGGCTGGTAGGTTCGAAGAGACGCCACGTAGCGCTTCGGAGGTCCAAATGGCAGTGTCGCATCCACGTTCGCGTTCCGCCGCCAGTACCTCGAGGCCGGACCGCCAGCCGGGAGCGCACCGCCGGCTGCCTTCGGACGTGCTCGAAGGCCAGGGAGTCGGAAGCGAAGAAGCCTACGATCTGATCACCTCAGAGTTGCTCCTCGACGGCAGCGCACGACTCAACCTGGCTACGTTTGTGACCACCTCGATGCCCGAGCGTGCAGCGAAGCTCATGGCCGACACTGCAGACAAGAACATCATCGACAAGGACGAGTACCCCCAGACGGCAGAGATCGAGCGTCGCTGCGTCAACATCTTGTCGCGCCTTTGGCACGCTCCCGAGGGCGACGTTGCGACGGGCTGCTCGACTACGGGTTCGAGCGAGGCGGTGATGCTGGCGGCGATGGCCCTCAAGTGGCGCTGGCGCAAAGCTCGACAGGCGGCCGGCAAGCCGGCCGATCGGCCGAACCTGGTCACCGGGGCGAACGTGCAGGTATGCTGGGAGAAGTTCTGCCGCTATTGGGAGGTCGAGCCGAGGCTCGTGCCCCTGGAGGGCGACCGCTTGCATCTGACCGGCGAGGAAGCCGTCAAATACTGTGACGAGAACACCATCGGGGTGGCGGCTGTCCTCGGCTCCACCTTCGACGGGAGCTACGAGCCGGTCTCGGAGATAGCAGCGAGCCTCGACGACCTACAGGCAAGGACGGGCTTCGACATACCTTTGCACGTGGACGCGGCGTCGGGTGGGTTCGTAGCTCCGTTCTTGTCGCCGGATCTGCAATGGGACTTCCGGGTGCCCAGGGTCGCTTCGATCAACTCGTCGGGGCACAAGTACGGGCTTGTGTACCCGGGGGTGGGGTGGGTGATCTGGAGGGAGCCTGCGGCGCTACCGCAGGAGCTGATCTTCGACGTCAATTACCTCGGTGGGCACATGCCCACCTTCTCGCTTAACTTCTCGAGGCCAGGGTCCGAGGTGGTTGCCCAGTACTACATGTTCGCGAGCCTCGGCTTCGAAGGGTTCCGCCAGGTTCAGGGACAGTCCCAAGCGGTCGCCGCCTACCTTGCGGACTCGATCGCCCAGATCGGCCCCTACCAGCTGGTTAGCTCTGGTAGGGAACTGCCGGTGTTCGCCTTTGGTCTCAAGCCGGAAGTGGACCGCTACAGCGTCTTCGATGTGTCGGAGCGTCTCCGCGAGCGGGGCTGGCAGGTCCCGGCCTACACTTATCCCGCAAACCGCGAGGACCTTGCTGTCCTGCGGATCGTCGTGCGTTCAGGGATGAGCTTCGACATGGCCGACTCTCTGCTGGAGGATTTGCGGGAAAAGACCAAGGAGCTCGACAGCCTTCCCGAAAGACTGCCGGAGCATTTGCGCGCCAACAAGCGAGCTTTCAGCCACTGAGCCAACTCACTGCTCAGATGCCGGTCAGCTCGTACCGCTTCGGCTGCGGCGCTGGCCTGCCGTTCCCCGAACGGCGTCCGGCCCCAGAGGGCGGGGTCTTGTCAGCTGTGAGGGGAGCCGGGCTTGAAGACCATCACGGCTACAATCACCAGTAACAGAAGCCCTGAGAGATAGTTGAGAGCTAAAGCGACTCTGTCGTCTAGGAGGGCTTGCAGTTCCGACGTTGGCGGTTGGTTGCGCTCGGCAAGGCTTGCGGCAAGTTTTCGGGCGGTCTTGGGGCGCTGACCGCCGAGCGTTCCGATGACAGCCACCAAGGCGATAAGTCCGATCGCAGTGTCAACCCACGGGGTGCCGTAACCCCAGTCCCCGAGGTCCACTAGCCAGAGCCCAAACCCGACTGCGAACACGGTTCCAACCATGACCAGTAGAGCCCCGAGGCGGGCGAATCTCAAAATCAGAGCGATCTCTGCGCTGCTCCTTTGTCTGCGGGCAACCTCGAAAGCCACTCCGGCTAGTAGGCTGCCCGATACCAGGGAGAAAGCCCCCAGAAGGTGAAAGCAAAGAGCCAGGTCGTACAGCCACCCGGGGCGCGCAGTGCTCACGGAAGTCGACTAACGATCGTCAAGACGATCAAACTAGCGCTCGGATCCTTACCGTCCACAGCAACTAAGCCTACAGAGGCGTAACTGCAGCGACCGACTGCGACTTTTACCGTGTGGCCCAGGTCGGCGGGGTGTAGCGATCACTAAGCCGCCGTTAGGCTTTGGGCGTTACATCCACGACGTTATCGCCGTGCTGGCCCTGGAACTTGCGGGAGGAGCTCAGTGACCCACGAAGACGTTGAAGGCGACAGAGCAGAGCCTAACGGCAAGCGGTTGGAGGCTGCTGAACGCTACCGGCGTATGGAGCCGGCTGTGATCAAGCCGCACGTCGACACCCCGGACTACAAAAAGTACGACGCTTTCATGCGCCGGGGGACCATGGAACGCTACGAGATAGAGATCGACCCTGGCGAGGGGACAGTCACATGGCATTCGGGGGACAAGAAGCCGGTGAGGATGTGCGCGTGGTGGGCTCGGGACGACCAGCACCCCGAGCTCCCCGGGGTAAAGCAGTTCGTGATGGTCCACTACTCGAGTCTCGCAAGCCGCTTTTTCACAGTCGGGAAGGTTCTTGCCGTGGACGAGGACGGGCGCACGTTGGCGTCGACGTTCGAGTACCGCTACAGCAGACTCGAATCCCAGTGGCAGCCGGCGGCGGCGAGACTTTCGGCTCACGGTCTACCGCTGGTTGCCGAGCCTCTGGGACGTTGGCCGATGAGAGGGCCATGGTCAGTGAACCGCCGGCATCACCGGGCCGTGAAAGGACTGTGGTACCGGTCGTTCCCGATCATGTTCTTATGGACGATAGTGCTGTTCGTCTTGTTGCTCGTAGTGTTGGCGGTGTTCAACATCCGCTGAGATCGTCAGGACGACCGCTCCGCTTGCATCTCGGCGAGTCGGGATCTGGTCAGCGGCTCTGGCGTTTACGTTCTCTCTCCCCGACCAGTTCCGGATGACGGCGGTTCCAGTACTGGGCGTACGCCCAGCCGGCGGGGACTATCAGAAAGATCAGCGCAAAGATGACCACTGCTGTCCACAGCGCGAGAGCGCTTCGCTCCATGTCGTGGACGAGCCCTACGAGCACTATCAACAGAATGAGGATCAATCCAGCCCTGTGCCAGGGGCTGGGAGGGCCGTATTTCAGGAGCCGGCCGAGCGGACCTGCGTTGAATATCGAGTAGAGCGCTCTCGTCGGAGCTGACATCTGTTTGGCGCTCGGACCCGAGTCGCTAGCGCCGTTGGTTCTCCCGACCCGGCGCTGGCCGGGGTCACGTCCCGCAGGTCCTCGTGTCGGCATACGTGAGTCCCTCCCGTCCGAGTCCTTCGGCAGGATAACACAACAACTTGATCCCTTCGTTGATCGGCAGCGGCCGATTCCTCCCCGAGGCGACCGGGTCGATTCTGGATGGAAGCGTTGCCGGGAGCTGTCTCCCATCGAAGTGGCTCGCTGGGCGTAATATCACGGAGCGATGGCGCGGCGCTCTACTTCCACTTCGGCGTTCGGGGTGTCCAAGCGGGAGAGCCACGACGCCAGCGGCTTCTACTCGAGGTTCGCTCCTCCGGACCTGTCCGAAGAATCAGAGGTGGCCGACCACAGGGCGATCGACAAGCTCTTCGCCGGCGACGCCCGACGCATGGACGAGGTTCCCGACTCGTCGGCCGCGTTGGTCGTGACGTCACCGCCGTACTTCGCCGGCAAAAGCTACGAGGAAGCGCTCGGCGAAGGCGGCGTCCCGGCCACTTACCTGGAGTATCTCGACCTTCTGCGGCAGGTGTTCGCCATGTGCGTGCAGAAACTGGAGCCTGGCGGTCGCATAGCCGTCAACGTTGCCAACCTCGGCCGGCGCCCTTACCGGTCACTTTCGGCGGACGTGATCACGATCTTGCAGGACGACCTGAGACTGCTGTTGCGGGGTGAGATCATCTGGGTCAAGCAGAGAGGCTCGTCAGGTTCTTGCGCGTGGGGTAGTTTCCAACGCCCGGCTAACCCGGTGCTGCGAGATCTCACAGAAAGGGTGATCGTGGCGAGCAAGGGCCGCTTCGACCGTGCTGTCTCGGCGAAGGAGCGCTCTGCGCGCCGGCTGCCGTCGGAGGTTTCGATGACCCGAGACGACTTCATGGAGGACACCCTCGACGTGTGGGAGATCCCCGCCGAGAGCGCCATCCGCGTCGGGCATCCCGCCCCGTTCCCCGTAGAGCTTCCGGCTCGCCTCATCGACTTGTACACCTATCGGGGCGACCTGGTGCTCGACCCGTTCGTCGGGTCGGGCACGACGGCTGTGGCGGCGATCCGGACGGGACGCCACTACGTCGGCTACGACCTCGACCAGGCGTACATCAGCTTGGCCGAGAAGCGGATCGACGCCGAACGCCAGGCGCTTGAGCGCGAGACGTCGACACCGCGCCTGCCTCTGCCGGTCGGGGTGGCCGCCGCCGGCGACGGCGAACGTCGCCTGTTACGCGCGCTCCAAGAGGGCCGAGCCGCAAAAGACGTCGCCCGCCTGGCCGTCGAGCTCGCCGGCTTCACCGACGTTCGCGCTGGCCGGCGCCAAGCGGGAGGGTTAGCCGTCGACTTCACCGGCCGCGACGCTAAAGGGAACCTTTGGCATTTCGACGCTGCTGGGAGCTTCACAACTTATCGGGGTGGCTTGAGGCGGGCGGACACGCTTTGGAAGGCCCTGGCCAAAGCGGCGGTTCTGCGAGAGGCCGGTGGCGGTCCGCTGGTGTTGCTGACCACTGGCGTTCCCGCGCACGGGGCTGGGGCGGACTCCTTGAAGCAGATGGTTGGCCCGACGAAGCCGATCCACGCTTTAATCGACATGCTCAAAACAGCGGACCGCGAGAGACTGTGTAGCCTCTGCGAAGGCAAGGTCATGTAGGTGACTCGGCGGCAGGCGGGAAGCGTCCCGAATCTCGACAGTAAAGGGTCCAGAGACTCGGTCGTCGCGAGTTGACGCCGGCGGCTCGGTGTACGACAAGGCGGGGACAGCGCGCCCAGCCTGGGTGTCTAGCGGTTCTGTAGTCGGCTGAGGTCCTGGTCGGCTGCGTTTTTGCGATTTGGACGGAGATGGTCCGGTGGAGCGAGACGGAGGAGCGGCGGAGGTGCCCCGCGATGATCGCTTTGAGGTGACGTCGTGAGACGACGAGCGGTTGGTCCAAGCACGCGCTGGGTTGCGGTCCTAACGGATCGTTCCGCGAGCGCTTTCGCTCGGGTGGGCAGGGTCTGGGAGTGGGTGATTGCTCTGCTCGTCGCTCAGCGGGAAGATCACGGGATGCTCACATATTCCTCATGAACGCTTCACAGGTGGGGCGGATCATTGGAGTCATGTTCGCCAAGGCGAGTCTTGTGGTCACTACCGTATTGCTGCTTCTCATGGCCGGGTGTGGTGACGCCGGGTTGCCACATCCGCTTTCCAGCGGCGGGCACGCTGTTGTTTCCAGCGGCGGGCATGCTGTTGAGGTCGGGGTCCGGGCGGGATCCCCGGCGGCGCTGACCGCAGCGATCAACGGATCTAACCTGGATTACTCCGGGGTCGGTGAGGATTTCGCCGCACCCGGGGTGATCGCCGCGTTGCGGGACTTTCGGGGTGGAACGATCCGGTACCCGGGAGGAGCGATCGCGAACTACTGGAACTGGCAGAACGGCTCGGTGAACCAGCCCGCAACCACCTCCGGCACCGGCAAATCGAAGCCGGGCCGGGTCCGCGACTACGGCTTCACCCTGCAGACCCTGCAAGACATCGTCAGGGAGACCGGTGCCAGTCCCGTCTTCGACCTTAACCTGCTCACCTCCAGCTTATCGGACCAGCTACTGATGCTGCACACCGCCCAGAACCTGGGGATCCCGGTGCGCTATGTCGAGTTGGGCAACGAGTTCTACCTGAACACGAGCAGTTACTTGAAGGGGTTCCCGACCGCAGCCTCCTATGCCCGTACCGTGGCACAGTGGGCGCCGGCGATCCGGGCTTCGTTTCCCGATGCCCAGATCGCCGCGGTCGGGTCTCTCCCACAGAGCACCGCACGCGAGAAGTCCTGGAACGCCACCTTGCTCTCCGTGGCCGGCGCGGACATCAACGCTCTCACGCTGCACGATTACTCCTCTCCGATGAGCAAGGACCCCACTCCGGCGCAGGTTCTTGCCACCGCCCAGACCAGCTGGCGATCCACCCAGCAGGTCATGGCGGCCATTCCTAGCCGGTACCGGATCTGGTTCACCGAGTTCAACCTGTCCCTGCAGGGCCTCTCGGGCGGCGAACCGCCTCGGGGTACCACTTGGCTCCACGGGCTCTACGTGGCCGAGATGATGTCGCTGTTCGATCAGTCACCCCGGGTGCAGCTGGACGACTACTGGGATCTGTTCGGCACCCCCTCCACGGGTGCCTTCACCTCAGGCCCAGCTCCGCAACCGACGGTGGCCGGAGCGGCGCTGATGTTCTTGACCAACGCCTCCGCTCAGGCGTACAGGGTCACGCCACTCTCCTTCAGCGCGGTACCCTCTCTTCCCGATGACGCTGCTGGGGTGATCGGGGTGTCTTTCGACGGTCCGAACGGCACCCGAACGGTCCTGATCAACCTGACCGACCAGTCCGTCACCATGGCCGCCGGCACAGGGACCGGCCTGTCAGCGGGGGCTTCCATAGTGTCCGTCAGCGGTGCCCCTACCACGACCGTCTCGGGCCTGACCCGCGCCACCGGCCTCCTCGGCACCACGATCATCCTGCCGGCCTACGCGATCGCCGGGG
>JAJZNG010000082.1 GCA_021847945.1 Actinomycetes bacterium | reverse complement strand
AGCCGGTGTTCCCAATGGCCCACCCTGCCGGGCCCGGGCGCTACTAGCCCGCTGCTGCGAGTCGCGGGATGCGCTCATGACGCCAGAGACAGCCCTTGGGAGCGTGCCGGTGTCAGCGACTGGGATACCAGCGGGGTCACCCAGCGAGGTTTGGCACCCGACGAGTTGGTGCGGGACGACACGGCCCGCCGGACGCGACGCTCGGCGTTCGCTCGTAGCGTCGCGGGTAGCTGATCGTGGGCGGCGTCGCAGCGCAACATGTCCGCCGCCCAGGTAGCGGCCCACCGGGACACGACGGCGCTGTCGCGGCTGCGGGCGCAAGCAGCGAGCCAGCTTGGCGCGCCGCCTGTACTTCCAAGCAGCAGCCGGTCCGCGGCGACGGTCCGGGAGCGTGACAGTCCCGGCGTGGCCGGCAGATGATGGCGCGCCCGTCGAGCGGCGCGACCCGCGTCGCGCTGGCTTACACCGACCGTGACCACCCCCTTTTGGGTTCCTTCGGGGCTGGCCATGACAGACCACACGACCTGCCAGCGGACCGTGAGAGCCTCGACCGCGGAGCCGGTCGGGGTGTAGTCGACAGCGGACGCGAACACGCCGACAGCGTCCGCGAACAGCTGCCCGGCAAAATCGCCTAGCGAGCACACCTCCTCGGGCTCGTAGCGGGAGTGCAGCGCCGCCGCGGGCAAGTCCCGCAGCGTCTCCAAGCTGACCGTCCGATGCCTGGGAGCCAGTGGAGCGGCGAGCCGTGCCCGTGCGGTCTCGAAGCCCATCAAGCCGGCCTGAGTGGCAGCTACGACAGCTACCGCTAGGCGTAAAGCCCGCTCAGGGTGCGGTTGGCGGTGCGCCCAGCGTTGAAAGTCCGGTCCGGCCGGGCTCTGCAACACCTCGGCGAGAGTGTACGGGTCCCCGGCCAGCCTGTAAGCCTCCTGGAAGCTGTCGCACTCCAACAACACCGAAGGCAACCCTTCGAGCTCCAAGAGAGGGTGAACGACGAGCCGCGCCCTACCCTGGGGCGGCCAGCAAGCCGGCAGAGGCGGTACCGCCCGATCGGTCAGAATCGTGGTCATGCCGCTGAAGGGGGTACGTCGTGGGCGGCGTGACGGGCCAGGTATTCGGTCAGGGCGTCGGCCGGGACCCGGATCGAACTTCCGATCCGCACCGACGGCAAATCCCCCTCCCTGACCATCCGATAGACGGTCGGAGGGGTCACCGACAGCAGATGCGCCACCTGGCGAACCGTGTAAGCGAGCTGGTCCAACTGAGACATACAGCCTCCTTTAGTAAGTGATGCTACATCACTATAGCGGGATGACGCATCATGTCAATAGGGTGGGACTGCTCGATAGCGCGTATCGTTGGTGCGGTGGACGGCCGTGTGATTCGAGATGCTGTGTTGGAGGCAGTTGAAGAGACGCCCGCCTCCGGTGAGTTGCCCGCCATCTACCAGGTGGTCAACGAGATCTCGTTGCGGGCGGTGACCCGGCTGGCTGAGCGGGAGGGCTGGCGTGAAGGGGTGGCGCTGGCGGCATCCAGGCGGGCGATGCTGGTGGCAGTCGCAGCGGTGGCACGGACGTTAGAGGACAGCCTCGACCAGCGAGTGGAAGATCTACGGGTCGAGGGCGTGACCTGGACCGAGATCGGCCAGCTTCTGGGTCTGACACGGGAAGGGGCGGCTAGACGATTCGATCCGGACGCACGAGAGAAGGCGCTGGAGGCGGGCCGGCGCTCAAGAGCGAAACGCCAGACGGCAAGCGCAAGCGCGGACACACCTCACACAGTTGCGTCGGCCCAACGAAAGCCCCGCAGTTCGAACAGTAAGTAGGTGTTGCCTCGCGCGTTGTGCCGTGTTCGTGGGAAGCCATGGTCTGATCGTGCGCCGGTCGGCGTGGACCTCGTAACCCCTTGGTTGGACTTCTCTCGGCATCTTGCTAGAGTCAAAATGCCCCAAGATGTCCACTGCGGAGAGGGTGGGGAGTGAGCAACGAGCGCCTACGAGCAGCAATACACCAGGCGGGTTTCAGTGCCGAGGGACTTGCTGAGCATTTGGGCGTAGATCGAAAGACGGTCTGGCGGTGGATCGCGGGACAAGTCCCTTACAAGAAGCACCAACATGCCGTCGCGAGAGCCCTTGGCGTCGATCCCGGCTACCTGTGGCCACCCTCAGACACAGACGAGTCCAAGGACCGAGCACTCGCAGAAATCCGCGCTGTCTGGCCGCAACGTTCCCTGGTAGCAAACAGCGCCTGGCTCGACCTGTTCAACGCAGCGGAGCAGCAAATCGACGTCCTCGTACACGCTGGCTTCTGGCTCTCCGAGGAACCCGCCGTTCGGCAACTCCTCATCAAAAAGGCCGAATCTGGTGTCAAAGTACGCCTCTTGGTCGGCGATCCCGCCAGCGCTGCCGTCGAAATCCGGGGTGACGAGGAGGGGATCGGCACGGCTATAGCCGCGAAGATCCACAACACGATCCACAACTATCGCGGTTTGCTTTCCACGCCGAACACAGAGCTGCGCCTGCACTCGACGACGCTGTACGCCTCGGTCTACCGGGCCGATGACGAGATGCTGGTCAGCACGCACGTCTACGGACTGCCCGGGCACATGGCACCGCTGATGCACCTGCGGCGTGTGCCCGGAGCGGCAGGGTTGTTCGCCGTGTACCTGGACAGCGTCGAGCGGGTCTGGGATCAGGCGGTCCCGGGCAGCTACCTCTCCCCCCCGCTTCGGGGGCTCTGACATGGCCCGAAGGGACTTTTATGACGACCCGGCGGCGCCACCGCCGAACTCGATCGTTCCCGCCGTGACAGCCTTCGTCACCGACGACCAGCACCGTCTCCTGCTTGTGCATCGAACTGACAACGACCGCTGGGCGCTACCAGGCGGTGCGGTCGAGTTGGGTGAAAGTGTGACGCAGACAGCTGTCCGGGAAGTCAGGGAGGAAACCGGGATCGACATCGAGGTGACCGGCTTGGTCGGCGTCTACAGCGACCCTCGCCATATCATCGCCTACGACGACGGTGAAGTCCGTCAACAGTTCGCCATCTGTGTAAGGGCTAAGATGCTTGGCGGAACGCTAGCTGGCGACTCCGAGTCCACCGAGGTTCGTTGGGTGCGACCTACAGAAGTGGATCAGCTCGACCTGCACCCCACGCAGCGCATACGTATAGACCACGGTCTGCGTCTGCCCGAAGCGGATCCTTACGTCGGGTAGAGCCGACGACACCTAGGAAGGGAACGTCGTGAACGAAGACTTTTTGCCGAAATGGGCGGTGGACTTGTCGACCGGCGCCCTAGCCGTTGCGCTGCCCGACCGGCTCGCTCACTGTCTGGCTGTAGGGGCCACCGCGAAGAGGACCGCCCGAGCGGTGTGCCAGGCCACCGAGGGCGAGACGCTGGCAGCCGCCGGTGT
>JAJZNG010000218.1 GCA_021847945.1 Actinomycetes bacterium | reverse complement strand
GGAGCGGGTCGTCAGGACGCCGCATTGCCAGATGCGCAGCGAAGAACACTCGTCCCACCAGGGGAAGCCGGTCGACCACGTCCCACAACTTGGGGCCTAACTCCACTAGGGGCTCCACGATGTCCGGAGCGAACTTGACCAGGCCTTCTGCCACTGCCTCGTCCCGGGTCCGCCAGAATCTTAGGAACCGATCGGCTGGCTGAACCATCTCGAACAGGGCTCGAATGCCGAGAGGGCTGATCGAACCGAAGGCGGCGATCACCGCCTGCGGGCCAGCGCCGGCCAGTGGCGCGCACCGGGCGGCCAAGTAGCCGAGGGGTCCTGCCATGGCTGCGGGGAGACCCTCGGTCCTGTAACGGGCGATCGCGCCCGGATCCCAGAAGATCCACCCGACGGTGCTTTGAACCGATCGGGCATTGCGCCGGGTGATCGCCTCCCAGTCCGTGGAGGCCCCGGCGCCGCTGTCGGTGGCAGTGTCGATGTCAGTTGTGGCCATGCGGCGATCCTAGTGGCCCCTTCTCTGCTGAGCAGATTCTTCGCTGTCTAACAGGCTATGACATCCGATGCCCATGTTCGAAGTAACTTGACCTCGACAGTCGCAGGACTCGTACTGCAACGGCAACGCCGACTCGTCACCGAGCAGCCTCGTCAGGGGGTTGCCTAAAGGAAGTTCGGCCGTCTGGCGAACAGAGTTCCGTTCAAGCATGCCCGGAGGCCGCCAGCCCAGACTGGTCGGTCGTAGTGAGCGACTCGGGTCAGGTCCGATTCGACCGAGATCGCAGGGAGGGATGCACGGATCACAGGTCGTTGCCGGCGTAAGACAGGTTGAAGCTTTTGTTGGCTAGAGGGAAGTCGGGGACGATCGTGTCGGCAAGGGCGACCGACAAAGCCGGCCAGTTTAGGAAGGAAGGGTCGACCACCTTCACACGGGTCAGGTGTCCTTCGCTGTCGACCTCGACGCGATGCACGATCGTGCCTCGCCATGCCTCGACGATACCCAGGCCCGAACCGCCTCCCCGCGGGACGTCGACGCTCACGTCGAGGGAGCGGACCTGTCCAGCAAGGTCCGCGACGAGGCGCAACGAGGCGGCGACCTCCCGGGAGCGGACCGAGAAGCGGGCTGCTACGTCGCCGCCATCCTCCACGACTGGAGCCGTGCTGGCTTCGACGTCGAAGAACGGGTGGGATATTCGGGCATCGACGGCCACTCCGGACGCTCGGGCGACCACCCCGAGAACCCCGATCCCCTTCGCGTCTTGATGGGACAGGATCGCAGTCCCTTTGAAGCGGTCCATCACTACTGTGTTGGACGTGGCGAGCCCGACCAGGTCGTCGACGCCCGCCGCAAAAGCGGCGAGCTCGGCCTCGGTGGGCAGGCGGCGAAGCCCGGCAGCCCCAGGCCGGATAGCCCCGCGCAAAAGCCGATGCCCGGTCATCTCGGCGCCCAGACGCATGAGACGCTCGCGAAGCGTAAGAGCGCGAGCCTGCGCTACGGCGAAACCGACGTCGTTGCAGAGGGCTCCTAGGTCTGCGACGTGGTTGGTTATCCTCTCCAACTCCACCACGATCGCCCGAAGCAACTGGGCGTCGCGTGGGACTTCGACTCGAAGTGCGTCTTCGACGGCGAGGCAGTAGGCCAGGGTATGTCCGGCGGCGGTTTCGCCCGAGATGCGCTCGGCGAGGACGACGCCGTCGTCGACAAGGCGACCTTCGAATAGCCGCTCGACGCCGCGGTGGACAAACCACAGCCGGGCCTTCATTTTCAAGATGGTCTCGCCGACCACGAAGAAACGGAAGTGTCCGGGCTCTATCAGACCGGCGTGCACTGGGCCGACGGGGATCTCGTAGACGCCGGGACCTTCGACGGCGACGAAGGGGAACGGCTCGGCGTCGGGACGCATCGGCGGCATCGGGCCGGCACCACGGCGCATCGGGTGCCAGTCTTGGGGCCAATGCTGGTGGCGTACGAGCGGACGGCGGAAGGGGTGGCCGATCGGGTCGATTCCGAAAAGGTCGTAAAGCTCGCGCTCGAAGCGGCTGGCGGGAAACGAGATGGCCGCCAGCGAAGGGACGGTTGGATAATCAGGGCTGAGACGGACCTCAAGCTCGACGCGGCGATCGGGAGGTCCCGCGCAGAAGACGTAGACGACGCGCAAGGCCCCGCCGTCGTCATGTCCGGCGACCAAGGCGAGCCGGAACCCCGCTTCGAGCAGCGCTGCAGCCCGGCTCACAAGGTCGCGCGGAGCGAGGAGCTCCACCCTTCGAGACGTCGGCAGACCGCCCGGTCCGGTAACTGTCACCGAACCACGACGCGCGCAGCGGCGTAGAGCAGGGACTGGAGCGGCCATGCGGACAGGCCCAAGAAGGCGCAGGCAGCCAGGCCCCCTACGAGGGGGATCCCGACAAGGCGAGGTGTCGCCTGCGCCGTGCCTTCAGTCTCGCCGAGGAGAAGGTGACGGCCGTGGGTCATCACCGCTGCGAAGATGACCGCCATCGCCACGATTGAAAGCCCGGCCGCCCAGCCGAGCCCTACGGCCAGCTCACCTCGGATCATGTTCAGTTCGCTAACGAAAAGGCTGAACGGCGGCAGTCCCAGCAGGGCGACCAGCCCGAAACCTAATATCCCGCCGAGGAGCGGTCGGCGGGCGAGGAGCGCCGGTACCTTCTCGATCTCGGTGGTGCCCTCGGCGAGCAGGACCTCCCCCGAGGCGAGGAAAAGCACCGCCTTGGCGATCCCGTGACCGAGTATGTGGAGCAGGACAGCGGCGATGGCGAGCGTCGTGCCCGCCGCTGCACCCAAGGCGAGGAGGCCCATGTGCTCCAGGCTGGAGTATCCGAGCATGCGTTTCAGGTCGCGCTGGGAGAGCAGCAGCGAGGCTGCTACGAGGAGGGAGGCGAGGCCCGCGATGACGAGAAGCGTGCGGGTGAAGCCTACTCCGAGCGCCCCGTCCGCTATCGCCTTGAAGCGCAGCAGCGCGTAGAAGGCTACCGAAAGCAGCACGCCCGACATGAGCGCCGACACTGGGGCCGGCGCCTGACTGTGCGCGTCGGGGAGCCAGCTGTGCATGGGAGTGAGGCCGACCTTGGTGCCGTAGCCGAGGACGAGAAGTCCCATGGCGAGCCGCAGCACGCCGGGGTCTAGGTGGGGCGAAGCGTGCATCAGCGAGGTCCAGTCGAGAACTGAGGCCCCGTTTGGGTGCCCGGCGACGTGGATGGCGGCGAAGTAGACGAGCACAGTGCCGAGGAAGGCCAGCGCGATACCCACCGAGCAGATGAGGACGTACTTCCAAGACGCTTCGAGCGCCCTGTCGCTGCGCTGGTGGCCGACGAGGAAGGTTGTGGCGATCGTCGTAGCTTCGACCGCCACCCACAGGGCTCCGAGGTTCGCGGCGAGCACCGCGGCGAGCATGCAGGCCACGAAGACTTCGACGA
>JAJZNG010000237.1:15015-21193 GCA_021847945.1 Actinomycetes bacterium | reverse complement strand
CCTCGACTGCGACGCGCGGGTGGTTATCACCGCCGACGGGGGGTACCGCCGGGGGTCTCCCAGCGCCCTGAAGCCAGCGGTCGACGACGCTGTGGCAGCATGCCCGAACGTCACGAACGTCCTCGTGGTGCGACGGACCGGCCAGGAAGTGGCTTTCCAGGAGGGCCGCGACGTGTGGTGGCACGACATAGTGGACCGTCAGTCAGAGCACCACGAAGCGCAGATGTTCGACTCCGAGCACCCGCTGTACATCATGTACACGAGCGGGACCACCGCTAAGCCCAAAGGGATCCTTCACACCTCCGGTGGTTACCTGACCCACACGTCGGCGACGCACAGGCTCGTCTTTGACCTAAAACCCGACAAGGACATTTTCTGGACCGCCGCGGACATAGGCTGGGTGACAGGGCACAGCTACATCGTCTATGGTCCGCTGGCGAACGCTACTACGTCGGTCATGTACGAGGGCACCCCGGACACCCCGACCCGCGACAGGTGGTGGCAGATAGTCGAGCGTTACAAGGTCAATATTCTCTACACCGCTCCGACGACGATCCGGACGTTCATGAAGTGGGGAGAGGACCTCCCCGCCGCGCACGACCTGAGCTCGCTCCGTCTTCTCGGCTCGGTCGGAGAGCCGATAAACCCGGAGGCTTGGATCTGGTATCGAACCCACATAGGCGGCGAGCGTTGCCCGATAGTCGACACGTGGTGGCAGACCGAGACCGGTGGGATCATGATCTCCCCGCTTCCAGGCATAACGGCTACCAAGCCGGGAGCTGCGATGCGTCCCCTGCCGGGGATCACAGCTGACGTGGTCTCCAACGACGGCACTTCGGTGGGCAACGGCGAGGGCGGCTTCTTGGTTATCAGGGATCCGTGGCCTGGCATGCTTCGAGGCATCTGGGGTGACGACCAGCGCTACAAGGACACCTACTGGAGCCGCTTCCCCGGGGTGTACTTCGCAGGTGACGGCGCCAAGCGCGACGAGGACGGGGACCTCTGGCTGCTTGGCCGCGTGGACGACGTGATGAACGTGTCAGGACACCGCATCTCGACCACGGAAGTCGAGCACGCCCTGGTAGGACATCCTTCGGTGGCCGAAGCAGCGGTCGTGGGGGCTTCGGACCCGACGACAGGCCAGGCGATCGTCGCGTTCGTGACGGTCAAGTCGGGAGCTGAGCAAGCAGACGGAGGTGACCGCCTCGTCGCTGCCCTGCGCGACCACGTCGCCCGCGAGATCGGGCCTATCGCCAAGCCACGCCAAATCCTCCTCACACCTGAGCTGCCCAAGACCCGCTCCGGGAAGATCATGCGGAGGCTGCTACGCGACGTCGCCGAGCAACGCGAGCTCGGAGACGTGACCACCCTGCTGGACGCCACGGTCGTCAACGCAATCCGCGACCGCATGGTCCCCGGGGCCGAGGAGCACGAGCAAGGCTGACCGCACACGCCTAGCCCGGTCCGTGGCGGTCCCCCGACGCCGTGGGCCGGGCTAGCCTGCGCTAATCATGGATCGACGCATCTTCGGCCTCGAAAACGAATACGGGGTGACGTGCACTCTTCGCGGCCAGCGGCGTCTCAGCCCCGACGAGGTGGCCAGGTACCTGTTCCGCCGGGTGGTCAGCTGGGGCCGATCCTCGAACGTGTTCTTGGAGAACGGCGCCAGGCTCTACCTCGACGTGGGAAGCCACCCCGAGTACGCAACCCCCGAGTGTGACTCTATCGAAGACCTGGTAGCCCACGACAAGGCGGGGGAGAGGGTCTTGGAGCAGCTCGTCGGCTCCGCCGAGGGACGCCTGAGGGAAGAAGGCATCCGTGGCGTCGTGTACCTGTTCAAGAACAACACGGACTCGGCCGGGAACTCCTACGGCTGCCACGAGAACTACCTGACGGCGCGCCGCGACGACTTCGCGCACTACGCGGAGGTTCTGATCCCGTTCCTCGTTTCGAGGCAGATCTACGCTGGGGCGGGCAAGGTACTCCAGACGGCCCGGGGCGCCATCTACTGCATAAGCCAGCGGGCGGAGCACATCTGGGAGGGCGTGTCGTCTGCGACGACTCGCAGCCGTCCGATAATCAACACTCGCGACGAACCCCACGCCGACGCCGAGTACTACCGACGGTTGCACGTGATAGTCGGCGACTCCAACATGAGCGAGTACGCCACTTTCCTCAAAGTCGGCACTACCAGCATCCTGTTACGCATGCTCGAGGACCCGTCCGTCGTGCTGCGAGACATGACCCTTGAGAACCCGATCCGCGCGATCCGCGAGATCAGCCACGACACCAGCCTGAAACGGCGGGTCCGGCTGGCCAACGGCCGCGAGGCGTCCGCCCTTGAAATACAGTCGATCTACCTGGAGCGGGCGAAACGCTACCGGGACCTCAAGGGACTTTCCCCGATGGAGGACCGGGCGCTGGATATGTGGGAGCACTGCGTGACCGGACTGGCATCGGACCCCTGGTCGATGGAACGCGAATGCGACTGGGTTATCAAGCACCATCTGATCGAACGCTACCGTGAGCGCAACCAGCTCTCCCTCGGCCACCCGAAGATCGCCCTGATCGACCTGCAGTACCACGACGTCAACACAGAGCGGGGCCTGTTCTACAAGCTCCAACGCGCCGGCCTGGTCGAGCGGGCTACCACCGACGAGGCTATAGCCGACGCCGTGGACAATCCCCCCCAGACGACTCGGGCTAAACTTCGGGGGGATTTCATCCGGCGGGCCAAGGAGCGTCGCAGGGATTTCACCGTGGACTGGGTGCATTTAAAGCTGAACGACCAGGCTCAGCGGACCGTCCTGTGCAAGGACCCGTTCAAGTCGACCGACGAGCGGGTCGACAAGTTGATCGCATCCCTCTAGGAGCTGCTGGTAAGTGGACCGCCTTGAACGCCTGGTCAACCTTGTTGCAGCCCTGATCGACACGAACCGTCCCTTGACACGCGCTGATATCGCCGAGCGCATAGACGGGTACTCATCCGATCCGAGTGCCTTTCGCAGGAACTTCGAACGCGACAAGGAACTTCTGCGTCAGATGGGGTTTCCTGTCGTCACAGACGTCCCCGAAGGGCCTAGCGAAGAGATCGGGTACCGAATCCCACGAGAGCTCTACGAGCTGACCGACCCAGGTCTCGAAGAGGAGGAGCTGACAGCGATACGCCTAGCCGCCACTGCAGTCCACTTGGAAGGAGACTGGAGCGACGCTCTCGTGGCCGCCCTGCGCAAGCTGGGCGGTGCTGGTGGGACTGGGGACGCCGGCGCGCACGGGCTGGCGCAGGCCGGGGAGCTCCGAGTGGACGCCAGCGCAGCGACGGCATTCGCCGCGATAGCCGACCGGCGCAAGCTCAGCTTCACTTACAACGGCAGGCTAAGGCAGGTGGAGCCGTGGAGGCTGGCATACCACCGCGGGAACTGGTACCTGTCGGGCTTCGATCTAGGAGCGGGGGAGGAACGCCTGTTCAGACTTGACCGCGCTGGTTCAGACTTGACCGCCGACGGCGACCCAGCCGCTTTCCACATTCCGCCGGCGGCCCAGGCAGGCCCAGCCCCGCCATGGCTTCTCGGAGATGAAACGCCCCGAACGGCGCTGGTGGTCGTCGACTCTGACAATGCAGCCCTTGCACGTGCAGAATTCGGGGTGTCAACCCAAAAGGAGATACGACCTGACGGTTCGGTCGTGTTCGAACTGACCTTTACGAGCACTCCCGGCTTGAGATCCGCCGTCCTCGGATATCTCGACCACGCCGAGGTCGTCGCGCCTCCCGACCTTAGAACGCACATCGTAGAATGGCTGGAGAGTCTCGTGTGAGGCCGCCCACCGCCGGCGAACGCCTCGGCCGCTTGTTGGCGATCGTACCGTGGATAGCAGCCCACGAAGGCCCAACCGTCGCAGAAGTGTGCAGCCGTTTCGACATCACCGAAAAGGACCTCACGGCAGACCTCAACTTGCTGTTCCTCTGCGGGGTGTACCCGTTCACTCCCGACGTGCTAATCGACGTGACTATCGCGGGAGGTCGCGTGTGGATCACCATGGCCGACTACTTCCGCCGGCCGTTGAAGCTGACCAGCCGAGAGGCCCTCGCACTGGTGGCGGTCGGCCGGTTCTATCTGCGGATGCCGGGAGCCGACGCCAACGTGGCGCTGGCGTCAGCCCTGGCAAAGCTCGCCCGTGCCTTGGGCCTCGGCAACGACGAAGCAGTCGATATCGAACTGGACTCGACGCCCCCCGACCTGCTCGCCAGACTCCGCGAAGCGGTAGCGCGCCGCTCGAAGGTGGACCTCACCTACTACTCGTTCGGCCGTGACGCCACCACGCGAAGGGTGGTCCACCCCTGGAAGCTGCTAAACGTAGCGGGCTACTGGTACCTGTCGGCGTGGTGCGAGACCGCCCAGGCCGAAAGGGTGTTCCGTCTCGACAGGATCCTCGAAGCCGCCCAGACATCGGAGACTTTTGAATTTCCGGCATCCTCCCCGGCACGGCCGGTGAACCCAGCAGTCTTCTTCAACCCTGCTGACACCGACACCTCGTGGGTTCTCGAACTGGAACCTGAAGCTCGATGGATCGCCGAGCGTTACCCCAACGAGGAGGTGGTGGACCTAGGGGAGGGAAGGCTACGCGTCCGTCTTAGAGCAGCGGAAAGAGCATGGATCGAACGGCTGCTGTTGCGGGCAGGAGCCTCGGTGGCGGTGATCGAAGGCGATACCGACGTCGCATCGGACGCAGCCAGGCGGGTCCTGCGACGCTACAAGCGCAACCCCAGAGCGACGGGCGGGGATAAGTGACCGTGATCGGCGCTCTGATTTGACTAGCGTCGAGGGCCATGCCCGAAGCGACCGGTGACCCGTCCGTTTCACAACGGGTTGCACCGCGGCGGCGCAGGCGACGTGTGCGAGGTCTCGTCGAATGGGCGATAGTGCTCGGCGTCGCCCTAGCCGCCGCCTTGGTGATGAGAAGTTTCGTAATACAGCCGTTCTTCATACCGTCGGGGTCGATGGAACCCACGCTTCATGTCGGTGACAAAGTTCTGGTCAACAAGCTCAGCTACGACTTGCACCCGGTGCATTTCGGGAACGTCATCGTGTTCCGCAAACCGGCTGGCGACTTCACCCCGGGCATCACATATCTGATCAAAAGGGTCGTCGGGCTGCCCGGTGAGACCCTGCGATCCGGACCTGAGGGGGAGATCTATGTCGACGGGCATCTCACCTCCCAGCCGTGGCTTTCGGCGCAGGCGAAACTGTCCCCAGGACCCCCGATATGCGACCCAGCGGCCGGCTTCTCCCACGTCGACTGCACGGGCGACACCCTTCACCTTCCGCCCAACGAGTACTACGTGATGGGCGATAACCGCGGCGATTCTGAGGACTCCCGCTACATAGGTCCGATATCGGGCTCTTCCATCATCGGTGAGGCGTTCGCTATCGTCTGGCCCTTGTCGCAGATCGGGAGCCTGTGAGGCCTGTCGGGGTCTAGCGCTGACATCATCATCTCGACGTCGTCGCAGTAAACCCCTTCGACGCCCATTCCCAGCATCTCGCGCAACGCCGCCGGTGTTTGGGCGTCCCATGCGAGGGCTGTCAGACCCGCCGAGCGCACCGTTGCGACGAGTTGCGCTGTCCACTGCGAGCGGTGAAGGTTCAGCGCATCGACACCGGAGCCGGCAAGAGAGCCCAGGTGGGCGTCGAAACTCCCTGAGATCTTCTTGAGGTTGGTCGACTCCACAAGCCGTACTTCGGGGGCTTCCTGACGCCAAGAGGCCAGAAGCCTCCAGTCGGGGTAGCACAACCACAGCCGCTGCGATGCCCCAGCCTCTCGCGCCTCGGACAGGAGCGGCACAAAGGCGCACGGGTCTTTAACGTCCACGGAAAGCTCGAAAGACGTGCCGCAGCACACGTAGAGGTCCCGCAGGGATGGCACATGCCCCGGAAGGTCTGACCTGGCAGTTACCGACATTGCCCTGCGTCTCCAGATCGGCCCGACAAGGCCGTCGTGGTCTAACACGACGACGCCATCGCCAGTGAGCCACGCATCAGTCTCCAACCCGGAAGCTCCGAGCAGGAGCGCTCTGGAGAAGGCAGCGATCGTGTTCTCCTTCTCGAGGCTTCGCGCTCCTCGGTGGGCGAAACCGATCGGTGCCGGCGCCGGCATTCCCCTGTTGGTGCTCACCGAG